>JBBUFE010000001.1:0-7585 GCA_038056635.1 Patescibacteria group bacterium
AGCAAAAAAAGGAGGGCAATCCGGCGCCTCGAACACACCAAGCAGAAACTTATATACCAGATAGGCGCACTTGCCGAGAAGTACCCGGAATTGTATACTTCTCTGCGAGAGGTTTTATGAGCAAATTCAAGATTCATAATTTATGAAGTATCCGTGGGTCGCTTTCACCATCGCGCTTTTGTGGATAGTAGCGACATATACGATCCTCTCAAGCGAAACGAGCAATGTTTCTATAATTATCGTTGCAACGGTCGTTTGCACTTCGGTACTCGTGCTTTTTGGTTTTCGCTCGGTCAGGTAGTGTGAGTGATTTATCGCGTCCCGTTTTGTCTCTTATTCTCTTTTTATTAAGCTAGCAACTAGAAGCTAGCGACTAGAAACTAATTTTTATGAGTATCGTCAAACATCCTGAACAGCGAGTCGGCGTTTTTATCGACACGCAAAATTTATACCACAGCGCGAAAAATATCTATCGCGCAAGAGTGAATTTCGGCAACGTCCTAAAAGATTCCGTCGCTGGCCGGCGCCTGATTCGCGCGCGCGCGTATGTCGTAACAACAGAATCCGGCGAGGAAAAGGGGTTTTTTGAAGCGCTTGAGAAAATCGGCATTGAAACGCGTACCAAGGATTTGCAGATATTTTTCGGGGGAGCAAAAAAGGCGGATTGGGACGTTGGGCTCGCGGTTGACGCAATTACTGCCGCTCCTAATCTGGACACGGTCATACTTTTCACAGGCGACGGCGATTTTATCCCACTCGTTGAGTATTTGAAGGTCCACGACGGCTGCCAAGTGGAAGTCGTCTCATTCGGAAAAAGCACATCCGGCCGGCTGAAAGAATCTGCGGACCACTTTTTCGACCTCGACTCCGACCCGCGCCGCTACTTAATGAATTATCGCTCGTCTGGCGGACGGCGAGTCGGCCGAGGAGATGTGAGTGTATCTGTAGACGAAAATTCTATTGCCTAGCGCCTATTGCCTAATGCCTAATGCCTAAATTTTATTCTACCTCTCCGCGCGATGTATATGAGAGAGCGCAATTATCTGTCCGAGCACGAGCAGAGACAGCGCTTCCAATTCAAATCCTCCTAGAAACGAAAAGTTTTGATTCATCGCCCAGCGCACATACGTCTGTGCAGCGACGAACCCCAAAAACATGATGGCCGAAACAATAAACGTAATGATAGAGAGCCAGAAAACTAGGCTTTGTCGCGTTTCTTTTTGCATGTTGTCAGAGTAGCATACTTACCGTATTAATCGCGGGATATAGAATGCTTACGATGCCCTATGTGATTTTTCGCATTTCTTTGCGAGAGGAGATGTATGCAAAGAAAATGAACACCGCGCCTATAAGGCCGGTCACTGCTTCCGGCACGTGAATAAAAATCCCCACTAGCATGGATAGTGCGAGGCCGAAAATCGCATAGTGAGCGCCGTGCTCAAGATATGGAAGGGTTTCCAGTGTCTTCGCTCGCACAAGCGCTACAGTAAATGCCCGAACGAATAGCGCGCCGATGCCCAGGCCCGCGATAATCACGGGCAGATTAGAAGTGATTGCGAATGCGCCTATTACGCCGTCAAGAGAGAACGCTGAATCCAGTACATTGAGATACATGAAAAGCGCGAGACCAGCACCAGCGACGGCCGCCTTTGTTTCAACTTGGAATGATTGCGCGACTCCTTCTATAAGTATAAACAAGACGGCGCCAATCAAGCCGGCAATAAGAATCGTCGCTGCCTCTGCCGGCAAAATAAACGCGAACAGAAGAAGTACGAGAAGTACAATCGCGATTTCAATAGCTTCTATCCCGCCCCAGCGCGACATATGCCGCTCTATCGCTTCAATCCAATGCACTGTTTTTCTTTCATTGAAAAAATATTTAAGCGAAACAAGCAGCAAAAACACGCTTCCGAAGGAGGAAATAGCGACACGCGCGCCCGCAAGATGCTCGCCGTACTCAACCGGGTTAAAGAAAGCGAGAAGCGTTACGAAAACAGGCGAAAGGCCCGCGGCGGCTGCGACAATGAGTATCGGAAAAACGAAACGCGTTCCGAAAACCGCGATTAGAATGCCCCACGTGAGGAATCGCCTCTGCCAGCGCTCGCTCATTCGCGAAAGCACTTTCGCATTCACTACTGCGTTATCAAAAGAGAGAGTTGTTTCAAGAACCGCGAGGAGAACAACAAGAAAGAGCACGCTTAAGCCGCCCCATAGGAATGCTCCAATAAATACCGCTGCTGCTATAACGCTCGGAAAGATAAGGATTTTCATACCGATGTCAGTCATCATAACATATGCGCACATCAATTGACGATTTCGTCGCATACGTTATAATCACGTTCTAACAGTTAAATATTACGTATGTCCCAAAAAGTTATCGTTATAGGAAACTCGCTCGCTGTCACCATTCCCAAAGAATCCGCAAAAAAGCTCGGACTTCGTAGCGGTAGCCATGTGGATATTCATGTGGACGAGCGGCGCAACGTGCTTTCATTCAGGCCCACTGAAAACCTCGTCAGCAAAGAATTGTTCGACTGGAGCAAGAAATTTATTGAGGCATATCGTCCGGCGCTCAAAGCACTGGCCGACAAATAGGCTGTGCAGTACCTCACCGCAGAGGAGATTTTGATTTTGCACGCGCGAGTCATTGATGAGACTGGCGGCTCTCACGGTGTCCGCGATTTAGGGCTCTTGCAATCTATCGCCGAACGCCCGAAAACCGCGTTCGGCGGAAAAGAAATGTATCGCGGTATATTCACCAAAGCGGCCATATACTTAGAATCAATCGTCCGCTACCATGTCTTCATTGATGGAAATAAGCGTACTGCGCTTATTTCTACTGCGCGATTTCTGCATGTAAATCAGTACGAGCTTACGGCAACCAATGAGGCCGTTGAAAAATACGTCCTGAAAGTTGCGGTTGAAAAACCCGCACTTAAAGAAATAGCTGTGTGGTTCAAAACGCATTCCAGACGGAGAAAAGATTAGAGCGTTAAGAACTTATTCCATACGCATATCATTTGACAGCATCTGTACAATTTGTACAATTACCCTATGAAAACAATTTCAACAACAGACGCACGTCGAAACATTAAGACTCTGATTGACATGGTGCGCGACACGGGAAACGTGGTTTTAATTGGCCGTCGTAACAACACGGAAGCGATTTTGATGAAGTATCCAAGAGACTACAGTCGGGAGCTGAATGATATTACAAATATCAATACAATATCCCAAAGTTTTGATTTTCTAAGCGACGAAGCGGATATCTATTCGGAAACTGATTTAAAAAAGAAATATGCCCGGTAAGGGGACGGTAATTTTGGTCCCGTTTCCATTTACTGATTTGTCCGGAGTCAAAGTCCGCCCGGCTGTTGTAGTATCAAATATAGCGATGGGCGAAGACATTGTTGTCGTTTTTATCTCATCAAAAAAGGGGGCTAGGATTAGGAGAATCGATTTGCCAATTTCTCCAAGCCCGACAAATGGGCTAAAGGCGAATTCAATGATTAAATGCGGAAAAATCGCAACGCTTGAAAAAAAGATTGTGCTTGGCGAGCTCGGAACTCTTGAACTCCCTGCAATGAAGGAGCTGGATAAAAAACTCAAGCTCGTCTTGGGTTTGTGAGTTTCAAGGAAAATCCTTGATATCCGGGCTATGAATCTAAGGGGGCCTCGATTCATCAGAAATCGCCACGTGGCTCAAAACGCATTCCAAGCGGAGGAAAAATTAGAGAGGCGAGAGGTAAGAGGAAAGAGTAAAGAGTTTACGCTTTCCACTTGCTCCAGACTATCTCAAATATCATTTTCATCACGCTCGCGATTTCGGTGCCCTCCAGAATGAAACCGAACTGCTCTTGGTAATCTATAACGTAGAGCTTATTGCCGTAGATTCCAATTTCTACTTCCGAACTGTACACATCGGGCGAGAGAATTTTTGTTTCCCGTAATTCCTCCGCGTCTCTTTGTTGCTGTTCTCTCATCACAGGCACATTTTCTCCTATTACGCGTATTTTGTTGCCAAGCGCAAGTCGTTTTTTTATGTAAGCGCTTCCCGTGTTTTTTATATGTCCAGCAAAAAACTGCGGGGTCGTAAAAACGAGAATCTCTCCCTTGTATTTCAAGGTGTCTTCATAAATCAGATTGATACCATCTTCGCCTTCGTAGTAGAAAATCTTGGGCTTTTGTCCGGATGTGTTGTGGAGTGCCTTTAACTCTGGAAGCATTTGCTGCAACCGGCGCAAATTATTTCTCTGCATTTCAACGAGTGCGTCCGGGCTCGTTGCCGTGAAAAAATGCTTTTTCCCTTTTGAAACACGTCTCAACAAACCTGCATTAATGAGCTTGAGGGACAAGTCATAGAAGTGAGTGCGCTGGATTCCAGCTCTTTTTGCAATAGCGGAAGCAGTGGATGTACCCAATTCTAGGCCGGCAATATACAATGCCGATTCCTTTTCTCCGAGACCAAACTGCTCCAAAACCTCTTTTGTATCCATAAAGTGTCGGGATTTCCTTACAACATTTAGTTTACCGGATGGCTAAAATAAAGGAAGAACTATCCACTCTTATGCAAAATGTAGCATCAAATGTACATACTTCCAAGACTTTAGGATAATCCCGCCAGTAGATAACCGATAGATAAGGAGAAGCAGAATGAAGAAGCTTATAGAACTGGTGAAGGAATCCGGGATTCTTGAGTATCTGCTGTATCTGCCCATAATTCTGGTCGCCCTCGTGGCCATCGCCTTGTTTGTACTGTTGTCAATCAAGGGTGAAGAGTGGTTGTGGAGCTTCTTTTCATTTATAAAGGCGTTTTTGTAACAACGCTTTGGCAGTGCGTCCCGCGGCTTGCCGTGGGACGTTTTTTTTGTTAGATTATGAGCATTAGTAAATAGCCGTGGTGTTTGGATAGTCCGACTGTTGTTCACTGAAGCCCCAAAGTAGAGTCCTCAATTTTTGATTACGTTGCCTGAAAGTTCGGGGAACATAATCAGGAATTGAGCTACCTGCGGGGAAACGCTGGACTCACTACGGGGCAGGTCCAGGCATCACCAAAGACAAATGTTAAAGAAATTGTATTCCCTCGATATCGGGGGCAAGATGTTAACAGCTGAATTTAATAATTGGGCGGACCAGGCGAACGGGAGCGTCTTGGTGCGATTGGGAAACAGCGCGGTTCTCGCGACCGCAGTTATCGGTAGAGAATCTGATAAAGATTATTTCCCACTAACAGTTGAGTACGAGGAAAAGTTTTACGCCGTCGGGGCGATTTTGGGTTCGCGATTTATGCGCCGAGAGGGCAGGCCTTCCGACGAAGCAGTGCTTTCGGGCAGGATGGTAGACCGCACCATCAGGCCGCTTTTCCCAAAGGGTTTGAAGCGCGAAGTGCAAGTCATCATCACGGTTCTCTCAATTGAAGATTATGACACCGATGTTCTCGCGATAAACGCGGCATCTTTGGCGCTCGCAACTTCAGACATTCCCTGGAACGGGCCAGCTTCCGCAGTGCGGCTTGAATTGGGCTCCGACACTTCGACTTCGCTCAGTGCAAGGGGCAATTCTTTTATCGTCAACCCGACATACAAAGAGCGCGAGGCGGAAGGAGTGCGGATGGACTTGCTCGCCTGCGGGAAAGACGGGCTCATAAATATGATGGAGGTGGGGGCCTCGGAAGTCGGCGAAGAAACTCTTGAAAAAGCGCTCGCGCAGGCGAGCAAAGAGATTGAAAAAATCCAGGCGTGGCAGAAGCAGATTGTTGCCGAGATTGGGCATGCGAAACAGGCGTTTAATGCTCCCGCAACTACGCCAGAGCTTGAAACGGCATATGCGGAAATTGTTGAACCAAAACTCGCTGCATTAAACGGCAAACTTTCGAAGGAAAGCATCGGCGCGACTAAAGCCGAGTGGATGAAATCTGCGACTGAAAAACTTCCAGATATTACGCCTAATAGAATCGATTCATACTACGAGGAACGCGTGGATGCGTTTGTGCACGAGCTCGCATTAAAGAACGGGAAACGAGTCGACGGGCGGGCATTCGATGAAATCCGACCCCTCTTTGCGCAAGCAGGGGGAGTCTCGCCGATAATTCACGGAAGCGGTATTTTCTATCGGGGAGAAACCCATGTTCTCGCGGCTCTCACCTTGGGCGGTCCGGGCGATGCGCAACTCATAGACACGATAGAATATCAGGATACAAAAAAGACGTTCATGCTCCACTATAATTTCCCGCCGTTTTCGGTGGGGGAAACGGGGCGCGTCGGAGGCTTCAATCGCCGAATGACCGGGCACGGGGCGCTCGCAGAAAAAGCGCTTCGAGCGGTTCTTCCAACGAAAGAAAAATTCCCTTACACGATTCGAATCGTTTCTGAATGTCTAGCTTCCAATGGCTCGACGTCAATGGCAACGGTCTGCGCGGGAACACTCGCGTTAATGGATGCCGGGGTTCCGATAGGGCGGCCAGTTGCTGGAATTGCGATGGGGCTCATGATTGGGCAACAACCAACAAACAGCGAACAACAACCAACAAAAAACCCAAAAGATGCAGGCGGGGACAGTTGGATGTTGGAAGTTGGAGGTCGGAAGCTTAAGTACGCAGTACTTACAGACATCCAGGGGCCGGAAGACCATCACGGAGACATGGATTTCAAAGTTGCCGGCACATCGCAAGGGGTGACTGCGGTTCAGATGGACGTGAAAGTGGAGGGCGTTCCGCTTAAAGTGCTTTCCGAAGCTTTTGCGCAAGCTAAAAAAGCGCGGCTGCAGATACTTGAAGTTATAGAAAAAGAACTAGCCGGGCCTCGCGCCGACATTAGCCCGAGAGCGCCGAAGATTCTCACGATAAAAGTCAAGGTAGACCAAATCGGACTCGTAATAGGCCCCGGCGGAAAGACTATCAACGGTATCCGCGAGCGGACGCTGTGCGACGACATCACAATAGAAGAGGATGGGACTGTCTTTGTGACCGGCAAGAATGGCGCTGCCGACGCCGCTCTCAAAGAAATCTACGACCTGACGCGCGAATACATGGTGGGCGAGCGCCTCGAAGGACCGGTCGTGCGAATGCTCGACTTCGGCGCCTTCGTTCAGATAGGGCCCAACACCGACGGATTAGTGCATGTATCCGAAGTCGCTCCCTTCCGCATCGAGAAAATATCTGACGCCGTCGCGATAGGAGAAGTAGTCCCCGTTGTAATAAAGGAAATAGACGAGAAAGGACGCTATAATCTCTCTATCAAGGCGGCTGACCCGGAGTTCGCTTCCCGCAAGGGGCTGACACCGGCGAAAGGCGGCCAAGATTATGGACGAGAAGAAAATAACAGACACGGAGGCAGGTCGCGCCACAGAATCTGATACGCCAAATAACGGTGGAGAGAATTCGAAAGCGCTTCGTGAAACAATAGCGCGCATTCTTAAAGAAATAAAGCTCCCCGAGAGGAGGGATCTTAAAGCTGGAGGAGACGCGCCACAAAAAATCTCTGCCGCAGAAATGGCGCCTGCGCCTGCCGCGGCGTCCGCTTTAAATCCGGTGCCAAAGCCAGACGCACAGACAAAAAAGTCCGACAGCATTACGGCTGTTCACACA
>JBBUFE010000001.1:7685-50404 GCA_038056635.1 Patescibacteria group bacterium
AAAGTCCGACAGCATTACGGCTGTTCACACATTGAAGGACGACTTGCAGGGGGTCGTCCGTGATAACAAAATGTCATTAGTGCGCGCCGTCGCGCTTGAGGTGGAAAAAAAACGGGGGCAAGATAAAAACGAGTACGCAGAAGCCCTTGAGCAGAAAAAGCGGCGCCACAAAATTTCTATTATTGTGTTCGCGGCAATTGTGCTCGTCATACTCGGTGCTCTGGCCCTGTATGGCGTTTATACCGTCATGCGCGGAGTCGCTCCATCCGACACTATTCAGAATGAGGCCTCGTTTCTCTTCACAGAGCAAACTGTCCCTTTTCAAATAGGAACGCTGTCGGGAATTGACCTTCGCCGCACGCTCGCACAGGTGCGTTATTCGAGAGAGGCTTCCCTCGGTTCCATAACGCGCATCGTCCCGGTTATATCCCTGACAGATGGAAACGGCGCGCAAAGCGCGCATTCCGCTACGATTGATGAATTTTTTAAGGCGCTCGGGGCAGAAGCAACTCCCGACCTTATCCGCGCATTCCGGGGGGATTTCTTCCTGGGGCTTCATATCGCGGACAAACCTGCGCCAGTTCTAGTCATACCCGTTGCTTCCTATGAACGCGCGTTTGCCGGAATGCTCGCATGGGAAGCGACAATCAACGAGGACTTATCGCCGTTTTTCACTCTAGTACCCTCGCTCTCGACTGACGAAAACGGACTGTTGGTGAGGAGGCAGTTCGAGGATAATGTCATGCGAAACTACGATGTTCGCATACTTATAGACGATACGGGCGCCGTCAAATTGCTTTACTCATTTCCTACCCGCGACATTCTCGTAATCGCGGAGAGTCCATACTCGTTCACGGAAATTTTAAGCCGCCTCCGCGCGAGCCGGCAGTTGTAGGGGCGCTCGAAGACCGTGTGATTTTTGACGGAGGAATCACTCAAACCGTCAAAAATCACACGGTCTTCTTGCTGGAGTTGAGGGGAGAAATTCGGGTATCGTGAGGCAAGAAATGTGCTATTATCATTTTTATGGTGGGAGAGAAACTATTTAAAAAGACTTCCAGCGCAAGAATGCCGGGAGGTGTATGAGATTCTTAAGCCGAATCTCCACTATTCCGAAAAATATCTGGGGCTTTGCGTATTATGATTTCGCTAATTCGGCTTACTTTCTCGTCTACTTGAGTTTTCTTTTGCCGATTTATTTCTCTACTATCCTACTGTCTAAGGGATACAGCCTCGGCGCATGGGGAACAGCAAACGCCGTTTCTACTTTTCTCGGAGTGCTTTTAGCAGTAGTTGCCGGAAAATACGCGGACACAACTAACCGCCTAGAAATTTTTAGGTACTCTGTCTTTCTTAGTTTTATCGGAATGCTTTCCGTCTCGTTATCAATCGGATATTTTCCTGCATCCGTATACTGGATATTCATTATCGCCAACACTTTTTTCGTCGCGTCGCTTTCAATTTCCGATTCAATGCTCCCGCATGTTTCCGACAAAACGACTAGTTATACCTATGGAGGCTTCGCGTGGGGATTCGGCTATTTAGGCGGAATAGCCAGTCTCTTAATTGTCGTTTTTCTGCAAAAAATAACCGGTGATTATTCTTTCTCTGTATTTGCAAGCGTCGCAATCTTTTACTTGATTTTTTCTCTTTACTCTATCCGCAAACTTTCCGGCACGCCTCTTAACCCGGATTCAGCTTCCGACAAAACGGCAAACATGCTTTCTCCCGGCCGAGAGAAGCTTCTCTTTCTCGGCTACTGGCTGATAAGTGAATGCATTACCGTCGTTTTTCTTTTCTTTTCTATCTTTGCGTCTCAAGAGCTTCGTCTCTCAACATTCGTCATAGGAGTGCTGCTGCTTTTTGTCCAACTTATCGCTTTTCCCGCAACATATCTCGGCGGGATGCTTGCCGAGCGGCGTAATCCGCAAACGCTCCTAGGAATTACCATTGCCCTTTGGGGAGTTATTATTCTGCTCCTCGTTCTGTTTAAAGGTTTTATCGTCTTGGCAATCGTTGTTTTCTTAACAGGGCTTGTCATTGGAAATAGCCAATCGTATATGCGCGCCCAGTATTCAACCTTAATAAAAAAGGGAGAGTCGGGGTTGCGCTTCGGATTTTATTCAATTGTTTCCAAGGCATCTGTCATCGTCGGTCCGGTTGCATATGGATTTGCAAGCGACCAACTGCAGAGCCAAAAGATACCCATAATAATTTTGTATGCGCTTATGGTTCTAGGGTACGTGCTGACCCGGAAAGCTCTGGCACCCGCTAATACGCGGGGCGCTGGTCTTTCTATCGTCTAGCCACGGGAAGTTTCGTCGTGTATCATGTCGTCAATGCAACACGTTAATCCACAAGACTTGAGCGAACTGCGCGTAGCGCTTGAAACAGAACTTGAGAATCTTGAAGAGGAGCTTGCTTCGCACGGGCGGGCAGTTCCGGAAAGCGGAGATTGGCAGGGGACGACGGGCGGGCTTGTCGGCGAAGAGCCGGACCCGAACGACGCCGCGGACCAGATGGAAGAGTTGGCTACAAATGTCCCTCTCGTAGAGGAGCTTGAAAAGCGATACAAGGGGGTCGCTAGCGCTCTGCAAAATATGGAAAAAGGAACCTATGGCGTTTGCGAAGATTGCGAGGAAGCAATTCCAGTGGACAGATTGCGAGCTAACCCAGCGGCACGCACTTGCATTTTGCACAGCAAATGATGAGTAGTGAGTGGTCAGTAGTTAGTAGTTCGTAGTTAAAAACACAA
Organism: Patescibacteria group bacterium; assembly: GCA_038056635.1. GTDB lineage: Bacteria > Patescibacteriota > Minisyncoccia > Phycocordibacterales > UBA2100 > UBA10103. The sequence continues at coordinate 10,441 of JBBUFE010000001.1, forward strand.
CTGGATTGTCCCCTTTATTCACTACTGGCTACGGGCTACGGGCTGTAAGCTAATTCAATGGGAAAAAAACAGAAAATTGCTTCAGGTTTCGCGCGACTTTTTGGGGCACAGCCCGCGCTCCCGCGCGCGCACGTCGTCTCTGTTGAAACAGACATAACGAAGGGCTTACATGCATTCACAATAGTCGGGCTTCCAGATAAATCAGTTGAGGAAGCGAAAGATAGAATAGCGTCGGCAATAAAAAATAGCGAATTTGAATCGCCCAAGAGAAGCAATAAGAAGATTGTCATCTCGCTCGCTCCCGCCACTTTGAAAAAAGAGGGCGGGGCTTTTGATTTGCCGATGGCGCTTTCGTTTATGCTTGCTTCGGAGCAGGTTAAATTTAATCCTGCGGGAAAGTTGTTCGCCGGAGAACTAGCGCTCGACGGAGAAGTGCGCGGGATACTGGGCGCTCTTTCCATTGCAATTTCTGTGCGCGATAAGGGTTTTAAAGAATTTTTCCTGCCCGAAGAAAATCTGGAGGAGGCATCTTTGGTTTCCGGAATCACGCTCTTCGGCGTGCACACGCTTAAAGAATTGCTCGAGCATTTAAATGGGGAGAGGAGCATCGCGCCTTACATAAAAAAGGAGGGTTCCCGCACCAATAAAGCGCAGGAGATTGAAGGGCCTATTTTTGACGACATAAGAGAGCAGAGTAGTGCAAAACGCGGACTGGAAATCGCCGTTGCTGGCAGGCACAACATCGCGCTGTATGGTCCGCCGGGAACTGGAAAAACGATGCTCGCTCGCGCGGCCACCTCCCTTTTGCCGGAGCTTTCTTTGGAGGAAGTAATCGAGGTAACGATGATTCACTCGCTCGCAGGAACATCAGAAGGGCGCGCGATTGTCCGCGCGCCGTTCAGAAGCCCCCACCACACCTCTTCGTACGCATCTTTAATCGGCGGCGGCTCAAGCCCTCGCCCAGGAGAAGTTACTCTCGCTCACAGAGGCGTTTTATTTCTTGATGAATTTCCGGAATTTCACCGCGATGTCGTGCAAGCGCTCCGCGAACCGCTGGAGGACAAGGTGGTTTCGATATCGCGCGCCAAAGGCTCCGCGATATTTCCAGCAAACTTCATGCTGATTGCGGCGCTAAACCCTTGCCCTTGCGGATTTTGGGGGAGCGCGCGATGTGAATGCATGCCCCACGTTGTTGAAAAATACCGGCGCAAAATTTCCGGGCCGGTCGCTGACCGAATAGACATGTGGGTTTCCGTCGGCGACATCGCGCCCGAAGCTATGGCAATGCGCAAAAGAAAAGCTACCGGCGAGACCGAGGCAGTGCGTGAAAGAATAGTGAAGGCACGCGCTCGACAGAATGAACGATTTGCAGATACAAAAGGAGTCTCCACAAATGCCGATATGAAAGCCAAGCAACTAGATACGCTCGCAAAACTGACGCAGAAGGCGGAAGAAACATTAATCGGCGCCGCCCGCTCTCTCAAACTTTCTCCTCGCGGCTACCATCGCACCATCAAACTCGCCCGCACCGTCGCCGACTTGGTTGGCAGCGACACTATTGAACCCCCTCACATGCTCGAGGCATTGCAATACAGAGCCCGCGAGTTGTGAGTAAAAGGCGTCATTCTAACATTTTGCAAAATGTTAGAATGAGAGAAAGAAGAGATAAACGATAGGAATGGGTCGCGGTTGAATGGGGAGCGGAGCGAGAGGTATGTAGATAATTACTGTTCCCGCGTTTGTCATAAATAGTGAAAACAAAACCAGTTTCACCCCCCCCGCTAATTACATCGAAAAGTTCCCACGCACAAACCAACCCCTCGGCGGGGAATTTTAGTCCACGGATAGATTCTTCCAGCCTCACCCCAAAGAAACTACGGCGAGGCGCAGGTCTTGCGGGGTGTCTAGCAGGCCGACGGGCCGAGAGTGAGCGCGCGGACCGCAGGCACGAGAGTGCCGAAGGTGCCGACGGTAGTAACCGTCGGCCAGCGACCCCGAAAGGCCTGCGCCTTGGCTAGTTTCTACCTAAATCCTCTCCTTGCTCTCCGAAAAATAAACCCTACCTCTCGGAATGCCGAACGACTTCAAGCGCTTCACAATAAAATCATTCATTGCTTTTTCCGTCTTGAATTTCAAAACTTTATTTTTATCTATCACAGCCCACTGTCCGACGGTTCGCAGAACATCTACCTTGTTGAAGACGATATGCGTGACGCCGTTCATTCGAATCGCGCGCTCGAGCGTCTGCATATTCATCCAATTGCACTGGCGGCGGCGGCCAGTGGTTGAACCGAATTCCTCGCCAATATCTCCAATTTTGTCGAAGATCTCGCCCTTGGGCTGGAATTTTTTGCTTCCAACATAAGTCTCATAGATTTTTGCAACGCCCCACACATCGCGGATTGCAGTCGCAGGAAGCCCATTTAAGAGTGCCCCCGCAGTCGTGCAGTGAGAAGAAGTGACGAAAGGATAATCGCCCCAATCTATGTCGAGCCCGAATCCTTGCGCGCCCTCGGCGAGAATTTGTACATCGCCTTTTGAGCCCCTCGACTTCGTCCGGGGTAAATACCACTCCTTATACAAATCAACGAGATACGATTTCAGACTAGCCACTTTCTCCGCGCGCACCCCTGTGCGCCCGTACTTATCGCGATACGCGGGGCCGTTTCCGCGGCCGGTCGTTCCAATTTTCGCTCCTCGCGCTTTATCTTCCGCCTTGTGCGCATCCGTAATTGCATGCGCGTTTCGCGCGATGAAAATTTTGCCCGCGGTTTTAACTCCGCCATCTTCCAGCATTTTAATTTCGCGAAAAAACTGGTCCGGGTCTACCACACAGCCGGAACCAATCACCGAGCGAACTCCAAAAAAAACTCCCGCCGGAATGTGGTGGGTGATAAATTTCTTTCCTTTATGAAAAATCGTGTGGCCCGCGTTGCACCCGCCATTGTAGCGGAGCACATGGGTATATTTCTTATTCTTGCACAAAAAGTGGGCGACCTTGCCCTTTCCGCAATCTCCATATTGGAGATCGACTATGACATCCATGCTTAACTTTGACACAGCCCCGACACCAACCTTGCGTTTAATTTTGCGAGACATATTTAACAAATGCACAAGAAACCACCGTTATACGGAAGTTGGAATAAAAGGCTCCGAGCACCGGCAAAACTAGAGCGAAACGCAAGTTGGTGTATGGGCACAGCTGACTCATAGTAACACTCCACAGATTGCGTGCAATCTGTGGAAATTTTTAATTTTTAATTTTTAATTTTCAAAACGGGTTTCTGATTCCATTTCTTATCTCAAAGTGGACGTGTGGGCCGGTCGCCTTGCCAGTTGCACCCACATAGGCGATTACTTGGCCCTTCACAACGCGCTCCCCAGAGTAAACGATGACTCTGGACGCGTGGCTGTAAAGAGTCTGCGCGCCGTTATCGTGCTGAATTACGACATAGCTTCCATATCCGCCGTTCCATCCGCCATCTTTCGCAACGACGACATCTCCGCTTGCAGAAGCAAGTATCGGGGCCCCGGCGTAGGTCGCCAGGTCTACGGCATTGTAGCCGTGAATGCCTTGGCTTTTACGGCCGCTCAAAATTGGACGCAAGTAGTAACTCTGTCCGCTTGCCCCTCCCGGCTCTGCACTGCGCGCCGGCTCCGAGGCAGTCCTTGTCTGTGCGGGAGCCGAAATCTCGCCATCCGGAATTATGAGTTCATCTCCTATCGCAAGCGAACTGCCTTCTATGCCGTTAAAATTCGCTATCTCGCCGGCATCCCCTCCAAACCGTTTGGCTACGGAGGCAAGCGTGTCGCCTTTCTTTACCGTGTATCTCACTCCCGTTACAGGGAGAATAGTCAGAATTTGTCCGACCTTAAGCGACGACGCTCGCGAGATATCATTCGCCCAAAGAATCGTATTCGGTGATACATCAAAAAGCTTGGCAATGCCGGAGAGCGTGTCTCCCTCGCGCACCACATACACGCTGACTGTGCCGTTCTTTGGCTTTTCGATGTCAGCGATGGTCCCCGATGGACCCTCTTCCGGCATGAGAGCGGAGCCGTCCACTATCGTTATGTCGCCGCCGCCTCGCCCAGAGGTAGGGTCAATGTTCATTGCGGGCTTTAAAAGTGCCATCGTCTGGACGTTTCCAGTTACAGTCGCCGCCTGCTCCTTGGAATTTATCTTACCAATTGAAGCCCAAAAGTCGCTAAAAACACCGGCTTTTGCGGTGTTCGGCAGAAGGGTTCCCGCCATCAGGAGCAGAGAAACCAAGGAAACTGCCGTGCTAACGGTTCTCGATGTCCGGTGTGTCCCCTTGTGCGCGGGTCGTAAATCCGCGCCAGAGTCCTTTATTGGGTTTGCAATATGCGTTTTTGGCCGGTAGCACAATCGAGCGTTTCAGTCGAAAAATGGCTTTATATCTTGCTTTTCGAGAAGATAGACCACAAAGGAAAAACGGTAATGCCACCGTGCCCCACAACTGTACCTGGCTCACCCGGAGAGTCAACAGTGTCTGTATCTGACGAGGGGATAACTCTTTTGTCAAATTTTCAGGACAAGCCGTGATATAGTTCGTCGGTTATAGAAAATTATATGGCCTCTCCCGGCGCGAAATATCTTGATGGCCTAAATGAGGCTCAAAAACAGGCTGTTTTGCACAAAGATGGACCGCTTTTAATCGTCGCCGGCGCCGGAGCGGGCAAGACTAAAACCATAACCCATCGAATCGCACATCTAATAGAGAGTGGCGTCCCGGCCAGAAGCGTCCTCGCAGTGACATTTACCAACAAGGCGGCAGGGGAAATGCGCGAGAGGGTGGGCCGGCTTCTTCCCGCGAGACTAGGCGGATTGCCTTTGGTTACGACATTCCACTCGTTGGGCGTTCGGCTCTTGCGAGAGTTCCACAAGGAGGCTGGCGTCCCGCGCGGATTCTCAATCTGGGACCAAGACGACAGTACGCGAGCCGTCAGAGCCATTCTGAAACAGCTTGGAACGGAAGAATGGACGCCTCGACAAATACTTTCCGCAATTTCACGCGAAAAGGGTAGGGGTATGGCGATGCGCGACTATCGTGAGCGTGCGGGAAACCGGCGCGAGCAAATGGTGGCGCTCGTATGGGAGCGCTATGAAAAAACTCTCGCCGAGGAAAACTCTCTGGATTTTGACGACCTGTTGGTCCGGGCCCTCACGCTTCTTCGCGAATCGCCAAAAACACTTTCGCTTCTCCAAAATCGCTGGCGCTATCTGACAATTGATGAGTATCAGGATACGAACACCACACAATATGAAATTGCGCGACTCTTGGCTGGAGAACGAAAAAACATCTGTGCAGTAGGTGACATCGACCAACTTATTTATCAGTGGCGTGGAGCAGATATGGCAAATCTGCTTTCATTCGAGAAAAATTTTTTGAATTCAACAGTAATTCTGCTCGAACAAAACTACCGCTCGACTAGAACAATCCTAGCCGCGGCAAATTCAGTGATTGAAAAAAATTCCAATCGTATTCCAAAAACACTTTTTAGCGAGGGAAAAACTGGAGAACCAATTGCAATTTACGGCGCAATGGACGAGCGCGGCGAAGCATGGTTCGTTGTGGAACAATCGGCTCTTCTTATAAACAAGGGGGTGTCCGCGCATGAGATTGCAGTTCTATATCGCGAAAATTCACAGTCTCGAGTTTTAGAGGAAGCGTTTTTGCACGCAGGTTTGCCATATCGAGTTTTGGGTACCCGATTCTTCGAGCGCAAGGAAGTGAAAGACGTGCTTTCATATCTGCGTGCCGTACTTAATCCTAAAAGCAAGAATGACATTATGCGCATCGTTGGCGTACCGCCGCGCGGCATCGGGAAAGTAACGCTTGAAAAGATGCTGGCAGGCGAATCACTGGGTGCCGCAGGGGCGAAAGTCGCGAAATTTCAAGAGTCGCTCGCAAAAATCCGAGAGGCGGTAAATATTCTTCCCGCTTCCGAGGCAGTAAAATTCTGCATTGAGGAAAGCGGGATACAAAAAATGTATGCAGATAAGACGGAGGAGAGCCGCGAACGGCTTGGCAATGTGCGCGAACTTGCGAACCTCGCCGCGAAGTACGAAAACGACGAGCCACCCTCGGGAATTGAACGACTTTTGGAAGAAGCCGCGCTACAGAGCGAGCAAGACCAACTTGATATCACCAAAGAAAAAGGAGGAGTTTCTCTTATGACGGTACACGCGTCAAAAGGTCTTGAGTTTGATGCGGTTTTCGTAGTCGGGCTTGAGCAAGGACTCTTCCCGTCTTTGCGCGATGACCAAGAGCGCGACCCGGAAGAAGAGCGGCGACTTTTTTATGTGGCTCTCACGCGCGCTCGCAAGCATTTGTTCCTGATTTATGCGCACGAACGCACGAAATACGGTTCGCGGGAAGGAGCGATGCCATCGGAATTCTTATCCGATATTGATCCTCGATTGATGAAGTACGCGACGGAAGAGGCTGGGGGGAAAGAGGATATTATTGAATGAGAAAAGGACCTCGCCCATACACCAACTTTGGCATCATTTTGCGGAATCAATGCCGACAGATCACAGGTGTTGCTAACTAGAGTAATATATCCTTAAGAAATATATATGCGGCAAAATAGACGCAATGCCAAAATTGGTGTCGGGGCAAGACTTGGACAGCATTTTTTGAAAACGCCGTGGGCGGCGCGCCCACTCGCGCGCGCGGCATACATTACTGGCGACGACACTGTTCTTGAAATCGGGCCTGGAAAAGGAGCTCTCACGCGCGAGCTTCTCTCGGTGTCAAAAAAAGTAGTCGCGATTGAAAAAGACGAGGCGCTTGTTGAAAAGTTGCGCGAAAAGTTCGCGCAAGAAATCTCCACTAACGCACTTACGGTCATTTCCGGCGATATACGCGATATCACGCCAAAAAAACTTGGGCTCGAATCTGGAAAATACATCCTGGCGGCTAATATTCCGTATTACATAACCGGAGAAATCGTCCGGCAGTTCTTGACAGCCGAAGAACAACCCCGCGCAATGGCGCTTCTTGTTCAAAAAGAGGTAGCGCAGAGAATCATCAGCAAAAAGGAAAGTCTGTTATCGCTCTCAGTTAAGGTTTATGGCTCCCCGAAAATTGTTGCCAAAGTTCCTCGAGGAAATTTCACACCAGCGCCAAATGTTGATTCGGCAATTTTGCTCATAGACAACATTTCTCGGCAATTTTTCGCAGATTTAGATGAAAACTTATTTTTCAAAGTCATTCACGCAGGGTTCATGTCCAAAAGAAAATATCTCCTTAACAACCTTGCCACTGTCTTCAAAAAAGAATCGGCCGCTAGCGCATTCGCAATTTGTGAAATAAGTCTGAAAGCACGCGCCGAGGATGTTCCTCTTGATGCTTGGCGAGCAATCGCCAAGCAGCTTCTAGCTTCTAGTAGCTAGCTTCTAGGAATATTGTCTTTTGCTTTTCTAGCAGCTAGAAGCTAGTCCCTAGCAACTATCTTGACGACCCCATCATTGAAATTGAAATACCGGGCAAAACATAAATCGGCACTGGCAGAACGAGGCAAAAATAGGGGACGCTCGTCAGCCCCAAAAGCCACTGACCACCACTCGTTGGCGGACCGTTCTGATATGTCCGCGTCGCGGGTGTCCAGACATACAAACCCGCGTTCGGAGGGCCAATCGCAGCCAAAATAGCTACGTTAAAACAAGGAAACACAAAACTGGTCTGCCCGCCGAAAGGTGCGGCATATGCGGAGTTTGGCACGCTGAAAAGAAGGGCGCCACACAGAACAACGACCGATACGAGACGGTTGGACATGTTTTGTATTCTAACACCACATATTGCTGGCACCGGGCATGTCAACAATAGTCAACGGCCGTATTGAATCGTTGATATGTTTTGCCCCGCATATGCAATACCTTTCCATGGCTTGTTTAAGAATCATTCTATCTTGTATTGGAACAGCGCTACGCGCTGTTGCCACTATACGCTATACGCTATACGCTATACGCTATGCCATGGCTTCGCGCATATCCTCGGTCGGCTCTAATCGCTCTCGCGGTGACTCTCATTGTTATTGGCAGTCTTGTTATCGCAAGAAAATCCCCAATGGAAACAAGCCCCTCATATTCAACCGTCTCTGAAGAAAGCGCTTTTGTTGAATCACCGTTTCCTTATGATACCGCGCCCATAGCAGAGGAGGGTGTCTTGAAGCTCATTCCGCCATCACTTATGCAGTCAGTAGTAAGCAGTCCTCCCTTTTCATATTCTTCTCCTTTTATTTCTCGGGAGGCCAAACCTGCTCCCAGCGTCGTTCCATCAAACACATCTTCTGCGGAAGTGAAAAAAACTCCCGAAATTACAGACGGCGCGAATTTTTGGAACGCATATTCGCTGACACCTCGCGGACTGATAAGCACTTCAATAGCAATAAAAACCCGCACCCCCGAAGAAAAAGCTCTTTTTGATTACGGCAACGAGCTCGGCTTATATATAGGAGCATTCGAGGACGCCCATCAAAATACGGTTTCTTCTTTTCAGGATTTCTTTTCGGCTCGGGGCGCTACGCCTTCTGGAGAATTAGGGGGATTAAAGGCGGGATCGCAACCAAAGCCCGCGCCGCCTCCAGCGGACGGAGGCCTTTCCGCTATTGAAAGAATCACATCAACGGCAAGAGATTACTCGCGGCTCGGAGATACTATCGCGAACATGAGTTCTGTTCCAAAAGACGCACAACGTCTCCATCTGACCCTCTCCCAAGGTTACGGCGAGATTGGCGCGGGTCTTTCCGCAATCGTCCAACCGAATGGCGGCGACCTGGTAAAAGCTGTCCTTGCCTACAATGAATCCGCAGATAAATTCATCAAAAATTTTGTGTCTCTTGCAGAATTTTTCTCCGCTCGCGGCATCAAATTCTCTTCGAGCGACCCTGGAAATATTTTTTCTTTCAGCGCAACAGGCGGTCTATAGACTCTGCACGCCAAGTCAAGGGGAGTCCTTGATTTTGTTTTGGCTGAATTTTCTCCGCGTCGAAACTGTGGTCAGTTTCGACGCGATTTTTGCTTCTTGGAATACCAAGAAAAAAATCGCCTATTGCCTAAGTGCCCATTGTCTGCTTATTGGATGTTATAATTTTCGTGTGGAAAACCGACGCATCTACTCGAGCGGGCTTTCTAGCATTGCCACCACGGCTGTACTTTCCGTTGCGGTTCTCTTATCGGCTCTCGTCTGGCAAGTAACCACGACCATAGACACAAAAAAGGCATCCTTGCGCGTAGTTTCCGATTATTCTAAGGAGGGGCGGGCTACACCAACGCAAGAAAGTACTTCGGACCAATTGCAAGCAGGGACCGTTGCGAGCGCAACAAACACAAAACCATATGACTCGAATGACTTGTCGCAAATAGGCGATAACGCCTTCGGAAAACTCATCGGAACGTACGTTGCATTAAAACAATCTGGCGCATACACAGCATCTGCAGGCGAGCGCGTCGCACAAGACATTGCTACATCTTTAACCGCGCCCGTAGCGTATGCGCCGATTTTAGAAAGCGACATTAAGGCTGACTCTGACACGTCTTATAAACGGATGCTTCAGTACCGGAGTGATATGCGCACTGCATACGAACCGCTTCTGCAAAACAAAGAGCCGGAGTTTGCTGTTTTCGCCCGATATGTTGAGACTGGCGACAAAAGCAATCTGGCCACGCTATCTCTGTATGCGGAAAGGTACAAGAAGACGGCTACAAACGCGAAAAATGCCACCGTGCCGAAAGACACTATTTCCTACCATGTGAGAATTGCGAACTCACTTCTACAGTTCGCGGCGGTACTTGAACAAATGGTCAAGTACGCAGATAACTCGATGGCATCTCTCGCGCTTTTGCGTACATACAACAGTGCAGAGCTTGAGGTGCTTACCTCTTTCAACTCCATCGCGACATTTCAGAGAAACAAAACGCCATGACAGATAAAAGAACACTCAAAAAAAATATCGCGATATGGATTCTTGCTCTTGGAATTTTCGTTTTGGCGCCGTTTTATGCCTTTGCCGAGCACGAGCAACAGTGTGTAACTAGCACAGCAGCGGGAGTTTCGACCGATACTTGTTTCCGCAAGCCCCACATCACTATCGAGCCAGCAGGACCACAAAATGTAACGATGGAGTCCACCTTTTCCGAACCAAAAGGTTTCAGCCGGCAAGGTATTTTTGGATGCAGTCAAACCGGTTCTTACTCCATGAGCGTCGGAACACTCGGGGCAATAGGTGGAGCATTCGTCCCGGTGAACGACGCGGCAGTTACTCTAAACACCGGGTACCTGGTTTTCAAAGAATGCGTCCTGCGCCCGGTAATCAATCGCCAGAGTGAAAGCGAGACGGCGAGCATTCTAAAACAGACAACCGAAGGTTTTCTCACTGGACGAAACGGACAGCCATTGTTTCCCGTAGACCTGGAGAAAGACAAGCTGGAACGCAGTGATGCGGTTGTCGAGCGTGCTCTTGCCACAGGCCGTATTGATGCTGTGAGCCCCGCGTTTCGGGACGACGTAAAACGCGCAATTCAGCGCGACTACAATGTGAAAACAAGAAACTCTAACGACTCCCTCAAGTGTTCGTATGCTGGCTCTCCGGCAAAACTCACTGCCGTATTACGGGGCAAACAATTTAATGGATTCCTCGATGTGCTTATGCTGGCCGACCCCAACTGCATTCCTCTTTACGCAGCCAAAAACGCGCAAAATCTGGTAATGCGCGACGTTGCCACCGAACAAAACGACATGCTGACTCGGCTCGGATGGAACAGCGGCGTGTACGATGTTGAGAAGGTTAATGCCGACGGCACTAGGCAAGTGCTAACTCCGGGATTCTTGCTCGCAGACACGATAAAGCAACAGCTCGGTTCCGGCTTCCGTAAGCAGGAAAGCGCCAACGACATAGACCAAATGGTCGGGAACCTCTTTTCCAGAATCAGCGTTTCTATTTTTGCAAGTTTCGGGGGACTCCAAGGTCTTGTGCAGAAGAACGCAGGCACTCCGTCATACTTGGACCAGGTTGTGCTTGATTCATCCGAGGGTCTTCGCGATAGCGCAATCAATGCCGCAATTCAGATTCTTGTCGCCGCAAGACAAGTGGGAGCGCAGTATCTGGAAGCGGAGAACGGGACTGCCTCGGTTCTTATACGCGCAATAGCACAACTGCGAGGAGCGGAAAACACGTGCTGGAACATCATCGTTCCCAAAGTGAAATCTTACGCCGAGGCCGGAGCCTGCGCGAAAAATTCTGACGGAGGTCAAACGTGCTCCGGTTCTTTCGCCTTGAAAATCGCGACCTCAACCTCATTCTCGCAGGGCGTGATTGACTCGCAAATTGCGCCGCTTGCAACCACGACCGCCCTTAAAATCAATGCCACCTCCCAAGCAGTGGCTGCCGTGGATAAATTGATACTGGATGTAACTAATTCCAAAGCGCCCAATGTCCAGAGCACGGCGCTTCAGCAATTAGACGCGCTTGTCGCCGGAAAAGCGCTCCCAAGCCAATACGATTTGAAAGCGGCGGAACAGCAACTGCAGGATGTAAATAATTCCGTCTCAACCCTCGTAACGGACACCATAAAAGCGTGGGGAGACAGCCCGGACACGAATATCGGCTGGTGCAATGTAAATAATGAGAACGTAATACCGATGTGGGCGAACAAATGGAAGATATGAGTATGAAAACTCCAACACAGGGTCGCTTCGGTATTTTATCCATCCCCTCAATTAAAAAATTAGCGCCAGGTTTGGTGTTGCTTTCTATTGTCTTGTCGGGGGTTCTTATGCCAGTTTCTTTTTCGGATAAGAATTATGGTCCCGTTGGAACAAGGGTTGGTATGTTTACGAAACTTCCCGTGGCGATGGCGGCCGAGGATATCATAAAAAAAGACGGTAAGTGGTACTATGGCGGGAATTATTACGAAAATTATACAGACGCAGTAAGCGCACGGGGAGAGAGAGCAAGTTTTGATGGCGGTAACCCTGATATTGGGGGTGCTACATTCCTAGAAGGCCTCTCCCCAGAACAAAGATCGGAGCTTGCTGTGGCGCACGACCCAAAACCCATATCATGCTCTGGAGTACTCAACTTCTGGTCAACTCCCCTTTCTTGCCTCTGGCGCTCGCTCATCGCCGCGGTGAGTTCAATTCTAATTACTGTCGCCGCCTGGGTCCTTGCGGTAGCAGGCATACTCTTTAACTGGTCGGTCGTGAATAGCATCATTCTTTTTAAGGCCTCGATATTCGAACCAATAAAGGATGCGATAAACGTGGGATGGACCGCATTCCGAGATTTATCAAACATAGCAATAATCGGGATGTTCACATTTATCGCAATCTCAATAATTTTAGGGAACAAGGAGTACGGGAAGAAAAGGCTAATCGCGCGGGTGCTTGTGATAGCAGTCCTTATTAACTTCTCCCTGCTTTTCACAAAAATTATAATTGATGCCTCTAATTTCACTGCGGCGCAATTCTACGCCGCAACCACCGGCCAAACGATACGAGATGCCCTGGCGACAAGTCAAACGGCGACCAATGCCTCTACGGGATTAAGCCTGACAAGCGGCGGGTACGCGCAATCCGGAATCGCCGGAGCGTTTGTCGGATTTTTGGGGGTTACAGGCGCAGGAGATACATTCAATGCTGTGAGGGAAGGCGCCGACAATATGGATAGCGGCTGGATGGCACTCGTGCATGCGATCTTTGCAGCAACCTTTCTATTAGGCGCGGCGATAGTCCTTCTTTACGGCTCATTCCTCCTGATTTCTCGCGCCGTGCTTCTTATCTTTCTTATGCTTGTATCCGCGCTGGCGTTCGCTTCGCACCTTGTCCCAAAACTTTCCGACGGTACCTACGGCTGGAGCGCATGGTGGAAATCGCTTTTGGGGAACGCAGTTCTTGCTCCGATTCTCATGGTTTTTCTCTGGATTACGCTCCAAATTTCAGCAAAATTAGCGGAGCAAGGAGGCACCCTGGGCAACCTGATATCCGGGAAAGCAAGCGGGGCTGACATAAACTCGCTATTCGTCTACCTGATAGTTCTCGGCTTGCTTTTCGCGTCGTTCAAGCTTGCGAGCAAGTTCTCATCAACCATCGGCGGGTTCAATTATGCCCAAATGGCGACGGCTCTTCCATTTGCCGCGGCGTCTCGCTTGGCAGCTATGGGATTGCGCAACGCGCCATGGCTCGGCGGCCGCGGAGCCGCAATCCGCTCGATGCAGTTAGAGGATGAGATTAAGAGGGAAAGGGCAAGTGAGAGGTACCTCGGAGGCGACACAAAGGCGATGGCAGGACTCATGCGCCAAAAGGATAGGGCCGATTGGCGCGCGAAGAGCACATATGACCCAATGAACACAAGGCTTGCTCAAACATTCGCTAAAAGCCTAGGTCTCTCCGGTATGTTCACGGATAAAACAAAAACCAATTTCGCTGAAATCGCCAAGGCTCGCGCCGCTGCGGCGGCAGAAAAGGCAACAATGGCTAGCGCTACAAGAACTGACGCAGAAAAATTGGTTGCAGACCAGAGAGCCAGTCTGGTCCGCGACCGTGACGCCAAAGATGAAAGCCTTAGACTTCAGAGGCAAACAGCGAAAGAAGCAATCCGAAGTGGGGGTCACGGGGAAGCCCTTGAAGAGGCCCAAAAAACCATGCAGGAGGCACAAAAGGCAATCGTGGAAGCAAAAAAAGGCCTGGCGAATAATACCGGGAACCGACAAGTTCACAACGACACTATCACTGCGGAGACCGAGCGAATTAAAAAAGCCGAGGTTGCTGTAAAGGAGAGTCGGGGTCATATCGATAGAATTATGCAGCCAGTTGTTGGTGCAGAGAAAAAGCTGGACGAGGCAGAAAAAAAGATTGAAAAGCTCAATGCCCATGTCACGAACATTGTAAACAAATCGGCAGAGGGAGCGGTCGAGGTAGCTGAAAAACTTGCTCATGGGCGAATTTCTAACCTCTTACCGCGCATGTTCGGCGAGCAACCGGAAAATGACCACACCGCGAAACTGGCGCGCAGGCTCGCCGAAAAGAGGATTAAGTTTCAAGTGGTCAAGGAGAAACGACTTGCTGAAGACGAAATGTTAGCGGACGCGGGAGTAATAGTGCCGGGAGCACAGCCTAAAAAACCATAATATGGCAATCGCTGCAAATGAAGCCGATGTGAACGAACAAGAGCTCGCCAAGCGGCTTGCGGAGCGATTCGTGCAGTTGCCAAAAGTCGTTCAGAACGCGATTACCTCCGCCGAAATCGAAAAACGGCTGCGCAAACTTGCTGATACGCATAAATTACATCTGGACCAATGGGAACTGCTTGAGAACGAAGTGCGCCTAACCGTTTACGGCTTCCAACAAACGGAAGATTTGTCTAAAAATATCGAGAATGAAGTCGGAGTCTCCAAGGAAACTGCCGACGCGCTTACATCTGATATATCGCAAAATATTTTCGAGCCCATCCGCGAAGAGCTTGAGCGCGAGCTAGAGTCTCCGGACGCAAAAGAGAAAAAGGTTGGCGAGCTTGACGAGGTCCGCTCGGAAATACTCGGAGATAAGCCGGCAGCCCCTATACGAGATACGAGAGACGAGAGACGAGATACGATTGTCGCTCCCCCCATACCAGATACACGATACGCGATACCCGATACTATTCCTGTCCTGCCTTCTACCCCGCCTCCGCCGCCAAGCACCGAAAAATCTATCCGCGCGCCGCTCTCATCTTCGTACACATCTCAAGCGCCAAGCCACGAACGCATCGCCACAGAAGGAGACCCGTATCGCGAACCGACGGCTTAGCTTCTAGCTTCTAGGGACTAGCTTCTAGGTATAACCGCGTAACTCATAGCTTCTAGAAAATATGACAGAGATAATCAAGTCGCACAAAGATTTAATAGTTTGGCAAAAGTCCGTACAACTTTCTCTCATAATTTACCGCATAACTAGTGATTTCCCTCCGCGAGAAATGTACGCTCTTTCTTCACAAATGCGACGAGCAGCTGTTTCAATTCCGTCCAATATCGCAGAAGGAAAATCTCGTGGAACAAGAAAAGATTTCGCGCATTTTCTGCACATGTCATATGGTTCCGCTGCTGAACTGGAAACGCAGTTACTAATCGCCAAACAATTGAATTTCTGCGAGGATGAGAAATTTAACGAAACGAATTCACTGCTATCCGAAGTGAGCAAGATGTTGCGTGTTATGATAGAGAAACTGGAGACTAGTTAACTAGCGGCTGCTTTTGTTTTGCCTAGAAGCTAGAAGCTGGTCCCTAGCAGCTAATCCATATGCAATTCCAAGTCCCGCAGTTTATTGAAGTTGAAGATAAGATTTTCGGTCCTCTCACCTTCAGACAATTCGTTTATTTGGCGGGAGGGGCAGGGGCATGCTATGTGCTTTGGCGAATTTTCCCGTCCTACATCGCGGCTCCTCTTATTTTGGGCACTGGCGGACTGGCTGTTGCTCTTGCTTTCTTGCAATACAACGGCAGACCTTTTATAAGCGCCCTTGAGCACGGATTCTACTTCCTAATAAAGACCAAGCTCTATCTGTGGAGCAATAAGACTGCGCAAATTAAGAAAGGGGTCCGCGATGAGGAGGCCGAAAACCGCGTCATTAGGAAACCGCTTGCATATATTCCAAAACTATCAGGCAGCAAACTGCATGAACTCGCATGGAGCTTGGACATCAAGGAACGCATCGCCGCCGGCGTCGCAAGCGAAGACGAGCTTGGGTCCGACTCGGTGATGCCGATGAGCAGGCAATAGAAATTAGGCAATGGGGAATAGTGAAATACATAAAACGGATTCAAATATAAAAGTATGCAAACGCAAAAACATCCCAGCCTCTGTATCGAGTCAAACTTTTGCCTAGTGCCTTTTGCCTAGCGCTTATTCTATATGCCGAATCTTAAAACCAACGCCCCAAGCAGCAAATCCACGCAGGAATTCGTCCCTGTGCGCGAAGTGCGAGACGGAACTATTGTTTTAAAAGATGGCGGGCTCCGCGCCGTGCTTCTTGCCTCCTCGATAAACTTCGCGCTTAAGTCGGAGGACGAGCAGACGGCATTTATTTCCCAGTTTCAGAACTTTCTGAACTCGCTCGATTTTTCAGTGCAAATTTTCGTAGAGTCCCGCATGCTTGATATTCGTCCCTACGTAGCAACATTGGAAGCGGCATTCAAAGAACAGCTCGACGACTTGATGCGAATTCAGATTCGCGAGTATATAGAGTTCGTCAGAAGTTTCGCCGAGTCGGCGAACATCATGACTAAAAACTTCTTCGTGGTCGTGCCATACTCTCCGACGGCAATCGGCAGGGTAACCGGGCATTCATCAATCTTTCCGTGGGGTCAAAAGAAAGGGGGCGCCTCCGAAGCAGAGAGCCGGTCGTTCGGCGAGCAAGTGTCCCAGCTTGAACAGCGCGTGGCGATTGTCCAGCAAGGGCTAGTGCGGACAGGCGTACGCACGGTGCAGCTGGGAACCGAGGAAGCGATAGAGCTTTTGTATAAATTGTTCAACCCCGGCGAGGAGGGAAAGCCGATGCCGTTGGAAACAGCTTCTAGAGGCTAGCTTCTAGCTGCTAGAAAATACAAATACCATGCACCACATTACAAACCTAGAACCTAGAAGCTAGTCCCTAGAAGCTATGAGTTTACTCGACATATTCAAAAAGAAAGACACCCGCAGTTCAACCGCGGCCGTTCTTCCTATTTTGCCAGAGGAAATTTATGAGGCGGGGATACTTGACCTTCAAGATGTCATCGCTCCGCACGCGCTTAAAATAAGCTCGCGCGAACTCGATTTGGGGGAGAAAATTGCGCGCACATTTTTCGTCATATCATATCCGCGCTTTCTCACAACCGGCTGGTTCGCTCCAATAATTAACATCGACAAAGTCCTTGATATTTCAATATTCATCCATCCGATGGATACAAATGAAATGCTGCGCAAGTTTCAGAAAAAAGTCGCCGAGGTGCAGAGCCAGATATCAACGCGCGAACAAAAAGGCATGGTGCGCGACCCGATGCTCGACACCGCCTACTCCGACCTTGAGCGCCTGCGCGATTCGCTCCAGCAAGCGCAGGAGCGCGTCTTTGAGGTAGGGTTGTATCTCACGATTTACGGAAACACGCGCGAGGAGATTGATAAAATTGAATCCGAAGTGCGCTCAATCCTTGAATCTCGCCTCGTATATATTCGCCCGGCTCTTTTCCAGCAAGAGCAAGGTTTTCGCAGCGTCCTACCCCTTGCAAACGATGAATTGAATGTGCACACCAAATTGAATTCCGCTCCGCTTTCATCAATTTTCCCTTTTATATCATTCGACCTCACTTCCGACCGAGGCATTCTTTACGGCATCAATAGGCATAATTCCTCACTCGTACTCTTCGACCGCTTCTCTCTGGAAAATTACAACTCGGTTACATTTGCCAAGTCCGGCGCGGGGAAAAGCTATGGGACGAAGCTGGAAATCTTGCGCTCTCTTATGTTCGATGTGGAAGTTATCGTCATCGACCCGGAGCGCGAATATGAATATCTTGCAGAAACTGTCGGCGGCCGGTATTTCAACATCTCGCTTTCTTCGGAACACCACATTAATCCTTTCGACCTCGCCATCCCGCGCGAAGACGAAAATCCGGCCGACGTATTGCGAAGCAACATCATTACTCTAGTCGGCTTGTTTAGAATAATGTTGGGCGGGCTTACGCCCGAGGAAGACGCCGTAATTGATAGAGCAATCACTGAAACATACGCCCTCAAGGACATCACGGCGGAAGCAAACTTCGCATTAATTGAGCCACCCCTTTTGTCCGACTTCGAACTTGTTCTTTCTGGAATGGAGGGGAGCGATTCGCTAGTTGCCCGGCTTTCCAAATACACAAAAGGCACATGGGCCGGCTTTATGAACCGGCCGACGAACGTGGACATGAATAAGAAGTTGGTTGTCTTTTCTGTGCGCGACATGGAAGACGACTTGAAGCCGGTTGCAATGTACATCATCACGCATCACATCTGGAACACGGTGCGCAAAGAACTTCGCAAGCGCCTCCTCATCATCGACGAGGCGTGGTGGATGATGCGCTCTGCAGACACGGCATCGTTCCTATTCTCAATCGCTAAACGCGGAAGAAAATATTTCCTCGGAATCTCCACCATCACGCAAGACGTTTCAGACTTCTTGAACTCGCCGTATGGAATACCGATGATTACAAACTCTTCTATTCAATTGCTTTTGCGGCAATCTCCGACATCTGTTGACCTTGTGCAACAAACTTTCAAGTTGTCAGACGAAGAGAAATATCTGCTTCTTGAATCAGACGTGGGGGAGGGAATTTTCTTCGCGGGGTTGAAACACGTCGCGATTAAAATAATCGCTTCTTATACGGAAGACCAGATAATCACCTCCGACCCATCCCAAATTCTCGCTATCCGCAAAGCGAAGAAGGACCTCGCGGATTCGCACGATGCTGATAATGCGGAGGAACAATTACTGCGAGTTATTGCGCCGGACAAGCCAGCAGTCAAACCGGCAATGCCAACGCCTGCCGCGTTAACAGAGGACGCGGCCTCCGGTACGGCAAAATAATGAATACTTTGCTGACAAAAAACGGTTTTTTTGCTACCGCCTTTGCAATGGTTGTTTTATTTGGAACTTTGTTTTTTGCAACAAGCCCAGCTTCCGCCCAATTTTTGAGCGGGAGAGGGGCGCGCATCTTTCTTTCCTTGAGTCCGGAACATCCTCAACCCGGGGAGAATGTGCGCATCACAGCTGACAGTTCGCTTATAGACCTCTCCCGGAGCGACATAGAGTGGTCTGTTGACGACGAGATTATTACGCGGAGCTCTGGACAAAAGGAGGCAAGCATAACCGCCGGCCCATTGGGCTCCGAAGCGCGCGTGTCTGTCGTGGCGCGTTCATTAGACGGGACACTCGCATCCGGAGAAGCCTTTATCCGCCCTGCAGAGATTGATATCTTATGGGAATCGAGTTCGTACGTTCCGCCTTTTTACCGAGGGCGAGCGCTTCCCTCGGCGGGAACTTTCGTTCGCGCACATGCAATCGTTCGCTTCAAACCTGAACGCGAAACACAGATATCCGGGAGCGACATTATTTTCACATGGAAGCGCAACGGTTCTGTCGTACAATCTGCTTCCGGAAGAGGAAGGTCGTCCGCGCTCCTCTCCGCGCCAACGCTTTTCGGCGTTGACACTATAGAAGTTAATGCGGTCACAATCGATGGCGCGCTTGAGGGGCAAGAGTCGGTGCGCATCCCGTCTATTGAGCCCGTACTTACGCTCTATAAAGACCACCCGTTATTTGGAATCATGTACCATCAGGCGCTTACTGATACAACATTCGTCCCAGATATAGAAATGGCATTTGCGGCAGTGCCCTATTTTGCCGAGGCTAAAAGCCCGGACGACCCGCGCCTCATTTATTCCTGGCGCATCAATGGAAATGATGTTGCCGCGGACGAATCGAAGAGAAGCTCGCTCACGATTAATGCTGATAAATCGGCTGGCGTCGCTCAAATTGGTATTTCTCTCAAACACGCGACTAATTGGTTCATGCAATCTTCCGGTGCATGGGAAATTACTTTCGGCTCTCCGATTAAATAGCTATGCCTGTAAACAAAAACATCTTAAAATATCCCCTCGTTGCTATTGTGGCGCTTCTTCTCGCCGGACTCGCCGCATGGTATTTCTTTCTTGACAAACAAGCGCAAACTATTACATCGGGCGACTCCGCGCGAGGACTCGGGACAAGCGCTCCATCATTTGGAAGCGCTATCGGAAGCACTTATAGCAACATCGTCTCTGGCATTACAGCTTTAGTGGGAGGAGCGGGCACAGAGCCAGCGAGCAAAATTCCTCCGCAGTTATGGCGCGTTACCAAGACCCCTGTTGCAGGAATGGGGTTCGTCGGAAGCGCCACCTCATCCAAGCTATATTTTGCCGAACGGTCCACGGGATATATTTTAGAAGCCGACCCGAAAACAGGGGCGCTCGTACGCCTTACGAACAAGCTCTTCCCCAAGACCTACGAGGCGGTATTCAGTCGGGACGGCTCTGTCGTTCTCCGCTCTATTAACGAAGACGGGGGTGTAGATAGTTTCGCCGGTTCTTTAGCGAGCACTTCAGTGCTTGCGGGAAACTATCTGACGCGCAACATCCGCGCGATTGTGCCTGACCCTGAAACACATGGGCTTTTATACATGGTGAAAAATGATACCGGGGAGGGAGTCGCTGTGCGTTCATCGTGGAGCGGCGCCAAACCAAAAATTGTCTTTACATCGCCCCTGTCTAGCTGGAAACTCACCTCGCTGGATGACGGGCGCACATTTTTCACTTTACAGCCAGCTGACAATGTGCCCGGTTTTGCGTACGAATTGAAAAGTAGCGGGTCGCTCGTGCCGGAAATACAGGATGTTCCCGGGCTAACGTTTTTGCCGCGCGCTTCCTCAACGGCAATCCTATATGGAGCGTCGGCTGGCGGGACTCTGAATCTTTTCGCAAAAGCGAGCGATAAAGGGCAAATTTTCCCTCTCTCCATAAGAACGGTCGCTGACAAATGCGTGTGGGACCTTTCAAATAAGCAACTGATTGTATACTGCGCTGTTCCGCAGTTCGTTGTTTCAAATACATTCCTCAATGACTGGTATCGAGGGGTCACACACACGAGCGATTCGTGGTGGCGCGCAGACGCGAACGACGGCACTGTGGAATTAGTCTTTTCGCCGAGCGAGGGAGATGAATCTCTCGACGTGGAAAATCCCGTCATAGACGCGAGCGGAGAGCATATCGCTTTCATGAACGCGGTGGACAAGACTCTGTGGCTTTTGCGAATATCTAAATAATATGAAAAGGGTTCTCTCGCTTGCGATGGCATATGTAATTCTTCCTGCGTTACTGCTCACTCTTTTTGCCGTTCTTATTGCTCCGTATTTTGCGCACGCGGCAGAAGAATGTAAGGCAGGATTCTGTCCGCTTGCGAGCGTTGACAACTCCCCTAAACTTCGCGCTCTCTATGACAGCGACCAGAACCTAGTTACATACATAAACTCGCTTTTCAAAATCGCCATCTCCGTTGGAGCAATCATTGCTGTCATACGCCTTGGAATTGCCGGCTACGCGTATATGGGAGGAGATATGTGGGGCACCAAACAGAAAGCTAAGGAAATTATTACCGATGTCTTTTTCGGGCTCCTGCTTCTTTTGTCCATATGGATTATTCTCTACCAGATAAATCCAAACCTGCTCAATTTAAATATAGCCTTTCCAGGCGCTGTAGCCGCCCCTCCCCCCTCTGCCGCTTTTCCCAGGCCTTCGGCGCCAAGAAACCAGGCCGCTCTTGATAAAATTTTGGAGGACGAAGACGTAAAGAGGGCGACCCTTAGGGGCTCCGGAATCAGAATAAATAAAAATCCTTGTTATAAAGTCACGGACACAGAGTGCACTAATGTCGGACTGCTCGGCGTGAGCGCCGTCACGGGTCTTCAGAACCTCTATCGAGACTGCCGCTGTTCCGTTGTGGTTTCCGGCGGGACAGAGTGGTTTAGGCACGGAAAAAATACCGCGCATGGACCCAATTCTCCAGTCGTTGATATTTTGAAAGACAAAGAAGACAAAGGGGGGCTGGATAGATATATCCGGACCAACGGAACAATAACAGGGCGGGATTCCCTAGGCAGGGCAATCTATTCTCTGGGCGAAGGCAGATTCTTGGATGAAGATTCCGCGCATTGGCACGTAATGTTCTAGACGGTGTATTTGATTACTACTCTGCGATTCCGCCCTTCTCCAAGCGACTCTGTTTTAACATTCGGCGCATCAGTAAGCGCTGTGTGGATTATGAGACGCTCGTACGCGCTCATGGGCGATAGCTCGACATCGTATTGAAAAGACCTTGCTCGCTCGGCCATCATAAGAGCTTTCGCTTGCAGGTCCCTGATTTGTTTCGCACGGTAGTCATTGACATCCACGAGAAAATACAGCCCCTGGTGAGACAAATGGGAACTGTCCTTTTGCGCCCCAGTGCCGTCTTCTGTATTTGCATCTGCTGTTACTGCTTGCTGAACTGGCGGCAATCTCTTCTCTACAATTTTTTTGACAAGATGGTCGATGGCATAAACAGTATCTCCGTGCATGCCGATAAGGTTTCGGGCGTCGTCCGTTTGAATTGTAAACACAATCTGTCCTGCGACCTCGGACTTCTCTATATCTGAATATGAGGCCCCAAAAGCGCCGAGCAGTTCCTTAAGCGTTGTGTGAATTGTAGTTTCCATATGCCCGGCACTATATTACACTTCGTTTGAAAATGCGAACCCCGACACCAAATTTGGCATCATTGTGCGTGGAATCTTTTTCGCACCAAGGCACAGATATGTCGGCTGTTCTCCAGCTAACCGCTCCCATGCGATGGCACAACAGAAGACACAATGCCAAAATTGGTGTGGGGGCGAACCCGCACACTCATTCTAGGAGCGAAATCTGCGCCCCATCGAATATTCTTGGGCAATCATAAATGTATTGCTGACAACCCAATATAGCGGCGCGGCGGCAGGTATCGTGTAGGCGATAACGCCGACTATGACAGGCAGAACATAGCGCATTTGAAGGTCGAGGCTTTTCGCCATGTCTCCGCCGAATGTGCCATCTGACGGTCCTCGTTTTTTGCGCACCCCCATTGTGAGACGCGTGTATGCGATCTGGGTTACGGCCGCGAGCAGGGCTAACAGCAAGCTTTTCCCACCGATGTTTATTAGCCCCAAAAATTCCATGTTTATACTTTCCGGAATATGTACTAGTGGATAGAGTAGTCCGGCATTCACTTCTGGCAGGCCTCCCAGCGCAAATATCCAGTAAAGCGCAAACAGTATAGGAAGTTGTACAAGGATTAGTCCAAAACTCGCGAAAGGATGAATGTCGCGTTCGCGATAAAGCGCGAAGATGGCGCGCCCTTGTTCTTCGCGATTATTTTTGTATTTCACTTTAAGCGCCTCAAGGTCAGGAGCGATTTTCTTCATCTGTGCTTGTGCGACTGACGCTCGACGCGCCAGAGGAAAGAGGATTATGCGCACGATGATTGTGAGCACTACGACCGCAAGCCCCACGTCGTGGGTTGGCAGATATCCGACGAGAAACACGAGTCCGTTGTAGAGCGGGTCATAGATTAATGCATGAAATATCGCGGACCACATTCCGAGCATTGTAACCGCTAGAATTATTTCGGCTAGTTTTTTGAAAAAACTCTTCCTGTGATGTACAGAAAAGGTTCTCGCGTGAAGTTGCGCATGTTCACCGAAAACGCGCCCCTGACGCAAGCCGAAATTCCACTAACCGGGTGTAGCGGGATTTACAGCAAAGACTACTGCCGGTGAAAACTTTAACGCGCCATCAATTTCTGAACGAGTTTAGACATGTCTTTTTCTATTTCCTCGTAAGACGCGTCTTTTGCATTCCTGTTTGCGTAAAACACTAACGCAAGCGGTTCTTTAATATCTGCAATCAACCTCCGCGCCGCATCTCGACACCGGCGTTTAATTAGATTCCTATCGACAGCCCTCGCTGCAACTTTTTTAGAAACAACGCACGCGACGCGGGGGCACCCCTCCTGCGGACCAGGAATGCTTCCATGCGACAAAGCAAAATATGTTCCGCGCTCGCGCCGAAAGCGGGAATTTGCCATTAATTCAAAGTCAGCGTGAGAAAGCCCGTGCTTTTTTGACTTTTTTGGCATCAATGAAAATTTTTATCTGTCGAGGATAGCGAGTGAAGCGAAAGAGTGCCCTCTTTCGCTTCCGAGCGGCGCAGACAGCAAAGGTTTGAAGCCTTTCATGCCGAGAGCCGCGCCCGCCCCTTTCTGCGGCGGCGTTTCAGAAGCGCCCGTCCGCTTGTACTCGCGGAGCGAACACGAAATCCGTGCGTTTTGGCCCGCTTTCTCTTTTTCGGCTGGTATGTTCGTTTCATATAGAAGTACCGTGTATGGAGTATAGCGTATGGCGGACAAGAGAGGAAGTATCGCGTATGATGTATGGCATATGGCGGGCATGCGATTTTGAATTTTGTATTTCTCCCTCCATACACGATACGCCATACTCCATATAATTCTTTATCCCCACCCTATCCCCACCTTGTAAACACACGGGAAGGAACCCCTCCTCTTTCCATAAAAGAAGCGGCGCGTATAATGACCGTCCTATGCCGCCGACCTCAATGACAAACCGAGAGCTTTGGCAAAACGCATTGGTACAAATTGAATTGGGAACATCTGAAGCAAGCTTCCGCACATGGTTTAGGAACACGGACATCGGGGGGCGAGACGGAAGCACTGTTCATGTGGCCGTGCCGAGCAAAATCGTCAAAGAGTGGTTGATGGAAAAGCATCACAAGCTCATTCTCAAAGCCCTTCGAGGCCTAGACAACAACGTACGGGCCGTCGAGTACACGGTGCATCGCGCGGCACCATCACAAGAGCACAAGCCAGGTCGTACACAGCCGCCAGAAGAAAACGCGTCTCTTGATCTGCAGGCCCTCTACATTGATAAGAGAGACAATCTAAACCCGCGCTATACTTTTGAGACTTTTGTCGTCGGGCCCTTCAATCAACTCGCGCACGCGGCAGCAAAAGCAGTTCTGGAACGCCCCGGTCTTGCATATAACCCTCTCTTTATCTACGGCTCGACTGGCCACGGCAAGACACACCTCATCCAAGCCATCGGAAACAACTTCAAAAAGGCGCATGCCAACAAAAAAGTTCTCTATGTAACCGCAGAGCGCTTCGCTGTGGACTACATAAACGCTGTTAGCACCGGACGCGCGAATAATTTCAAGGACCAGTACCGCCAGTATGATGTTTTAATAATGGATGACGTTCAATTCATCGCGAAAACAGAAAAAACACAGGAGGAGCTCTTCCATTTATTCAATGCGATGCATGACAACAACAAACAAATTGTTTTCTCTTCCGACAAGCACCCGAACTTCCTTCCTGGGTTCGAGGACCGCCTCAAGGGCCGTTTCAGCGCGGGAATGATAGCAGAAATTCCTGAACCCGACATAGAGTCAAGAACGGCTATAATCAAGGCTAAAATCGAGCAACACGGCTTCAGCATTCCCGACGATATTATTCAATACATCGCTGAAAGCGTTCGCGGAAACATTCGCGAGCTGGAGGGTGTTTTGAATATGATAGTTTGCAAATCCCAGCTGAAAGGAAAGGCCGTGTCGCTTGCCGATGTCCGCACTCTTGTCAAACACAACGTGAAGCCGAACAAGGGGGTTTCCGTAGACGAGGTGGTGCGCCGCATCGCGCAGTATTACGACATCCCGGAAAAAAGCATATACGAAAAAACGCGCAAGAAAGAGGTGGTTAAGCCAAGACAGATTATCATGTACATGCTCCGAGAAGAATTCAGTATTTCTTATCCTTCCATAGGAGAAAAGTTGGGCGGGCGCGATCACACAACCGTAATCCACTCATGCGAGAAGATAAAACATGAGATTAAAAACGATGCCGCGCTCGACCAAGAGCTCGAGCATATACGCGCGCTCATACACTCATAACCTGTGGATGGCTTGTTAATCATCATCTAATAACCCAAGACTTATTACTTAAATAAAATTATAAAATATATACTCACCTTTCTTTAAAATAAATATCAACACAAACCCAACAATCCATAATAATAAAATAAACCTCTAAAACATCACTCAAATAAGCTTATACACACAATGCACATAACTAATAGTAATAATAGTATTTAAATATATATTATATATATGAAGGTAATAACAATAAAAGAAAAAATTCTATCCGCTGTAATTTTAGCGGAACGCATAACTGGAAAAAAAGAATCTCTACCGATTCTCTCCTGTATCCTTCTTGATGTTGGGAAAGAGATATCCGCACGCGCGACAACCCTCGAGGCGGGAATAGATATTAGGGTTCCAGGCGAGGTTGAAGAAAGGGGGTTGGTGGCTGTTCCAGCTTCTGTACTTTCACAGACTGTTAGGTCTATAAATAGCGAAAAAATAACACTAAGAACAGAAGGTTTAAATTTAGTAGTTGAGGCCCGAGGAACAAAGACGCTGATAAAGGCAATTCCTCACGATGAGTTCCCAAAACTTTCGAGAGGGGAAGAGGTTGTAAAGGGTTTTTCCGTCGAACGAGACAAGCTACTTAGCGGAATAAAAGCGGTTTCGTACGCCGCCTCTGTATCTATGATTAGGCCAGAACTAGGAAGCGTCTACATATCAATAAAAAGGAGCGGGCTGGTCTGTGTTGCCACAGACTCGTTTCGACTTGCAGAAAAAACAATTATGGGCAGGGCTGAACAAGACGGCGCAGACATACTCGTCCCTCTGAAACACGCTGGGGAATTAATATACATTCTTGAAAGAATTTCAGACGACGCGGTTTCGCTCCATGTATCAGACTCGGAACTTTCGGTGGCGTCAGAAAGGGTGCGGTTCGTGTCGCGCGTTGTAGACGGAACATTCCCCAATTACCAAGAAATTATTCCAAAAACATTTGTAACAGAAGCGACGATTTTGAAGAATGATTTTGCAGAAATGCTGCGGAAGGCCCGGGTGTTTTCCGGAGACGACCAGCATGTCGGGCTTCACCTCTACCCGAAGAGAAAAATTTTCACGGCAACTGCGCAGAGTCCTGATGTCGGAGAAATGTCAGACTCCATAGACGCGGCTATGTCGGGAGAGGATATAGATATTAATTTCCACATCGGGTATCTTGCGGACTGCGTGGCCTCCATAGATTCCGACAGCATTGTTTTGGGATTCGGAGGGGCAAGCAAACCGCTGGTAATACGAGGGGTTTCCGACGCGAGCTTTACGTATCTCGCGATGCCGCTTAATAGATAACGAAGACAAATCGGCACAGGTCTACTGGCCGCAAGCCACAGGCTACGAGCTACTGGCTCTTTAGTTACTGAATCGTGAAGTTAATTGTCTTTTCCTCATTTCCGGACGCGCTTTCCGCAACCGCGCGCAGTGTTACCGGCCCGCGTGTCGGGGGAGTTATAGAAATTGAAAATGCCGGCGGTGTTCCGACTCCTATGCGGATATTATTTAAATAATAAGAGACGCGAGACACGTTTTCTGGACGAGGCGCAAAAACTGAAATTACGAGCGGTACAAAAGATGAGACAGTTGTTCCAGACTGCGGCGAAGTAATTGTGAAAACTTTTCCTGCACCCGCCGCTCCAGAGCTTGGAGAGGGGCGCGGGGCGGATTGCAAAAGTTTTTCTGGGTTGCCCTGCGCCCAAATCTGCACAGGATATTCCCAGCGGGCAAACTGCGGATCGTTATTTGGGTTGGCTGGTCGGCCGCCGCGAGGACTTCCTTTCTCCGTCCAATAGAGAATGTCGTGAATTCCCTCCGACGGGTTAGAGTTCCAACTTCCTCGCAAAACCGGCGGAAGAGAGTCCAGTTCTGTTTCAGGCGCTTGAGGAGGGAAGGCGCCCGAAGAATATTTTTCGATTGCGTATGCAGTAACCTCGTGCCACATCGGCGCCACAATGAAAGCGGCAATCTTTTTTACCATCGGGCTGTTGTCATTATTTCCTGCCCACGCGCCGACAGCAATGCCTGGCGTATACCCTATGACCCAAGCATCGCGATAATCGTTTGTGGTCCCTGTTTTATCGGCTACAGGGGTGCCCGGGAAGTAAAGCGGGGAATCGGCGCCGAATTCAGGAGCTCGGGCCACGTTATCAGAAAGAATATCATTTATTTGCCTGGCAATCTGTTGGTCCATGACGCGCAAACTCTCCAGTTCAAAGACCTCTAACGTGTTTCCCGCGCCGTCCTCGACGCGCAAAACGCTCGCGGGGGGATTCCGTATTCCGTCATTCGCAAATACCCCGTATGCTCCTGTCATTTCCAAGAGATTCGCTTCACCCCCGCCCAAAACAAGCGTGAGCCCGTATTGGTCCTTGTCGTCGAGCGTAGTTATTCCCATATCGCTCGCAGTTTTTAAGGAATCTGCTACTCCGGCGAGATAAAGGATTTTCACGGAGGGGATGTTCACAGATTGCGCAAGGGCGTTTCGCAATGTGATTGGGCCATGGAATTTCAGGTCGAAGTTTTCGGGAGAATAGCACGGCGGTTCATCGGAAAAATCTTCCGGCTTGCAGTAACTGGAGAATTGGGTTTTTAGGTCAAACACAACCGCGTCTGGCGTGTATCCTTTTTGGAGGGCGGTTGCATAAACGAACGGCTTGAATGTGGAGCCAGGCTGGCGGTTTGCAAGAGTTACGTTCACTTTCCCGTCTATTTTGGAGTCGAAATATCCGCGCGAGCCGACCATTGCCAGAATCTGCCCGGATTTGGGGTCTATTGCCACGAGCCCCGCGTTTGAGGCGTTGAAGTTCTTTTCATTTGAAAGCGCCGCCTTGGTCAGCGTCTCCTCCGCTTTCTTTTGTAAATCGTAATCAAGGGTAGTCGTTACTTGAAGGCCCCCTCTCTCGACTGCATCTGCTCCATACTTTTCTTCGAGGTACTCGCGGACATAAAACACGAAGTGCGGGGCCTTGATGCCCGCCGCCGCCTCATCTTTAAACTCAACTTTTTCCTGCAGTGCGTTTTCATATTCAATATCGGCGATAAATCCGTTCTCTTTCATCTTTTGCAGAACAAGATTTTTTCTCCTCTCTAATTCATCGCGGTGATTTCCGTAAGGAGAATAGCGCGTGGGCGCCTGCGGAAGGGCGGCCATGTACGCGGCTTGCGCGAGAGAAACATCCTTAGCGCTTATGCCGAAAAAGTATTGGCTCGCTTCCTCAACCCCGTATATTGTCCCGCCGTAGGAGGTCTCGTTTAAGTATGTGGCGAGAATCTGGTCCTTCGAGTAATGCCGCTCCAACTTTATTGCCAGAGCGATCTCTTTTATCTTGCGAATTATTGTTTTGTCTCGAGTGAGGAGCGCATTTTTAACCACCTGCTGGGTGATGGTCGAACCGCCTTGAACAAATTTCATGGAAAGAATATCGACCGCCATCGCGCGGAGGAGTGACAATGGCCGGAAGCCGTAGTGCTGGTAAAATTCCGCATCTTCGACAGCGACAGCGGCGTTTCTCAAGTTGGGAGAAATTTCATCGAGAGGGACTGCCGTTCGGCGCATTATTCCGTGCACGTCGAAAAGGAGCACGTTTCCGGTTCGGTCATAAATCTTTGTCGATTCCGCAACTCTGCGGTTCTGGAAATTATCAATCGAAGGGATTGTAAGCACGACCGCCCATGCGGCTATAATTCCTCCGCCAAACATCGCGATGACTGCGATGGTTGCGAGCGCCGCCTTTATGTACGGTAACGCATGTTTCCATCCGCGGGGTTTGTTTGCGGCGCTGTATGGCGGATATGGAGGCGGCATAGTAGATTGGCGCATGAAGTTAATCGACTGATTGTACCGCAAGTAACCGGTTGCCCCGACACCAACTTTGGCATTGTGTCTTCAACTGTGTCATCGTACGAAGGCGAGTCGTCGGCGAACGAGAGGACGTATTTGTGGTTTCATGCGAAGAAACTTCCACGCGCAATAATGCCAAAGTTGGTGCATGGGCTTGGCAAAAACGCCCAAATATGGCATCTTCTAGCAATTAACCTCTCGTCCATCACAAAGCTCCCTATGAAAATCAAACTTAGGTACGGAGAGAATCCTCATCAGAAAGCATCCGCATCTCCCAAAACCACAAGAGATGTTTTGGCAATTGCGCGTTTCAAGCGAGAGGACGGCAGTCCGTTTGTGGGAGCGGACGCAAGCTGGATATCAATAACCGACCTAGGGCGCCTTATTCAAGTTGTTGAGAGATTTGCCGCGGCGTATCGCAAAAATATCTCCCCCTCGCTTCCGAATGTCGCGGTTATCGTTAAGCACGGCAGTCCCTGCGGCGCGGCTTTTGGCAAGAACGGAGAGAGCGTTGCGCGTGATGCGTGGCTCGGAGACCCGCACGCGGCCTTTGGAGGATTTCTTATTGTTACGTTTCCGTTCACCGCGAAAATTGTTGAGGCCCTAGCGTATGCAAACGGCGGCAGGACGCCTTTCCTGAGCGGTGTTGCGGCGCCGTCTTTTGAAAAAGGCGTTGCAGAAGGAATTGGCGCGAAGAGCAAGGGAACCCACTTTATTTCAAATAAGGCGCTGGCAGAGATTCCGGCTCAAATTTCGAAACAGAACGAGATAAGCTCTGCGCGCGACTACATTCTCGAACAAACATCGACCCAATTTGTCCCGGTATTCTCCAGAATGGAGTATCACGGCCCTGTGCTTTCGGCGCATGTAAGTAAAGAAATTTTTGCAGACCTCTCGCTTGCCTACGCCGTGTGTTCAGCGAGTACGAGCAATACAGTCTCGCTAGTGAAAGACGGAGCGCTGATAGGAAACGCGGTTGGCCAGCAAAAGCGCGTCGGGAGCGCGAAGCTTGCGCTGCGGCTGGCGGAAGAAAGCAGTCATGGCACGAAAGGCGCTGTCGCAGTTTCAGACAGCTATTTCCCGTTTCCAGACGGTCTTGAGGCGTTGGCAAAGGGAGGGGTGCGAGCAATTTTTGCAACTTCCGGCTCTGTGCGCGACAGAGAAGTGTTCGCGCGCGCGGAAGAGCTTCATGTGGGAATGTTTACCGTTTCCGACAAGGTAGGAAGAATGTTCGCTGGACACTGACCCTCAAATCTGTCTTTCTCACCTCCGTGTTCTCCATGCTGGTGTTTTGCAAAACACTAGCATAGAACAGGTGCAGGGTAATGCTAATGCGCGGATGGACGAACTCTCGATAGGTGGGTCAAACCGACGGCTATGGCGTCATACTCGTCGTCGTATTTTATTTCCTTTTCGATTTTCACGAGCGCGTGTAGCATTTTGGCGATTTGTTGCTTATCTGCTCTGCCGTAGCCTCCAGCGGCACTCTTAATTTCCCCTGGAGTATATTCAAAAACGGGGATGCCGAGGTTTGCCGCGGCATTGATGAGCGCGCCCCGCACTTCCGCGACGCGCATCGCGGTTTTTTGATTCGTGCTGAAGTAGAGTTTCTCCATCGCGAGCGCGTCTGGCATATATTTCTTTGCAAGACGAGAGCATTCACCCGCAACAGTTCCAAGCCGCGCGGTAAAATCAGCGTCCTTAGATGTCTCTATGCAATCGGAATAAAGAAGAACCTCTTTCGTTCCTTCCGTGCGCTCCAACACGGCCACGCCGCATCTTCCGTATCCGGGGTCAATTGCCAAAACTCTCATAGCTTCTAGCTTCTAGCTTCTAGGGGCTAGAAACAATATCTGTATTGTACTAGAAGCTAGTAGCTAGTCCCTAGCAGCTATTCACGCGGAGTTCGTGTAAACCTCCTCCACATCGTCGTGCGAGCCGATTTCCTCCAGAACTTTTTGAAGTTTTTCTTTGTCGGATTTAGAAAGCGGGGCTGTCGTCTTTGGCGAGTAACCATCGGCCGTTTTTCCGAACGCCCACATGGCGCTTCCGGGTGAGGCGAGCGCCAGACCGTTTTCCAAAAGCAGGTGTTTTATTTCTTGCGCCGTTCTATTGTGATTGTCGGTCAAGGTCTCAATGAGAATCGCGACGCCACCGGGACCGTAGGTCTCGTAGACAACAGTATCAAGAGAGCCGGAATCGGCGGATATTCCTTTCGCAACCGCGCGGTCAATGTTTTCTTTCGGCATGTTTGATTCGCGCGCCTTCTCAATGACAGCACGAAGGTGCGGGGTGTTGACATCGCCGTTGGCTTTCTTGGACTCAACAGAGATTCGTTTAGAGAGCTTTCCCCACACGTTGCTTTTGCTGGCGTCCGCCGCGCCTTTGCGGTGTTTTATTTGCGACCATTTGTTGTGTCCAGACATATGGATAGGGTATAGCCACTAGGGCATAGGGAATAGCGGACCTATTTTGGCGGCTCCTCTTTCCCCAAAAGTTTTTCTAGGTTGGCGCGGAATACTCCAAGGTGGTATTCAAGCACTTTGATTACATCGGCATCTTTTTCGCTCTCTGCAGGGAGCAACGTCGACAGATCGCCGTCTTGCACTTCCGCGCCCCCTCCTTCTATTCCTGTACTCCCGCCATGTTCCGCTCCGACGAGATTATTCTTCGCCTTTTCCAGTCCCTTCTCCAGATATTCAATGGCCTCCCTAAGGGACTCTATTCCTTTTTTGTCCGGCGGAGGTTCGAACGTTTTAAAACTAAAGCCTTCAGGGTCTTTCATATATCGTTAAAATGGACTGGTGTGGCGGGAGTATGCCAAATTGTTATTGCGACGAACGCAGATTTAAACGATAACACAAAGCTGGCGGAAAAGAGGAGATGTCATGTTTTGATATATGCCGAGTTATTCACAGGCATATCCACTCGATATCCACGGTTTCGGGACTTTTGCGTAAGTTTGACAGGCAAAACCATTCTTTATAATCCTACGACTGATGTGCTTAACCGTGCGTCGGTCGTTGCCAAGGGGATATGCAGTAATGCAAATCAGTCCGGGTAACTGCTCCTTGAATCTATTCCTGGCGCAAGTCGGGAGAAGCTACGGGAGTCGTCGGACAGAGTAGTGGGGTGAAGTGTGAAGCGTGGGGAGATCATATCAAGACGCGCGGAACATCTCATCGATTTCCAATGTCCGAAAAAACAAATAATCTCCCGCAAGGGAGATTATTTGTTACCGTGCGTAGCAACCACAGTGTACATGCGGAATAGAAAAGAAATCTTGTTATCCACAGGGAAATTAAGTGTAGCGACATTGTATTGACACGCTGTTTGTGATTGGTATGATTGCGACATGACCACTATACAAGTACGCATTGACGAAAAAACGAAAGCAAAGGCCAATAAGGTCTTTCGCAAAATGGGGCTTGATATGTCGAGCGGCGTTAAGCTATATCTTGCGCGCGTTGTGCAGGACGAGACGATTCCTTTTACCGTTCGTACGGTGAACGGATATACGCCGGAGCAGGAACGGCAGATGATTAGAGAAACGGAGTATGCGAAACTTCACGGAAAGCGGTACGATGATATCGATGAGTTGATGCGTGACGTATTCGGCAAGAAGTAACATGTATTTAGTCGTCATTTCGTCTCGTGCGAGAAAATCATTGCGCAAGTACGAACACATCGGCGTGTTTCCACGAGGCAAATTCAGGCAGGCACTCTTGCATCTGCGAGAAAACGGCTTCTTGCCGGTATCCTATAGAGACCACCAGCTCCACGGAGAGCTTTCAACTTATCGCGAATTTCACATTGCCTCTGATGTTCTCGTTCAATACGAACATGACGAGAAATTGATGGTTATCACGATTACTGATGTTGGGACGCATACCGAATTTTTCGGCTCGTAACACACGAAGCTAGATTAGCGGCGGTTGAGATTTTCGAGGAGCATCCGCTCCTATGTGCTCATATCCCTTTTTCGTCACCGTTCTCCCGCGGGGAGTTCTGTCCAAAAGGCCGAGTTGCATCAAGTACGGCTCATGCACTTCTTCAATAGTGTCCTCCTCTTCGGAAAGGGAAGCGGAGATTGTTTTTAATCCGACAGGACCGCCGCCGAATTTCTCCACGATGATTGAGAGGATGTCGCGGTCGGTCTGATTGAGCCCGCCCTCGTCAATTTCAAGAAGCGCGAGAGCCTTTTTTACGGTCTTTAAGTTCAACGGCTCTTCGTTAACTTCCGCGAAGTCGCGGCAGCGCTTTAGTAGATAATTCGCCGTGCGCGGTGTCGCGCGGCTTCTGCTCGCAACTTCTTTTATGGAGTCGCCGTCGGTTTTGATATTAAGGATTTTTGCGGAACGCTTGAGAATTTCCGCTATCTCGTTCTCGCTGTAGTACTGAAGCCGGAACGTGCCGCCGGAAAAGCGGGAGCGGAGCGGCGCGGAAAGCATGGAAATGCGCGTGGTCGAGGCAATCAGTGTAAAAGGCGGGAGCTCCAACTGCACGGTGCGCGCCGAAGGGCCTTTTCCAATTATGATGTCCAAAACCCCGGCTTCCATTGCGGGATACAAGACTTCCTCGATGGTTCGATTGAGCCGATGGATTTCGTCTATAAAAAGAACGTCTCCCGGCGAGAGGTTGGTCAGAATTGAAGCGAGGTCGCCCACGCGCTCAACCGCGGGTCCGGAGGTGGCGCGCATAGATGCTCCTATCTCTTTTGTCATGAGATGAGCGAGAGTGGTTTTGCCGAGACCGGGCGGCCCATATAGAAGCACGTGCTCGGGCTGGTGGTTTCTGCCTTTGGCGGCAGTGAGGAGAATTCGCAGGTTCTCTTTTATGGTCGGCTGACCCACATACTCTTCCCAACTCAAAGGGCGGAGCGCCAAATCAAGGGAGCGCGGGCTTTTTTCAATAGTATTTTTATCTTTATCTGTCATACCCGAACACTAAGTTTGCCGTAATTTTGTGCCGAAGCAACCCCAGAACACTCTGGTTTCCCACCTGTTGTTGCAAAACCACCCATAGTGGCTTGGTTCATGAGAGGCAACGGCAAATTTAGTGTGCGGGTCATACTTGTGAGACCCTCTAGCTCTCTATCAGAGAGGCGAAGGGACTCTGTAACCTCTTCCACATACAATATCACCATGCGCTTGTCTCGCAACGGGACTCTGACATGGGCCTCTGCACATGCGCGTACTTATAATATCCGACCGGATATTATAAGTACGGAGTAAAATATCAGCCATCAACCTAAGCCCCCGGGATAAACGCGTTAAGTAATCGTCTCGAGCATCCCTTCATCATGCAAATCCACGACGCGGCCCAGCTCGTCTAGCGATGTAACTCCCTGCAAAACTTTCACAACCCCGTCCTGTCCCATGCGGCGGATTTTTTGATGCTTGGCCGCCTGCCAGATTTCCCGCTCGCTTGAAGTTGTGCGAACGGCGCTTTCGATTACGTGGTCCATTAGAATCACTTCAACAATCGCGATGCGCCCTTTGTATCCCAAGCCTCCGCATTTTTGGCATCCAACGGCTGTCCACATCGTGTCGCGGTTCGCGGGCAGTTCATCCTCGTGAGGAATGTTTTTGAGAAGGGGTGTAATCATTTTTAAGTCATCGCCGATTATCGGCATAGGCCTCCGGCACTCCGGACACAAGCGCCGAACGAGCCGCTGTGCCATCGCGACCGTTACCGACGCTCCCAAAATATCGGCATTGATTCCCATGTCTATGAGGCGCGGGAAAGTGCCGGCGGCGTCGTTCGTGTGAAGCGTCGAGAAAACCAGATGTCCTGTTAATGACGCTTGAACGGCGGTAGATGCTACGTCTGCGTCGCGGATTTCACCGACCATGATGATGTCTGGGTCCTGGCGGAGGATGGAGCGGAGCCCTAGCGCGAACGTGTAATCTTTTGAGACCTGCGTCTGCACGATGCCCGGCAAGTGATATTCAATCGGGTCTTCTATCGTAACAATTTTTATTTCTGGACGATGCACTTTGCGCAGAAAAGCGTAAAGCGTAGTTGTTTTTCCGGAGCCCGTGGGGCCGGTGTTTAAAATCATTCCGTTTGGCTTTGCGACCTCGCGATCGAAAATTTCCATTAGGTATTTGTCGAAGCCGAGAGTTTCCATAGAAAGCGCGAGCGTCGTGGGGTCGAGCAAGCGCATTACGATTGTTTCCGCATAGGCGCCCGGCAACACCGAGGTGCGTATTTCTATCTCTTTTTCATCCACAACAATCGAAAATCGCCCGTCCTGCGCGGTGTTTTTTATGTTGAGTTTCAGGCCGGAAAGAAGCTTGATTCGCGAGGAAATGAGGGCGTATGTCGGCCTGTCGAAAGTTAATACATCAATCAAAACCCCGTCCAAACGGTAGCGCATGCGCACGTTTTCTTCTTCTGGTTCCAGGTGGACGTCGGATGCGCCGAGCGACAAGGCGCCTGCCATCGTCATTTCCAAAATTCGCGAGACACGATGGGTATCCTTGCTTTTCATGTTTTTCTCGACTTGCTCGCGCAAATTGTTCAGAGTTTTCATTTCCGATATCATTTGCTTTATGATTTCATTTGAAAGCGTAAGAATACCCGCCTCGGTTTCTGTCGCGTACGAGAGGTCGTGGTAGCGGTCCCACGCATTTTCAAGCGAGCCGCGAGACACGATGTAACGCTCCACAGCGTATCCGAGGCGCTCTAGATTCTGGATTGTGCGGATTGCGTCCGAGCGATCGGGCGCCCGCATCGCGAGCAAGACTCTTTTATTGATTTTGCGGAACGCGGCGACTTCAGATGCGCGCGATTCTGCTTCGGGTATAAGACGCAAAGCGTCGGTGTCGATAGATTTGCTCGTTAGGTCGATATACTCCAC
The DNA here is from genome assembly GCA_038056635.1 of Patescibacteria group bacterium. Lineage (GTDB taxonomy): Bacteria > Patescibacteriota > Minisyncoccia > Phycocordibacterales > UBA2100 > UBA10103. Next base: position 46,751 of record JBBUFE010000001.1, read on the forward strand.
GCCGTATTTCCCGGAGAGCATCTCGGCGAGCTGTTCCTCCTCGCGCTCGCGAAGTTCGTGAAGCCGCTCACCCTGCCTCTTTTCGTCGAATTGGGTCATAAGAGTATTATACTCTACACATGAAGTCGCCTGCTGTAAGTATGGAAGGGTTGGAAAAAATGGCGTGCGAGTTTGCGACGCGTCTCACTCCTAAAAAAGACGGCGCGACGGTAGCGGCGCTTTCGGGAGACTTGGGTGCAGGGAAAACTGCTTTTGCGAAGGCGCTCGCGCACGCATACGGCATCAAGGAGGATGTCACGAGCCCTACATATGTAATTGAAAAAATTTACATTCCAGCAAAAGGCCCGTTTTCCCGTTTCATTCACATTGACGCATATCGATTAAACGGCGCGCACGACCTTGAAGTGCTCGGTTGGAGAGAGTTGCTCCTCGAACCATCCAACCTTATCCTTCTTGAGTGGCCGGAGAGGGTGGAAGGAGCAATACCCGCCGACGCAATACGAATTTCACTAGAATTTGTGGACGAAAATATGCGGGAAGTGACAATCGAAGAATGAATTATGAATATAGAATATAGAATAATGAAGACATGATCAAAGATTTTACTGACCTAAATACTTGGAAAGAGGGGCACAAACTTGTCCTGTTCACTTATAGGATATGCAAAGCTTTTCCCAAGGAAGAACTTTTTGCGTTAGCAAGCCAAATGAAACGAGCTTCAACCTCTATAACCTCAAACTTGGCAGAAGGCTTTGGCAGAAAAGGTTATAAAGAAAAAGTTCAATTTTATTACTTATCAAACGGATCTTTAGTCGAATTAAAAAATCAACTGATTATTGCAAGAGATGTTGGTTATATAAACGGGCAGTTATTCACAGATGGAATGAGGCAAGCAAATCTTACACAGCAACTTCTGCAGGGACTTATCACAAAGTCAAAATCTTTCCTTCCGAACCATGATTCATAAATCATCATTCTTTATTCAATATTCATAAGATGCTATGGCCGAAAAGGACACAAAAAAGAATAGCAAAGATGGCCGCGGTGACATCAAGCGCCTCGTCCTTCTCGACGCGCACGCGATTATCCATCGCGCGTATCACGCGCTCCCTGACTTTTCATCATCAAAGGGAGAACCGACGGGCGCGCTTTACGGCCTCATAACAATGCTTCTGAAAATCATCGAGGATTTGAAGCCGGATTATATTTCTGCGTGCTTTGACCTCCCAGACCCTACACATCGCCACATTGCATACGAAGGTTACAAGGCGACGCGCGCAAAAACGGAAGACGCGCTCGTGTCCCAGCTCATACGCTCCCGCGCGGTGTTTAAGGCGTTTGGAATTCTAACATACGAGGCAAAGGGTTTTGAGGCCGATGATATTTTGGGAACAGTTGCAAAAGGCCTAAAAAAACGCTCCGATATTGAAATTGTGATAGCTTCGGGCGACCTCGACACTCTCCAACTTGTCGACGGCAAGCGCGTAAAAGTGTACACGCTCCGCAAGGGTTTGAATGACACCGTTATATATGACGAAAATGGGGTGGAAGAGAGGTACGGATTCGGTCCGGAGCGCATCCCCGACTACAAAGGATTAAGCGGGGACGCATCAGACAATATAAAGGGAATTACCGGTATCGGAGAAAAAACCGCTACTAATTTGATATTGCAATTTGGTTCGGTTGAGGAAATTTACAAAACGCTCAAGAAAAATCCTGAAGAATTTGAAAAACGAGGCATCACTCCGCGAGTCGTGAAAATGTTGAGTGAAGGAGAAAAAGATGCAGTTTTCTCAAAAATGCTCGCGACCATTCGCGCGGATGTACCCATTTCGTACGAAGTGCCGGAAAAAACTTGGAGCGTGGAAGAGAACCTGCAAAACATCCTTTCTCTTTGCGACGAGTTGGAATTTTACTCGCTGAAGAAGCGTCTCGTCGCAAAATCAAAATCGGAGAGCTCGCGGGATAGTTCGCAAGAAGAGGAAGCGGTTGATAAAGATGCGCTTGCAGAAACATCAATTGCGCTTTGGCTTCTCCATTCCGACAGGACGAGCCCGACACACGATGACATTTTGAGGTATGCAAAAACCGAGGATTTTGATTCGGCGCGTAAAATGATTTTTGAAGAGCTGGAAAAGGCCGGACGATTGCAGGAAGTGTATGACCGCATCGAACGGCCGCTCATTCCCGTCATACAGCGGATGAACAAGGACGGAGTTTTTTTGGATGTGCCGTATCTTGAAAAATTAAAGGCAGAGTACAGAGAGGAGTTGGCGAAAATAGAGGGGCGAATTTTCAAGTCCGCTGGGCACGAGTTCAATGTAAGCTCGCCGAAACAGCTAGCTGTTGTTTTGTTCGACGAATTGAAGCTCGTCCCTCTAAAACAGAAAAAAACACCCGGAGGCGCCAGAACCACGCGCGAAGACGAGTTGGAAAAAATGACAGCGCTTCACCCTGCGATTGCCGATGTGCTCTCTTATCGCGAACTTTCCAAACTGCTCTCCACTTATATTGAGAAAATGCCGGCTCTGGTCGCAGAAGATGGCAAACTGCACGCTGAATTTCTTCAGGCGGGGACTACAACCGGGCGAATTGCGTCCCAAAATCCGAACCTGCAAAACATTCCCATTAAAAGCGATTATGGCCGGCGCGTCCGCTCGGCGTTTACTGCTACCCCCGGGCATGTTCTCGTTGCGCTGGATTATTCGCAGATAGAGCTTCGAATCGCGGCGGGACTTTCGGGAGACAAAAAGTTGCTCAAAGTATTTCAAGAAAAAGGCGATGTGCATACCGCCGTTGCATCGCAGGTTTTTGGCGTTCCAGCTGAAAAAGTAGACTACGAAACGCGCCGACGAGCGAAGGTTATTAATTTTGGAATTCTATACGGAATGGGCGTGAACGCCCTCCAGTCGAACTTGGGAACAAACATCTCGCGCGAGGAATCCGCCAAATTTCTTTCGGAGTATTTCAAAAACTTTTCGGGTCTGGCTTTGTGGATTGAGAAAACGAAAATTGATGCCGCGCGCAGGGGATTTACTGAAACTCTTTTCGGACGACGGCGATATTTTTCTGGTTTCAACTCGCCGCTTCCCAATTTGCGCGCGCAGGCGGGGAGAATGGCGGTGAACGCGCCGATACAAGGCACGCAAGCCGACATCATCAAGCTCGCGATGGTGGAAGCCGACAAGCTTATAGAAGAAAAGAACTGGCGGGGGAAAGTGCGGCTTGTTCTGCAAATTCACGACGAACTCGTCTATGAGGTTGCAGAATCAGATGCAGACCTGCCCGCGCCAGCTGGCTGGCAGGCGGGAAAAATCGCCCGCGAGTTATGCAAGGCGATGGAATCAGTTGTTCCGAAAGGACAATTATCCGGCGTGCCGATAGAAGTCGAAATTGCGATTGGGGAAGACTGGGGAAATTTGAAGAGAGTATCTGGTATATAGTATCTAGTATCTTGTATGAATGCATACCAAATACAAAATACGAAATACTAAATACCAAATTCTATGTTGTATTTCTACACCGGAACTGACACAAAAAAGGCGCGCGGGGAGATGAATAAAGAAATCGCGCGCATTTCTAAAGGCGGAGAGCGCGTTGTTCGAATTACTGATGCAAACTCCGTTGCCGATTTTACCGCGTCGCTCCAAGGAG
>JBBUFE010000002.1:0-10355 GCA_038056635.1 Patescibacteria group bacterium
GTTGATTGCCCGGTGCCGCCGGAGGTCGCTCCGAGAGCCGAGGCGAGGGTAAGAGCGCCGGCGCTTGAGAATGACGAGGTGGCCGTCGCCCCGAAGTATGCGGGGCCGTACGCGGAGAAGAGTGTCGTGGAGGCGTTCTCGAATTGATTGAGCCCCGTCCATGTATTTGCCGTGTTGAAGAGGAAGGAGAGAGCGCCCGTGCCGGAGTTGTATGAAAGAGGAGAAGAAGCGGAAATTGCGGCGCGAGCTCTGGTGTCGGTGTAGTAGAGATTGGTTCCTTCAGCGACATTCGTGGTGAGAAGGCCAAGAGATGAAGTTGCAATCTGTCCGATTGTTCCTGTGCCGGATGCATAGAGAAGTTGGTTCAATGTGTAGCTTGTGAGATTGGTGCCACCTCTCGCCACCGCAAGTGTTCCCGTAGTGTCTGAAAGTGCAATGCCAAGAGATGATGTGGCAGTAACGCCAGTTCCACCCGAGCCGACGAGAAGCGGCGTGATGAGCGTAAGTGCTCCAGTTGATGAGAAAGAGGATGTCGCGCTTCCTCCAAAGTAGGCGGTACCAAAGTTTGAGAAGAGAGTTGATGAGGCGTTTGCAAAAGATTGGAGAGCGGTCCAGATGTTTGCTGTTGTGGTACCGAATGTGGTCGAAAGCGCATTCCCGGAGAATGAAAGGCCGTTTCCGACCGTGAGCGCGCTGACAGCCCCCGAACTGTTTGTTGAAAGAATCGAGGATGCCGTACCGGAGACCGTGAGGTTCGTGGTGCTCGCGGTGCCAAAGTAGCCAGTATTGCTGACGCTCAACGCCGTTGAGCTCGCGAAGCTCGCCGTGAGCTTGGTGCCGTTGAAGTTGAGAGAGGAGTTCAATTCCGTAAGACGGGTGCCGTCGAAGTATGGAATGGAGTTGGTCTGCCAGGTGGTGGTGCCGGTGCCGCCGCTTCCCGTGGCGAGTGTGCCCGCGATTGTTCCGAGCGTGAGACAGTTCCCCGCGATAGAGAAACATCCTGCGGAAACATTGATGCCGTTTGCAAAGGTAGAGGTAGCGGTGGTTGATGTGATATTAAGCGCTGTTGTTTGAATACCGGCGGAGAAAGTGGAGGTAGCGTTCTCATTGAGATAGATTGAACTTGCGCCTATTTTGAGTTGTCCTTGCACAGTGGCATTGCCGGAAACTGCGAGAGACGTCGTGGTGGCATTGCCGAGCGACGCATCGCCGCTTGAAGTGAGCGAGCCAAGCGTAGTTGCGCCGGAAGCAGAAAGTGATGTAGCGGAAACGGAGCCGGCAAAAGCAGACCCTGTTATTGAGGCGTTTGAAATCGCAGTTCCGATTAACTGACTAATTTTGTTCGTCTGCGATATTACAGAATATGTCTGCGCGGATTGCGCGCTCTGGGCAGAGGAGAGAGCGTGCATCTGCGAAGTGAGTTTGTTGACGAGTTGTTCAAGCCGTTTGTTCAGCACGTCTTCAGAAATACCCCCCCCCACAACTACGATGCGCTCCGGTTCGACCCGGACAACTCGGACAAGTTGGGGCTGGCTTGTGTCCGTGGAAATGGCAGTCTTTGCCGTGTCGTTGTTTTCATTTTCTGCGATTGCATTGTCGCGCAGAGTTGATGCGGCGTTTCTTGCAGTCTGCGATTTGTCATGAGTCGTATCGAATGAAGTTGAGTTGGCAGAATTGGGTGTGTCAATTCTCGCCGTACTGTTAGCGTTTTCTTTTCCTGCATCAAAGTTCGGAGAGTCCGGAGAAATACTCGGGGACAGCACCAGAGATTTTGAAAACGAGATTGGGTAGAGAAGTTTGTCTATAGTCTGATTCAATGCGCGAGAAAGTTGCGCCACTCCGGAAGAAAAGAATGAAGACTGATTGCTTGCGGCGGCGGCAATTTGATTTTTTGCATTTCTCGCAATTGAAACCAGGAAATCTCTATTTGTTGTGGTGAGCTGTGTCGAACCATCGCCCATTAGTGCACCGCCTCCGTTTCTTGCGGGCCCGGAAGCAGGTTGCGTGCTCTGTGCATCCGCTAGCGCATACGTTCCGAAAGTGAGCGTGACTGCAACAAAAAAAGCAAAAAGCTTGCGGGCGAATTCCATAGCCGGAATTACCAACTCGTCGTCAAAAAAAGTCTTGCCTGTCATTGTGTATGGGTGGCTGTTCTCCTTGTCAGCCACTGTTCTAGCCATTCTACCGCATATTTCGGACATCCTGTGGATTACAGGTTGGTAAACCTGTGTATAAGTCTTAGGGCCTTACCAAATGTCAAGGCGACGCCTTGACATTTGGTAAGGCGTCGCCTTGACATGCATGCGACGAGCAATTTTAAAAGGTCGCGCTTAAATCCCAGCCTTTTATCTCTTTCTTTAAACCCCTCTTTCAGAAAAGAGGCAGAAGAAGAAATCTCGCTAAGGCGAGATTCGTATTTAAGGCTTATATTGGCGCTATGTAAATCGGAAACAACGCGTCTCTGGAGACAAACAATGTGAGCACAGATTGGGCAAACCAAGATGATGTGGACTAACCGCGAGGCGCTAGAAACGCAACTTGCTCCAAGAGCGTTTTTAAGAGCGAGCCTTTATCGGTGATGTATTTGCGAGCCAGATAAATCGCCTCAAGCCCTTCCTTTGCTTTTTCGGTACCCATCTGCCCCAGAGTTCGTTCAAGAGCGGAAAGAAACGCGATGATTGCGCCTAAATCCCTCTCCTCCTTTTCTTTCGGCAGAAGAGGTTTCAACATCTCTATTCTCTTCGCTCTGTCGGATTTCAAGAAAATGCCAGCATCAATTATCGCTTTTTGTCCAATTCCCCGCGAAAGCGGCAATACTTGCGCGCGAGACCGCAGGGTCGGAAGCAGAGTCTCCGGAGCGGGCGTGATTATGAAGAAAGACGCGTCCGCAGAGGGTTCCTCCAGCATTTTAAGAAGCGCGTTTTGCGCGTCGTTGGTCATGCTAGGCGCCACAATTATGAAAACGCGATTCTTTTCTTTGACGGCGCGCGAGCTTGCGCGCGAGCGAAGCTCGCGCGCATCCTCTATTACAAACTGCACATATTCCCTTGTGTATATATCCGGGTTGCCGCGCACTTCGATACCCGTGTTTCCGACAGCAACGAGCACTTGCTCAATCATCTCTTTCCCGCCCGCGACGAGATATGCACCTCCCGATGTATCTTTTCCCTCCACACTGCTCATGTTGCTAGTGTATACTGCCGACTATGAAAAGCCCACGCCGAATTCAGGACACCGCGCTTGCAGTAACGAGGTGGGTCGGCTCCCCTACTTCAATTGTAATCCACACAATTCTTTTTACCGGAGCTTTCTTTGTGACTAGCGAGGGGATCGTGTCGTTTGACCGGATGTTGCTTTTCTTAACCACCGTCGTATCACTGGAAGCAATCTATCTTTCCATCTTTATTCAGATGACGATTAACTACACCACGCAAAGCATCCAGGAAGTCGAGGAAGATATCGGAGAGATTCAGGAGGACATTGGGGAGATTCAGGAGGATGTTGATGAACTGCAGGAAGACGTTGAAGAAATCGTGGAGGAAGATGAGACTGATAAGCTTGAGGAATCTGAAGAGAAAGTTACACTGGATAAAATTCAATCTGATTTGCGGAAACTCATTGAGCATGTGGAGCGATTGAAGAACGGGCACTCCGAAGCAAATAGGCAGTAGCCAATGTGAGTCCTAATTGCCTAATATACCAATCTACAAATTACCACGAATAGGAAATGAGAGTATTTGTAGCCATTCGCAGCATTCGTATCATTTGCAGATTGGTACTTTATCGCTTGGCGATAATCGCCTTTTTGTAAGTTTCTAAATGCTTTAGCGCTTCTCCTGTCCCCATCGCAACGCAAAACGGCGCGTCTTTCGCGAGCCGCGCGCGGACTCCCGTACGGCGGAAAACGAGCTCCGGAAGATTTCGCAAAAGCGATGAGCCGCCAGTCATGATTATGCCGTTGTCTATTATGTCAGCCGCCAGCTCCGGCGGTGTTTCTTGCAGAACGTCTTTTATTGAATTCACCATCGTTCGCAATTCCTTCCCGATTGCGCGCACAATTTCGTTCGTGCTTATTTCAATCGAGCGCGGAAGACCCGTGAGGTGGTCCCTGCCCTTTGCTTGCATCGACAGTTCGTTGTCCACCGGCACGGCGGAGCCAATTTGGATTTTTACCTCTTCCGCCATTTTGTCGCCGATGCCGAGGTTCGCTGTCTTTTTTATGTAATCCGCAATCGCGTGGTCTATCGCGTTGCCGGCGCATTTTACGGAAGTTGATGCGACGATGCCGCCGAGCGCAATCACAGCGATGTCAGTCGTGCCCCCGCCGATGTCCACAACCATGTGCCCGCGCGCTTCGTGAATCGGAATCCCCGCCCCTATCGCCGCCAGAATCGGCTCCTTTACTATGTATGCCTCCCGCGCCCCCGCTTTTGTCGCCGCTTCCACCACCGCCCTGCGCTCTGTTGAAGTTACTCCGGCGGGAACGGAAATCATTACTTCCGGGCGGAACAAATTCCAACGGCCAAGAGACTTCTTGATGTAATAGCGGAGCATCGCTTCGGTCACGCGATAGTCGGCGATGACCCCGTCTTTCATCGGACGATACGCGATAATGTTTCCAGGCGTCCGGCCTATCATCTCTTTCGCCTCGTTTCCAACTGCTAGAATCTTGTTGTCATTTTGCGAAACAGCGACAACCGACGGCTCGTTAAGCACTATTCCCTTCCCCGGCACGAAAACGAGCACAGTCGTTGTTCCGAGGTCAATGCCGAGTTTAGGTGAGAATGAGAATGACATATATTAGTGGAGGCATTGTATAGCGGATTCTGCATCTTGTATATTGTATCTCGTATTTTGTATTTCAACTGTCAGTCAATTTTCTTTTTCGTGGTTCTTAGGCTTCAACTCCCCCCCCAGTAGTACAGCACAGCTGACTACGGGGCGCGGCTCATTGCATTTTCTTATTCCAGCCAAATTTCTTTTCATTGGCCTTATCGTACTTGTCAGGATTAAGTAGATACCAAAATTTCTTGCCGAAATTTTCTGCTTTGTCGCACACGCTTTTCAGATAGTACAGGTCTTTCGTCGGGATTTTTTCAAGAGTCTTTCCCATTCGTCCCATGGTGATTTTGGACAGACCGTCGCGCAGGCGACCAGAATTAATTCGTTCGCAGAAATATTTCATCAGCTCCCCGCGCTCGGTCATTCGAGCGGTTTGAATGGTCTTCTTTAAATGAGCCCGAATATGCTGCATACCCATACACTAAGTTTGCCGTAATTCTGCGCCGAAGCAATTCCAGATACCATCGAATCTCGATTTCACTGCTGTAAGGTCATTTATGGTGATTTTATCCATAAGAGGCAACGGCAAATTTAGTGTCTGGGCATAGCCACATTGTACACTTTCCGCTATTCTAGAGGAGTGTATACGATACTGCCTGAAAATAAGAATCCTGCCCTGCGGAAAGTCGCGCAGGAATTGCCCGTTCAAGAAATTAGCGGCAAGCGCGCGCGAAATCTCATTAGAGAAATGAAGGGGCTATTATCCAAGGAGAAATACGGAGTGGCGCTCGCCGCTCCGCAGGTCGGCGAGCCGTTGCGCCTGTTTATAGTTTCCGGCAAAGCGCTCGCGCGTGGAAATCGCAATGCCCCGGATGAGCCCATTCGACAAGCGGAGGGCAAGCCGGCTGAAAAAAACGAAATTCCTCCACCTGCAGATCAGGTATACATAAATCCCAAACTCGTAAAAATGTCCCGCGGAAAAAGTCCAAAGCATGAGGGATGCCTGTCAATTCGCGGCAAGTGGGGCATAGTCCCGCGCGCGGAAAAAGCAACGGTGCGCGCATATGACGAGAACGGCGTGCAATTTACGCGCGGTGCCTCCGGATTTCTCGCCCACATCTTTCAGCATGAACTCGACCATTTGGAAGGAATCCTATATACCGACAAAGCAACGGCAATATATGACGATAAAGAGCAAGAAAAGTGACTCTCTACCAAGGTCGGACCTTGGTAGAAATGAGATAAGATTTGCGTTCTTCGGTACATCGCGCATCGCGGTTTTCGTTCTCGACGCCCTGAAAGAAGCGGGACTGATTCCTGATCTTATCATTACTCCGCCCGACAAGGCCAAGGGGCGCGGACTTGCGGTGCAAACATCTGCCGTAAAGGGCTGGGCGCTTGCCAACAAAATTGAAGTCCTCCAACCAGAGCATCTTGACCTTGCTTTTTCTAAACTACTAACCACAGACTACAGACTACAAACTGCCGATGTCTGCATCGTCGTGGATTACGGAAAAATCCTACCAGGGACCGTCCTTGGTGCTCCGCAGCGCGGATTCCTAAATGTGCATCCATCGCTTCTCCCGCGACTGCGCGGACCGTCTCCAATAAGAAGCGGCATTTTAAATGACGAAAAAGAAACTGGGGTTTCCATCATACTGGTGGATGAAGAAATGGACCACGGCTCAATCGTCGCCCAAAAACGCATTGTCGTTTCGAGTTGGCCGCCGCACATTGAAGAGCTTGAGGAGGCACTCATGCGAGAGGGCGGGAAACTTCTCGCGCAAATCCTTCCGCAATGGGTGAAGGGTGAAATTGATTCGCATGAACAAAATCACGACATCGCAACTTATTCCACAAAAATTGGGAAGGAAGATGGATTGCTCAACTTATCTGACGATGCCTATAAAAATCTGCTTAAAATCCGCGCCTATGAAGGTTGGCCCGGCACTTACGCGTTTTTCAAGCGCGCCAGCAAGAGGATTCGCGTCGGAATTCTGGATGCACACATTGAAAACGACCCCTCGACTCCCCTCGGGGCAAGTGTGCTTGTAATCGACCGCGTTAAACCCGAAGGCAAGCGGGAAATGAGCTACGCAGAATTTCTCCGCTCCGGCGCGCGACAGGTTTGAACATTCCAACATTCTCAAGAATGTTGGAATGTTCCTATTTCTCTCTTCCAAACCGAATTATATTCTTGAGTATTGCTCCGCCTTTGCGCAAGAATCGGCGATGCAATCCTCGGCTGCGAAGAATCTGCCGCTCAACTTCTTCTTTCACATCATCAATAGCGCCGTTTACGCTCTCCGAATTGTTTTTCGCATACACTCGGTCTCTCCCAGGAATGATGACGATAATTTCAGCAAACCAAATATTTCTGCCGTGTCTTGGGCGCCCGGCGTCGCGCCCCACCTCCACTTCGCATCTTGTCAAACCAGCATCCCTCCCGAGGAATTTCTCCAGTGCTCTCACGCGCCCATCAAGGTAGTCCCTAACTTCTGTTGTCAGTTCATAATTAGTCGTCTTTATTCGTATGTCCATCCCGTTAGAAGCCAGCCTGCCATCGCCTGAAGCCGCGATAGTAAGAGGGCTTGGTTAGTTAATAAATCTATAGTATTCATCGCGACAACCATTTCCCCCACTCTGGCTTTGGCGGGCAGGTAGGAAGCTTGCGCTTCCAACTCGTTATCCGTGTCTAATAAAACCTCGACCAATGCCAACAACACCGCGAATATTCGTCTTTCCGAGCTTCCGCAACTTCTAACGGGATACATACTCGGTTAGTACAATTTTAAATAGTTCTTGCCACAATAATTCTTCATACGATTAGGTTGTGGCGCGTTTCGTTAATAATGGCCAATCCCATTGCATTATGGCATGACCAAGGCGATTCGAGATTGTCCTACCGGGCATATGTTATTCAACCAACCTCTTCTGCAGATATTCCACAATATCCGCAGACTCATACATTTCAACCGCGTTGTTTGCATCTGCTAAATATGGCACCTGGCGCTTGCCGCCGCGCGCAATGAGTTCCTCGGCTACGCCGGGAGTCGCGATGTTCTTGAGCTCAAATTCAATTCCGTGCTTTTTAGCATAATCAAGCACTTTCATGCACCACGGACAACCGGTTTTTATGTAAAGAATCATAATGAATAAGTGCCGACATCCCGTTCAACGCGCCGCACCTCTTATTGTATGCACAAGAAGCGTGTTTGTCCCGCCAACCTTGCCGAACGGAATACCCGCCGTGATAAGCACTTTCTCTCCCTTGCGCGCAATCTTCGCGCGCGCCACAAAGGCATCAATGATTGCGACTACTTTATCCATATCGCGAAATCCTTTCACGATGCCCGCAAAGCATCCGGAACTTAAGGCGAGCTTTCTGAATGTGCGCTCATTCGGCGTTATGGCCACAATTGGCTGTTCAGGATGGAAGCGCGCGACCATGCGCGCGGTCAATCCCGTTTCTGTGAGCGCAATGATTGCCACAGCGCCGACCTTCTCCGCCGTCTCGACGACCGCCAGAGCGACCGCATCCACTGTTCCCGTCATCCCTTCTTTCACATTCTTACTGCGCCAAAGAAGACGCTTCTGCGCGAGCATAGGTTCTATGCGCAAGGCGACATTCGCCATCACCGTGACGGCTTCCACGGGATAAGCGCCGAGCGTAGTCTCTTCCGATAGCATGACCGCGTCCGTGCCGTCCAAGATGGAATTCGCGACATCCGACACTTCCGCGCGCGTGGGCACAGGCGAGGTAATCATGGATTCAAGCATCTGTGTTGCCGTGATAACGGGTTTCCCGACCTCATTGCACTTTTGGATAATCATTTTCTGGATGAGCGGCACGTCCTCCGCGGGCACTTCAATCGCGAGGTCGCCGCGGGCAACCATAATCCCGTCAGAAAGAGCGATGATTGCGTCAATATTTTCCACCGCTTCTGCCGTCTCAATCTTTGCGATAATGCCGATGTCCTTTCTCGCCCGCGTGAGTATCGCGCGGAGCTCCCGGATGTCTTTAGGACTCCGCACAAAAGAAAGCGCGACGAAATCCACGTCGTGCGCGATGCCAAACGCGAGGTCTTTCTTGTCTTTCGCCGTGAGAGAACTCAAAGAAAGCGGCACCCCCGGCACATTGACGCCGCGGCGGCCCTTTGTCTCGCCTCCCGCCACGACGCGGCAGACGATGTTGTTGTTGCCGACAGAAATAACGCGGAGTTTTTTCTTTCCGTCGTCGAGAAGAATGAATACGCCCTTTCTCACTTTCTGCGGCAGGCGCGCGTAATTGACATGCACTTTTGCCTCGTCGCCCACAAGCGGTTTCGTAGTAAGAGTGAATATGCTCCCCTTCTTGAGCATGACGCGCTCTTTATAGAAATCGCCGATGCGAACCTTGGGGCCTTGGAGGTCCTGCAGTACGGCTATCGGCATGCCAAGCTTTTTCGCTATGGCGCGCGCAAGGGTGATGCTCTTCCTATGTTCCTCATACGAACCGTGCGAAAAATTGAGGCGAATGACATTCATCCCCGCTTTCGCAAGGGCGGTCATTGCGGGAGCGTTTGCCGTCGCTGGCCCGATTGTCGCAACAATCTTCGTTTTTTTCTTCTTTAAAAAAGTCATAAGTTCGTTTTTATGAATCTATACCGCGCACAAGAGCGCAGTACGGACATCTAGTTTGCACATACAAGATTAAATCGTTCATAAATCTATTATCACTCACGACTGTACCTTCCTACAAGTCTTGCCTGCGCAAGGATGTGTCCCTCCATCGCTTTTAGAACTTCCTGCTTCGTCGCACCGGCATTGAGCGCGAGCGTGGAATCAAGGGCGTAGAGAACAAAAATATATCGATGCTCGCTCGGCTCGTACTGCGGAGGCGGGCATGGCCCAGTATATGCCCTGTCTCCCCTTCCGTTTACACCCGCAATTCCCACAGACTTGCCCTCGGCAATCTCGAGCGTTCCGCCTCCGCCAGTTGGCGGATTTGGCGGAGGAGGAATGTTAAATAGAACCCAGTGGTCAAACACGCCATCGGGGTGGAGTACTTTTGGAACATCCGGGTCGTCCATTATTAAGGCGAGAGATTTTGCCTCCTCTGGCACGCCGGAAAACTTTAGCGGAGGATTTATTGAGCGGTCTCCATCGCAGGTAAATTTCGAAGGGATGCGTCCATTTTGCTCAAACGCAGGACTGGCGAGTGAGAACGCGGTCGTCATAGATGAACTTGTTGGAACTATTATATCAGAGTTATTCTGCCCCTTGCGCGAATCCATTGCGTACACGGCAACAAAAATCAGACCGACAAAAAGAATGCCTTGAAGAAGATACGCCATTCTCATCCCGTTAGAGGTAGGAAGCTTGCGCTTCCAACTCGTTATCCGTGTCTAGTAAAATGCCGACCGATACCAACAGTTCCGCGCATATTCGTCTTTCAGAACTTCCGCAACTTCTAACGGGACTCATGCTGGAAATTATACTACTCTTCTATATACTAGCCCTCTGGCTAGCAGTCAATATTCCGCGGTAGCTCAGTTGGTAGAGCGCCTCGCTGTTAACGAGGATGTCCCAGG
>JBBUFE010000003.1:0-26479 GCA_038056635.1 Patescibacteria group bacterium
ATCAATGAGTGGAAAACTAAATCGAGGAAGCCTAAGTAATCCACAGGGGGGACAAAATAAAGTTGACAGGAAAAGATGGGCGTGTATAATTCCGCGATATTTGCTTGCGAGCTGATTGAGTTGCGGACGCGCTTTTTGGCAAAGAAGTATAGTGTGCCCGTTTGTAATCTTTTAATAGAGGATAGCAATAAAAAATAAAACGCGAACAGCGTCTTTTGGATTCTGTTCGCGAAATATTTCACTCATGTCAAAAGCGCACGCCGCGGTTCGTCCGCAGAAATTTTTTGGCCGCTTCCGAGAGCCACTCGTGAAACTGCCGAATCTTGTCGAGTCGCAACTGGATTCCTTCCGACAATTTGTTGAAGGGGGAGCAGAACGCGTCTTCAAGGAGTTTTCTCCGATAACCGACCACGCGGGAAAAAAGTATGAGTTGAAGCTCATAAAATTCTCTTTCGGCGCTCTGCGCTGGGACGAACATTACGCGAAGCGCGCGATGCGCACTTACGAAGCGCCGCTTTCAATGGTAGTCCGTTTGAAAAATAAAACGACGGGTGATGATAAGGAGCAAGAAATCTTTCTCGCGGATTTTCCGTGGATGACGGAGCATGGCACATTCATAATCAATGGTGTCGAGAGAATAGTTGTTCCGCAGCTCGCCCGCTCCTACGGCGTATTCTTCGAATCAGTTCCGCACAAGGGGAAAGGATATTTTGCTGCAAAGATAATTCCTGCGCGCGGAGTATGGATTGAAATAGAATCCGACCCGGATGGAGGGATATATGTAAAAATAGACCGCAAGCGCAGATTCCCCGTCACTTCGCTTTTGCGTGTTTTGGGACTTGTGACGGACAAGGAGATTTTAGGCAGATTCGAGAAGTCGAAAGTAGCGCAGTCGGCAGTAGCCGCCACTCTCGGAGCCGACCACGCGCACACCATAGAAGAGGCCTACGTAGAGATATACAGGCGTTTGCGCGATGGCGATATCGCGACCCCAGAATCGGCGCGCGAGCATGTAAAGGCGATTTTATCGCCAGACCGCTATGATTTTTCACGAGTCGGCCGTTTTCATTTCAATCGCAGATTCGGGCTTTCAACTGCGGAAAAAGATCTCGCAAACTCAACGCTGACGCTGGACGACGTGGTTCGGATTATCACAAACATTGCAGAATTGAACGCCCATCCTGCGGCCGAACCGGACGACATAGACCACTTAGGATTCCGACGCGTCCGTTTTGTGGGAGAGCTATTGGAACAGCGCATGCGCGTGGGGCTCTCGCGTATGAAACGAAACATTCAAGACAGAATGGCCATGGTAGACCCGGAAACTTCCCTTCCAGTTCAGTTCGTAAATCCCCGCCCGTTCCAGGCGGTAATCCGCGAATTTTTCACGACCGACCAGCTTTCTCAATTGATGCAACAGTACAATACTCTGGATGAAATTGAACACCTGCGAACGCTGTCGACGCTTGGCCGCGGCGGGCTCACTTCCGAGCGCGCCGGCCTCGAAGTGCGCGATGTGCATTCCTCGCACTATGGGCGCGTCTGTCCCATCCACACGCCAGAAGGAAAAAACATCGGCCTTGTTCTTCACATGTCGCTCTATGCGCGCCCGAATGAATTCGGGATTGTGGAGACGCCTTACGCAAAAGTTGAGAAAGGGCATATTACAAAAGGTATCCAATATCTGAACGCGCTCGAGGAAGAACAATATGCAATTGCGCACGCCGCCACCGCGCGAAATGAAAATGGCCTCATCACCGAAAAATTCGTGGAGGTTCGAAAAAATGGAAATCCATTGCTCGTTAAACGCGAGGACGTGGACTACATGGAGGTGGCGACTAATCAGCCGTTTTCCGTGGCAACCGCGCTTATTCCTTTCGTTGAAAACGACGACGCCAACCGAGCGCTCATGGGTTCAAACATGCAAAAACAAGCTGTACCGCTCGTTGTTCCGCAAGCGCCTTTGGTTGCGACAGGCGTGGAAGCAATGGCGGCTCACGACTCGGGCCGTCTTGTAGTTGCCAGCGAGGCAGGCGAGATTACTTATGCGGATGCACAACGCATCGAGGTCAAAGGCGCATCTGGCAAGGCAAAAGAATACAAACTTGTGAATTTTTCCCGCACCAACGGCTTTACGACATTTCATCACAGGCCGGCAGTTTCTCCCGGTCAGCATGTGAAAAAGGGCGCGGTTCTCGCCGACACTTCCACTTCCGACGGAGGACAGCTTGCAATCGGCCAAAATGTTCGCGTCGCGTTCCTCCCATGGTATGGAGCAAATTACGAGGACGCCATTGTAATTTCGGAGCGGCTTGCGAAAGAAGCGCGATTCACTTCCATCCATATGGAAGAGTTCGTTTCCGTGGTTCGCGACACGAAGCTTGGGCCTGAAGTAACGACGCACGACATTCCAAATGTCAGCGAATTCAAACTGCGGAATTTGGATGAAGACGGCGTTGTACGCATCGGCGCAGAAGTCCGCTCTGGGGATATTTTAGTCGGAAAAGTAACTCCAAAAGGAGAGACGCAATTGACGCCGGAAGAAAGGCTTCTTCACGCGATTTTCGGCGAGAAAGCCAAAGACGTAAAAGACACATCTCTCCGCATGGAAGGAG
This sequence comes from Patescibacteria group bacterium, assembly GCA_038056635.1. Taxonomy (GTDB): domain Bacteria; phylum Patescibacteriota; class Minisyncoccia; order Phycocordibacterales; family UBA2100; genus UBA10103. The sequence continues at coordinate 2,616 of JBBUFE010000003.1, forward strand.
GGAAGCGCGGGCGCGTAATCGGCGTCAAAGTATTTTCCCGCGAGACCGGCGACAATCTTGAAAGCGGGGTTATCAAGCGAGTGCATGTCGAAGTCGCGCAGCTTCGCACCATTTCGGTCGGCGACAAGCTTGCAGGGCGCCACGGAAACAAAGGAGTTATTTCTCGCGTGCTTCCAGAAGAAGACATGCCATTCGATGAGCAGGGGAATCCTGTAGACATTATCCTCACCCCCTTGGGCGTGCCATCGCGCATGAACTTGGGGCAGATTTTGGAACTGCATCTTGGGCTTGCCGCGGACAAATTAGGCTACCAGGCGATTGTTCCGTCTTTTGCCGGAGCTACAGAAGAGGAAATTCGCGCGGAGCTGAAGAAGGCTGGCGAGAACGAGAGCGGAAAGCGGTTACTTTTCGATGGTCTCACGGGCGAGCCATTTGCCCAGCCGGTTTCCGTCGGCATTATGTATATTTTGAAATTGCACCACATGGTTGAGGACAAAATTCATATGCGCTCAATCGGACCTTACTCCCTAACGACTCAACAGCCTCTTGGAGGAAAAGCGCAAAACGGAGGACAGAGAGTGGGGGAAATGGAAGTCTGGGCATTCTTGGGATACGGCGCCGCGCATAGTTTGCGTGAAATTCTTACAATCAAATCCGACGACATACTGGGCCGGTCTGCCGCATTTGATGCAATAGTTTCCGGCGAGCGCATCAAGGAAACAAACACCCCGGCTACATTCAATGTTCTAGTCCGGCATCTGCGCGGATTGGGAATCGATATGGAGTTTTTAGAAAATCAAGGAGCGTAGCGACTATGATTTTCTTAACCGAGCACTTTCTGGCGCATTTGGACCATAACAATGAACATTTCATACAACATCCAATCCAACAATATATAAACAGAGTGCTTGAAAAAGTGCTCGGTGTAAGTTGTTTCTAAACTCGATTACTTGTTAAGAAAAACTAACATGCAAAAAAGAAAAGACATGATACCGCAGGATTTCGACGCAGTGACGATGAAGCTCTCGTCGCCAGAGCGCATTTTGGAATGGTCTTTCGGAGAAATCACCAAACCGGAGACGATAAACTACAGGACGCAGAGACCAGAAAAGAACGGGCTTTTCGACGAGCGAGTGTTCGGCCCCGAGAAAGACTACGAGTGTTACTGCGGGAAATATCGCGGCATCAGATTCCGCGGAATTGTTTGTGAGAAATGCGGGGTAGAGCTTACACGAGCAATCGTTCGCCGAGAGCGCATGGCGCATATTGACCTTGCGACCCCCGTGTCGCATATCTGGTTTCTTCGCGGCATTCCCTCCCGCATCGCGCTCATGCTCGGGCTTTCATCCGCAGAGGTGGAGAAAGTTGTTTACTTCGCTGGATACATCGTCACCCAAGTCGTGGAAGCCGAACGTACTCGGCTACTGAAGGACTTGGAACAAGAGTTCGCGCAGAAAACAAAGTCGGCTGCAACGCCGGAGGAAAAGACGCGTCTTAAGGATTTGGCTACAAAATCTAAGCGCGAAATTGAATCAATCAAAGAGGGAATTGTCTTGGACGAAGCGGCCTATCACTTGTTTGCCGTCAAATACGGCGGGCTCTTCCGCGCGGCAATCGGTGCCGAGGCTCTCTACAATATATTGAAGCGAATTGACCTGGGAACATACATAAAGAAAGTTCGGGAGCTTTACGAGAATTCAGGAGCGGCAGACCGCGACAAGCTTCGCAAACGCCTTGCTCTTTCGCAGGCGCTTCAGCGCGCAGGAGTCCGCCCGGAATGGATGTTTATGACGCGTCTTCCCGTGGTTCCTCCCGCGCTCCGGCCAATGGTCGCACTCGAGGGAGGCAGACACGCTTCATCTGATTTGAATGACTTATACCGCCGGGTTATTAACAGAAACAACCGTCTAAAACGCCTTCTTGCGATACACGCTCCAGAAGTAATCCTGCGGAATGAAAAGCGAATTCTCCAAGAAGCAGTGGACGCGCTTCTCGACAATTCGATGAGACGAGGCGCGGGCGTGCTCGGGATTTTAGGCGGGCGCCGGCGGGCTCTAAAATCATTGGCTGATTATTTGAAAGGCAAACACGGATATCTGCGGCAAAATTTGCTCGGCAAGCGCGTAGACTATTCCGGGCGTTCTGTCATCGTCGTCGGACCTGACTTGGCGCTTGACGAGTGCGGATTGCCAAAACACATGGTGCTCGAATTGTTCCGCCCATTCGTAATTCAGGGTCTTCTTGCGCGCGAGCTTGCTTACAACATTCGCGGAGCAGGCCGGTTGATTGAAGACGAGGCGCCCGAAATTTGGCCAATTTTGGAAGAGGCCATTCAGAACAAATACGTGCTTCTAAACCGCGCGCCGACGCTTCACCGCCAAAGCGTCCAGGCATTCCGGCCAGTTTTAATAGAAGGAAATGCCATTCAGATTCATCCTTTGGTTTGCCCCGCTTACAACGCAGACTTCGACGGCGATGCGATGGCAGTACACGTGCCTCTTTCAGAGGCCGCGCAGATGGAAGCCGCTGAAATAATGTCAGCGAATAAAAACGTTTTGAAGCCGGGAAGCGGAGACGTCGTCGTTGCATCCAAACTACTGGACATAATTTTAGGTTGTTACTGGATGACGAAATCGATGCCAAAATCCAGGGGCGAAGGCAAAGCATTTCCTTCAACGAACGCGGCAATCACGGCATTTGATTTTGGAGCCGTGGATTTGCGCGCGACTGTGAGAGTCCTTCCTTCCGAAAACAAAAAGTATGCGCAGTTTGGCGGCAAGGTCTTTGAGACGACTGTTGGACGGCTTCTCTTCAACTCTGTTCTCCCCAACGACTTCCCTTTCATCAATGAAGAAGTTACGAACAAGCGAATGGGCATTATCGTGGAAGACCTCGTAACGCATTACAAGTTAGACGGCATTCCCGCGATTTTGGACAAAATAAAAGCGTTCGGTTTCCGATATGCAACTTACGCGGGCATCACCTGGTCTATTTCCGATGTCATCATTCCGGCCGAGAAAGACAAGCTGGTAACGGAAGGCCACGAAAAGGTGGCAAAGGAGCAGGAAAACTTCAACAATGGCCTGCTGACGGAAGACGAGAGATACAGAATGACTGTCGGAATTTGGGGCAAGGTTGGAAACGATTTGCGCAAGCATGTGACGGCAGCGCTTGACCCGAACGGTCCGGTCCACGACATGATTGCTTCCGGCGCGCGCGGTTCTGTCGTTCAGCTTCACCAGATGGCAGGAATGAAAGGTCTCATCACAAACCCGCGCGGAGAAATCATCGAGTTCCCTATCACATCATCTCTGAAAGAAGGATTGACCCCGATTGAATACTTCATTTCGACGCACGGCGCAAGGAAAGGCCTCGCAGACACGGCGCTTAACACCGCGCGCGCGGGCTACCTCACGCGCCGACTCTTTGATGTCGCGCACGATGTTGTCGTTCTTGAGAATGATTGCGGAGCGAAAGAGGGAGTAACAATTCGCCGACCGGGCAAAGAAAACATCGGCGGGTCATTCTCCGACAGAGTTACAGGCCGAAGTTTAGCCGAAGACGCGGTTGCTGGGGCGAAGACAGTTTTCAAGCGCAATCATCTGATAAGCCGAGACGATTCGAGGGTAATTGAAAACAGCGCCTTGGAAGAAGTTTCTCTTCGCTCACCAATGACATGTAAAGTGGCGCGAGGAGTTTGTCAAAAATGCTATGGAATGGACCTCACAACGGGAGAAATAATCGATGTGGGCGAGGCAGTAGGTGTTATCGCCGCGCAAGCCATCGGCGAGCCGGGAACCCAGCTTACAATGCGCACTTTCCACACTGGAGGCGTGGCGACTGCGGGCGGGGACATCACAATGGGTCTGCCTCGCGTTGAAGAAGTTTTTGAGTCGCGCACCCCCAAACTGCCTGCGACAATCGCCCGCGTGTCCGGAGTTGTGTCCGGCATCGAAAAGTTGGGCGATGAGACTATCATTACAATCATTCCAGAGACGGCATCGTTAAAGAAAGGGAAAGCCGCGAAGAAAGAAACCGAATACAGCATCAGCCCGATGCGAAGCATTATCGTGAAGAAAGGGCAGAGCGTGGAGAAGGGCGACTTCTTGACGGACGGCTCCGCGGACCTCGAGGAAATATTCTTGCTTGCAGGAAAGGTGCCGGCGCAGGAATATATCATCAACGAAATTACGCGAATTTACGAATTGCAGGGAGTTTCCACTTCGCGCAAGCACTTGGAAATCATCGTTAAGCAAATGTTCAGCCGCATTTCCGTCGTTACTACAGGAGACACGGGAATCTCGGCTGGAGATATTATTTCCGACTTTGAGTTTGAACGAATTAATAAAATACAGAAGGAAGTTGAGGGCGAACCAGCCAAAGGCAGACCGCTTCTTCTTGGAATCACGGAAGTTTCTCTGACGCGTGCGTCTTTCCTTTCGGCAATTTCATTCCAGAATACTCCGCGCAAACTTGCGGAGGCGGCGGTTTCCGGGGCAGTTGACCGCCTTGTCGGACTTAAAGAAAATGTCATTATTGGGCGCCTTATTCCAGCGGGAACTGGCTTCAAGGGAAGCAAGAAATACGCGATGATTGAAGAAATGGAAGCGCAGTTTAGGGCGCAAGAAGCGGCGGTTAGTACCGAAGTGGTAGCAAAGGAATAGACGGCTCGTCGGCACCTTCGGCACTTTCGTGCCTGCGCCCTGCGGGAGGGGAATAAGGAATAAGGTGTCAGGAACCTTTTTTACGAAATATTAAGGGTTTACGAAACCACTAATTTTCCAAGCGGTAATCTTTGAGAACACTCGCTTCGTTGTCTGCTAGGAACGAAATAAGCTCTTTCTCATAGTCTTTGAAGATGTCTGCAAAAAGATCCTTCGTAAGTATTGACGGGAAGTTGTGTCCCCCCACATAATCGAGATAACTGCTCCACTTATATTTTCTAAGTTCTTGAAGCGCCTTCTCGGCACTTGGCAATTTTTGTTCGCGCCAACCACTGCCTGAACGAGAAAGATCGAGCGGGTTGCAGTGAATGTAATTGAGAATGTGCAAAAAGTGCGCGTCGGTTTGTATCAATATCTTTTTACTTCGACCCTGAAATAGAGTTCCTTGTCTTTTATGCCGTTCATTAAAGTAATTTGCATACCCGACATTGAGACGACGGATGAACTTCGTGAGTCCGCCCTCTGTGCGTTCTGACAGGAGAAGGTGGTAATGATTTCCCATGAGACACCACGCATGGAGGTCGACTATCCGCTCCTTCTCCATATAGTGGTTTCGTAAATCACTATGTTGCATTGCCCGGTGCCACACATTTCTCGCATCCTCGGTGTCATTGAATTCCCACATATCATGCACAAAGCGCGCGCGGTCTTTATCGTCTAGGAACAAACTTCTCTTATCTACGCCCCGATTAAGAACATGATAAAGCTCCATGCAAGAAGTATATACCAATGTTAGTGGTTTCGTAAACCACTAACATGTGGTGCGGAAAGCACATAATATAATCATGACAGATACAGTTCAACAAATAAAAGACCGTCTTTCAATTACGGATGTGGTTTCGCAATATGTGAAGCTCGAACGGGCTGGAGGTGCCTATCGCGCGCGCTGTCCTTTTCACAGCGAGCGGACCCCATCGTTTTTCGTCTCGCCCGACAGGGGAACTTATCACTGCTTTGGTTGCAATGTCGGCGGAGACATTTTTTCTTTTGTCGAACAAATCGAGGGGCTTGATTTCAAGGGAGCTCTCAAGATTCTCGCAGAGAAGGCAGGCGTTCCGCTTGTCTACGAAAAGAAAGGCGAGCGTGATTCGCGCGAGCGCTTATTTGAACTTTTGGAAACTGCGGCAATTCTTTATGCTTCGAGTTTGAACGACCCTGCGCGCGAGTATCTTCACAGACGAGGCATAAACGACGAAACTATAAAATCATTTCGGGTGGGACTTGCAGGAGAATCGTGGAGCGATACATCCAATTATTTGCGCAGCAAAAATTTTTCGGAAAAAGAAATACTTGATGCAGGTCTAGCGAAGCGCGGGGAAAGGGGATTGTTCGATAGATTTCGAAGCCGTATCATCTTCCCAATAGCCGACAGCGCGGGGCGCACAGTGGGATTTTCAGGACGCATTTTTCCCTCGACAGGCTCGGGACAGGCGGAGAGAACCGAATCCAAAATTGAGCCACCCAAGTACCTAAATTCCCCCGAGACTGTCCTTTTTCACAAGTCGAAAATTCTTTATGCATATGACCGCGCAAAGCAGGCGATTCGCAAGCATAATTGCGCGGTTCTCGTTGAGGGACAGCTCGATTTATTGGCTTCACATCAGGCCGGATGGGGAAATACCGTTGCGGTTTCAGGAACTGCTTTCACTATGGAGCACGCGGTCTTAATCAATCGCATGACAGAAAATCTTGTGATTGCGCTGGATGCTGACGAGGCTGGAATAAAAGCGGCCGGTCGCGCGGCGCGTTCCGCGCTTCGCGGCGGTCTTAATGTCAAAGTTGCACGACTGCCAGAGGGAATGGACCCGGCGGACTTGATACTGGAGAGCGGGAAAGAGGCATGGAGCAGTGCAATACGCGAGGCAAAAGACATCATTGTGTTTTTGCTTGATGTTCTTTACGAACATACCGGTAAAGACGGCAAAGGTAAATTAGAGAAAGACAGATTCAGAAAAGCGGTGGAAACTATCGTATTGCCATTTCTTGCAGATGTTCAAAGTCCGATTGCGAGAGACCAGTATGTCCATGAGATTGCGAGTCGACTCGGAGTGTCCGAGAAAGCAGTGCTCGATTCGCTCGCTGGAGTTCCGAGAGATTCATCCGCGGAGATTTCTGCGGACGGCGTACAGGCGAGGCCCGCCTTCGCGGAACGTTTCGGCAGGGCAAGACAGGCCTTCTCATTATTGTTATGGCAAGAAGCCGCTTCGAAACCGCAGTTGGAGGTGAAAGAATATGCAAAAGGGTTCGAGCACGCAATCGGGGCCGACGCTTACAAAATATTGCGAAGTTTGCCAGAGAGCGAACAGGAGGCGCTTCGGTTTTCTGCTGAAAATATGTATGGGAAAAGTTCGGGAGTCAAACGCGAGGCTCAAGCCCTTCTTGACGCGTTACTCGGCGATAGACTGGGAGTCGAGCTTGCAAAAGCCACAAGTTCTCTGAAAGACGCTGAAAGAGAAGGAAACGAGCCCGTTGCAGCGGAGCTTATGCGGGAGTGCAAACTGTTGACAACTCAGATTGCGCAACTTCGAGGATAGTATAATATATTGCGCATAAGCGCCGCTCGAGCGGCGTTGGTTCGTTGTTGTATGCCCGCACACTAAGTTTGCCGTTGCCTCTTATGAATAAATATTGTTACATTAAAGAAAAGTTTCTCTTGCATAAAAGCCTCCAATGGTCGCTGGATTTACTACGGCAGGAATTACGGCAAACTTAGTGTACGGGTATGGTCAAAAAAAGCAAGAAAAAAGCCAAAAAAGCGAAGAAGAAATCAGCGAGACTCCGAAAGAATTCGGCGCACAAAATTTCTAAGAAAAAGTTTCGCAAAACTAAACCAAAGAAAACGGCGGCAGGCCGCAGGAAAGTTAATCGTACACGAGCAAAATCTGCGTCCGCAAAAAATCGTAAAGTAAAATCTCGAGTGCCCGATTCTAAGGACAAGAACCTTTCAAAAGTTGAAGCGTTGATAACGCTTGGGCGCGAACGGGGCTACATTACCTACGATGAAATTATTCGTGAGTTTCCGACGATTGAAGACAACATGCTTCTTCTGGAAGAAATTTATGAACGATTCTCGGTTGCGGGAATAGATGTTTTGGAAGGCGGAGGAATGCTTGATGACAACTCCGCTCAACTCGTGCTCGAAAAAAAGAAACTGCAGAATCGCCGTGCCGACAGCGGATTTGATTCTGTGCAGATGTATTTGCGAGAAATAGGACAGTATCCGCTTTTAAATGGCAATCAGGAAAAGGAGCTTGCGAAAAGAATTTTGCAGAACGACGATGAGGCGCGCAACATTCTCGCGCGTTCCAACCTGCGCCTCGTTGTGTCTATCGCAAAAAAATATGTGAACCGCTCGCCAGACCTCACGCTATTAGACCTAATTCAGGAGGGAAACCTTGGGCTTTTTAAGGCAGTGGACAAATTTGATTACACGAAAGGATATAAATTCTCGACTTACGCGACTTGGTGGATTCGCCAAGCTGTTACTCGCGCTCTGGCCGACCAGTCGCGGACGATTCGAATTCCAGTGCATATGGTGGAGACAATTGCGAAATATAAGCAGAAATTGCGCGAACTTTCACAGCATTTGGGGCGCGACCCGCTTCCGGAAGAAATTGCAGAAGAGATGGGGATTGAAGTAGAAAAGATTTATGTGATACAAAAAATCAATCAAGACACTGTTTCTCTCGAGAGCCCTGTCGGAGAGGAAGACGACGAACGCTCCACTCTCGGAAGTTTTATTGCCGATGAAACTATCGCTTCTCCCGACCAAGATGCGTCGCGCAGGATTCTTTCCGAGCAGATGATGGCAATTTTGGACGAGCTGTCGCCGAAGGAGAGAAAGATTTTAGAGATGCGAAACGGGCTTACCGATGAGGGTATTTGCTACACGCTTGAAGAAGTCGGACGCGAATTCGGCGTCACGCGCGAACGCATCCGCCAGATTGAAGCGAAAGCGCTGGAGAGGATTAGATTCCATGAACGCGCTAAACAGTTGAGGAGTTACTAAAAAACACAGCTTCTAGCGACTAGCGTCTAGCTTCTAGAAAATTAAAATTCCCCGCCTTGCCCTTCGTAGCGTTTGCGAAGTAGGGCGCTTCTAGAACTGCATCTAAATATCCTAGTCCTCAAAAGCGAACGGCTGGGCAAAAGCTGACCATGCTTATATGCTAATTCGCGCGACTGGCCTCCCCGGTTTGTTGCCCTTGTAGCCCAAATGAGCCATTTATTTGATGTTGCTTCGACGAATTTAAGCCATTTTCTTTGATTAAGGGTAGTAAAGTAGGGAGGCCAGTCGCGCGAATAAGCACATGGTTTTCATCAAGGGAGTTTATATTTGGGCGCCAACTTTGCAAATAAATCTGAAATTAGCCAGAAATCAGAGTCAAATCGTATTCCAACAACATCCCTATTTCTCACCATGGTGAAAGATAGGGATATTTGAGAAAGGGGATATTCCGCCCAAGTTTGTCCAAAAAGTTCTGGGAGCGGTATACTCCCCGATATGGCAAAAAAACGCGCGGTGCCACCAATCAGGCACTGGAGTCACTCGTCGCTGATGGCATTCTTGAGAAATCCTTTGGCTTGGTACAAACGATATGTCGAGAAGGTCTATGACACGCCTTATAGCCCCGCGTCTATCATCGGGCGCGCCGGACATGTGGCGCTTCAGAATTTTTATGGCGGTATCACAAAGCAGGGCGCAGTTGAGCTAGGGTTGGAATACCTTCGCTCCGTCCCGGATTTTGAGCTCAATTTTGGGAAAGCTGGGTCTCGCCTTGCCAAAAAGAAAAAACGCGAGTCTATGGAGCGGGAGTATCTGCAGGCCATTAACTTCTATCTGGAGCGTCCGCCGAAATACAAAGTCCTCGGTGTGGAGGTGGTAGCCCTCGCCGAGGTTGCAGGATTAGCCCTTCCTATTAAAGCCGTTTCTGATTTGGTGGTGGAGTCGAGAGTAGACCGCAAGGCGCTCGATATCGTTGACCATAAATTCGTAGATTCGTTTAGCAGGGACCGCTCGCGGAAGACGCTTTTCGTAATGCAGGCAATTTTTAATTACTATACTATAAGACAAAAATACGGCCGTCCGGTAAAGCGCTTTATCGTGCAAGAGTGCAAAAAGAGGAAAAATGCCGACGGCTCTCCGCAAATGCGGAAATACATTATTGATTTCTCAAAATGCAAAGAAGATTTTGCCGTTTTTCATCGGCTTGTGAATGACGCTACGGCAGAAATATCGCGTCGGCGCATCTACCTGCCTAATCCGTCCGACATGTTTGAAGGAGAAAACTCGTTTGATATTTATCGCCTCGGTCTAGTGGATGAGTAGTTCAGAAAAAGCTGGGTTTACTTCTTTAGCAACGAATCTATGAGTGTTTTGACTGCCTCAAACGGCTGTGCGCCTTCCATCGCTATCTGCTCTTTGCCGACAATGATTATGCTGCTAGGCGTACCACGCGCTCCAGAAGCAGTCGCTTCTTCCGCATCTTTCTTCACTCTGTCCTCGTATTTTGAGGATGAGAGGCAGGTTTCAAATGCGATTTTATCAAGTCCGAGCGAAACTGCCATGTCGGAAAGTTGCCCAGCGTCCGTTGCGCTTCGGGGGGTTTTCTGCGCATAATACGGCTTGCCGTCCGGGTCGGTGGGCGGGTCTTCCGGAAGATTATATACGCCGATGTCTAGCGAGTTGTTGGAGTTTGTCGTTTCGAACAGTTTATCGGCGTATTTCCAAAACACATCGTTGCTTGTCCCGAGCGGGCTCGAGGGGCCTCCAAGCTCCGCCGCGCATTCAAGCGCTTCCGCCTCTTTTTGCGCCTTTGGATGAAGTTGTGCAATAGGGAAATGGCGGTACACCCAGGTCACCTTTCCATCCTTTCCATACGTATCAATAACTTCATGCATAGTTGCGTGGAACCGCTTGCAGAAAGGACATTCTGTGTCCGAAAATTCTACGATGGTGATTTTTGCGTCAGCGTTGCCAAGAATATGGTCGTCCTTTTGAACAGGTCGAATATTCTTTTCTGCGCGAGCAGTGCCTTGCCCTCCGCCTTTGGGCGCTCTGCCGATGCTCGCGAAATACAGAGCACCCGCGATTAGCGCTCCCGCGATGATAATTGCTAATGGTACGGCAAATTTTTGTATTGTTTCCATGCTGAAGATTTTATTTGTAACTGGATGAGTATAACATGGAGAGTTACGAGTTTAAGCTAGTAGCTAGAAGCTAGTCCCTAGAAGCTAATTTATCTGCTTCGCACCTTCAGCTTAGTTTGTTTCTTCTTATTTATTTTCGGGAGGCGAATCATAAGAATGCCATGCTTTTCAGTCGCTTCCGCGAGGTCTACGTCAACTTCCTCCGGCAATAGGATTGTGCGCGAAAAAGAGCCCCAGTAAAGTTCTTTCTGGAAATAATCGTCTTCATCTACTTCGCGCTCATCCTCGCGCACTCCGCTTATGGTGAGCATCTCGCGGGTCAAAGAAATATCAATGGACGTCGGCTGTACTCCGGCAACAAGCGCCTTGATTACCACAGCATCAGCAGTTTGATACACATCCACCGCGAGTTCGCCCTCCGGCTCGGTGTCCGCCCACGAACCAGCGCTATCTTTTGTCGTGATATGGGCGTGGCGTTCCTCGCCTTCGCCGACAAACACGGCGTGCTCGGCTTTAGGGTCCTCAAAATAGTCGTCATACTCTTTAGCAGAACCGATGAGCCGTGCGAAAAAAGATGGTTTTTTTTGCATGTTTTATTTTAATTGATAAATATAATGTTGAGATTATTCAAAGACTCGCGGATGAATTCGTTTTACATATTCTAGCACGACCAGAAGCACGATGAGGCCGACCCAGACGAACCCGAAGGTGCGCAACAAATGCACCTCGGGCGTATTTAGTATAAAGAAGTTAAACGCGCTGTGCAAAAGGGTGGCGAGGATAACTCCCCAAAGCGCATATAAGCGCCTCGTTGCTTTCGGCTTGTAAAACGCGAGTCCGATAGCCACGCCTATAACGGCTGAAGCGAGGACATGCAGGAGCGTGGCTCCGATGAATCGCAAATTTCCTGTAAGAAAGGTTTGCAAAAATGTGTCGCCGGAAAGCGGACTCAAGAAAAAAAGCGCGTTTTCCAGCGCTGCGAAGCCCAGCGCAACCGCAACCATGTATATGACAGGGTCTATCGGTTCGTCGTCCTCTCGCCGATTTAGGACCGTGAATCGAGCCGCCAGATATTTCATCACTTCCTCAATCGCGGACCATGCGGTGTAAAGGATGGCAGTGCTCGCCAGATATGGAGCGATGAATTTCTGGACTGGAATGACGATTACAACGGTTACCATTCCGGCAAAGAACGCAAGCGCGATAAGGCGGCGCGGTTCCGGATGCGCGCTATCCTCTCGCCGCCAGAACCATAACCAAGCAAGGGCGGGGAGCACTCCTCCCGCAAGCGCCGCGACGGCTGGGGTGATTTCAAACATACAGAAAAGTGCGTAGAACGTAGTGCGTAGAACATAGTGAGAATTCCATAGTGCCTATTGCCTAGTGCCTATTGCCTTCGCATAGGGCCATTTGGCGACCATTAGTAGATATTGTTTGCGGTTTGGAAGTTCTTGCCAGATTGCTTCCGTAACAAAAGGCATAAAGGGGTGGAGAAGGCGCAAGGAAGTATCAAGTATAGAGTATAGGGTATGGCGACGGGATTCGGCCGCTTCGCCTCCTTCTTTCAGTATCGGCTTGCTCTCCTTAATAATTTCGTCGGCGAAGCGATGCCAGACGAAGTGATAAATGGCGTCGGCGGCGAGGTCGAGGCGGAATTTTTCTATGTGTTCAGAAACTGTTTTTGCAATTGCAAGCGTCTCCTCAACAAGCTTCTTGTCCTCGGCATTCAAAGGTCCGACCTCGGATTCCCCTGAGGTCGGACCTTGGGTATTGCTGTTCTCCAAAACGAATCGAGAAATGTTCCATACCTTATTCGCAAAATGCTTGTATCCGCGTACGCGGTCTTCGGATAGCCTCACATCGTTTCCGGGGGACGCGCCGACGATTAGCGAAAGGCGCGCGGCGTCAGCCCCGTACTTCTCAATCATTGTGAGCGGGTCAATTATGTTGCCGAGAGACTTCGACATTTTCCTTCCTTTATCGTCCCTCACTAGTCCGTGCAGATACACATTGCGGAATGGCACAGTACCAAGCAGAAATCCGCTCATTAGTATCATTCGTGCAATCCAAAAAAATAGAATGTCATATCCGGTCTCCAGTACGGATGTCGGGTGGTAGGTTTCTAAATCGCGCGTTTTATTAGGCCAGCCGAGTGTTGAAAAAGTCCACAGTCCTGATGAAAACCAAGTGTCCAATGTGTCAGGGTCTTGTTCAAATAGGTCGTTTCCGCATTTCTCGCAAGCGGATTTTAGTATGTCCATAGAAATGACACCTGCATTTTGTATGGTAGGTCGAGCACTTGCTTCATCAAATGTCAGGTTTTCTATGCGTTTTAATAACCAGCGAATTGCAGTTCCGTGGCTCACAATGACTACATTCTTAAGTCCATGATTTTTGCGATGTTTCTCAAATGCCTTTGAGATCCTCTCTTCCAGTTCCCGTATTGTTTCTAGATTTGCGGCCGTTTTGTCATCGTATTCCTTGAATGGATTATACTTTTTTCTATTTTCTTCGTACGAGAATCCTTCCGCCGCTCCCATAAATCTTTCGCGCAAAGCCTCGTCGTAGATCACTTCTGCGCCAGTAGCTTTCGATATAATCTCCGCAGTTTCTTTACATCTGCCTAAGTCCGAGCTGATTATTAGTTCTATGTCCTGATTCTTCAGCTTTTCGCCGGCGGCTTCGGCTTGCGCTATTCCTGCGGGTGTTAACTGAGAGTTTTGGTGGCCCTGCGTAATTTCTTTAATATTGGCCTCAGTTTCTCCATGTCGAACCAAAAACCATTTAGATTTTACTTCTGCATCAACTGAATGGTGTTTGCAACCAAGGCAGTACCAAACGGGTACGCGGTGTCCGTACCAAATCTGCCGAGAGATGCACCAGTCGCGCAGATTGTCTATCCAATTGTAATAAACTTTCTCAAAACGGTCGGGGACGATTTTTGTCGCGCCACTTTCAACAGATACACGCATAAGCTTCTTCAGAGTCGTTTCCGACCCCGAGAGAATGTCGGGTATTTCAGAGTAGGGAATTGTGAATTTTTTGTTTACAGCGACAAACCACTGAAGCTTGATTTGCGGTTCAATTACTTCTCCTCCTCGGCTGTTTATCGCAACATTGTGCACATAATCTTCTTCCACCTTTGCAATTAATCCTTTTTGTTTCAATTTCTCAACGACCAGTGACCGCGTTTTCTTGATATGAAGTCCGGCGAATTCTCCGGCAATGGATAAAAGCTTTCCATTCGTATCTATTATCTGCTCTATTTCTAGCCCGTGTCTCTGCGCGATTTCGAAGTCAATGCTCGAATGTGCGGGAGTTATAGTCATCACGCCGGAGCCTATCGCCATATCTGCCGCCTCGTCCTTAATAATTGTCGCGGTAATGGGACCATTTATCCATTCAAGCTCTAATTTTTGTCCGTGTTTGTATTTTTTGTAACGCTCGTCGTCTGGGTGCATAACGACATACTTATCTCCAAACTTTGTTTCCGGCCGCACGGTTCCGATTTCGAAAGGGCCGTATTTAAAATAATAAAAAGTGTCCTTTTGCTCTACATGCTCAATCTCATCATCTGAAACGGTTGTCTGCATTCGCGGGTCCCAATTGACTATGCGATTGCCTCGGTAAATAAGACCGGCGTCGTACATTTTTTTGAAAGCAGTTCTGACCGCCAAGTTGCGCGCCTCGTCCAGAGTGTAGGCTTCGCGCGTCCAGTCAACGGAAGCGCCCATCGCGCGTACTTGAGAGACTATCGTGTCATGACTCTTCTTTGCGAATTGCTCGACTCGCTTGAGAAATTCCTCGCGCCCTAAATCATGCCGAGTTTTCTTTTCCTCCTTGTGCAATGTTTTCTCAACGACGGATTGCGTGGCGATGGCGGCATGGTCTGTGCCGGGAAGCCACAATGTTTTGAAACCGCGCATTCTGTGGTAGCGAATGAGGATGTCCTGAATTGCGAGCATCGCGGCATGCCCCATGTGAAGCGTTCCCGTTACGTTTGGCGGCGGAAGGACGATTGAATATGTTTCCGCGTCGGGCTTCGTTACTCCTTTTTCAATGCACACATCCGGGTTAGCAAAGCCGCTTTTCTCCCATAATTTTAAAATCCGGGACTCGCTTTCTGCCGGACTATACGCTTTAAGAAATATAGCAGGCGCTTTAGTGAGCTCCACCCCGTTAGAGGCAGGTCGCGGTCGGGTATTATCCTTGCCATACTTCGTACTCATTGTGATTATTTACAATCTTGCGTCGATAGTCATTGAATCGCGTGACCGCGGCCTCTAACGGGGTCCATTCCGATATCGTAGCACAAAATAAGGCTCTCTAGGCGAGCTTCAGATTCCCGCTCGCCTTAAGCATGTCGGGATTTACGAAATCCCGATTTTGGGCGGAGAAGTATCCCGCAAGGGCAATCATTAAAGCGTTGTCCGTTGCTAATTCAGGAGGAGGAGCGAGCAGGCGTGTCGAGCCCGCTTTTATCAATGCTTCTGCGAGACGAAAGCGAATGTAGGAGTTTGCTGAAACTCCGCCTCCAACAATGACCGTCTCCGCCCCATATTCATCAACCGCTCGAATCGTTTTTGCGACGAGCACATCTGCAACTGCGTCTTCAAATTCGCGCGCAACCTGCATTTTGAATGCATCAAGGTCCGACCTTGGGACCCCTTTAAGGTCGGACCTTAAAAAGGTCGGCCCTTTGGATTCGACAAGTCTGCGAACAGCTGTTTTAAGTCCTGCAAAAGAGAAATGGAAATTATCATCGTGAATCATCGGACGCGGAAGTTTGAAATCAGCTTCTAGCTTCTGGCGTCTCGCATCTTCCGCGAGCCGAGAAATTTCGGGACCGCCGGGATAAGAAAGTCCGAGCAGGCGCGCCACCTTATCATATGCTTCACCCACGGCATCGTCGCGCGTTGCACCCATTATTTCATATTTTTGCCATTCTTTTGAGAGTACCAGTTCAGTGTGTCCTCCGGAAATTAGAAGCGCAAGCAAAGGAAATTCAAATTTATGCATTTCCCCTCCATACGCGACACTCGATACGCGATACTCCTTCTCGTATCGCATAAGCGATACGAGAACATGCCCTTCCATATGATTGACGGCAACTAAGGGAATTTGCCAGACAGCACTCAACGCTCGCGCAAAATTAATTCCGACCCACAGCGCCGGTTCAAGACCGGGGCCTACAGTCACAGCAATTGCGTCTATTTCAGGCCTTGTATATTTTTGAAGAAACACAGAGAGTTTCTCATAAAGTCCCGGTTCTCTCGTAAGAATGTCCCGAATTTTATCCGAATATAGCGATATATCGCTATGCTTGTCTTGATGAGGGCGCGCTTCATCAAGCGCGCGCTCCAGCAGTACCCACGGCAAGGTCTTACCTTGCCGTGGAAGTTCAGCTTGCTCAAGGGTTTGTTCGAGCAATGGAACAAGATTTTTCGCATGCTCACGCTTAGCAAGGTTGGGGAATACGCCTCCGTATTGCGCGTGTATTTCAGTTTGAGAAATAAGCGCATTGCCCAAAACAGCAAACCGAAAATCATCGCCAAAATCTCCGTGCGCATCAATTACACACACAGCGGATTCGTCACAACTAGTTTCAATCCCTAATACGCGCATATCAAAGGAGAATAGCCCAAAGGGTTTTAATACGCTAGAGTAAGCTTCATGCAAGATTTGTCCTATAAAAAATTTGCTGCTACGAAAGATGTATTCCGCGTCTATTACCAGCACGCGGTTCGCTATCCATGGCTTGTGCTCTTGATGATCGTCGGGTCCATCCTCATGCAAGTGGCGAATCTCTCCGCTCCGTGGTACTTGAGGAAATTCTTTAATTTGCTCGCGTCTCAAAGCCCGAGCGGCCTAGTCGTAGAACAACTTCTCGCGCTCTTGGTCATAATCGGAATCTGGTGGATGGTCAGATGGGCGGCGAATCGGCTCGAACATTTGAGCAATATTCGTCTTGAGGCCCGCGTAATGACGGATTTGTTTTCAAGTGCGTTCAAATATCTCATCGGACACTCGTACAATTTCTTTACGTCTAATTTTGCCGGGTCTTTGACGCACCGAGTAAGCAAATACGCGCGCGCCTTTGAAACCATTTTTGACGCCATCATGCTGCAATTCTTCCCGACTTTTTTGTTTGTTTGCGGCGCCGTTGTCGTGCTCTTTGTACGCAATCATGCGCTTGGGCTCGCACTAGGGATATGGACGATTATTTTTGTCGCGTTTCAAATTTATGTTTCTAAATTGCGCCAGCCGGTGCGAGCCGCGCGCGCCGAGGCGGACACAAAGATAATTGGAGCGCTTTCGGATTCAATATCAAATCATCCGACTATAATGCTTTTCTCCGGTGCCAGACACGAACACGGCCTGTTCAATTCCGTCGTCCGAATCTGGCGCGAAGCGACACTTAGGTCGTGGCTTTCCGACGCTTACATCTGGGCTGGCATCGGTATTTTCATAATAATCATCGAGGTTGGATTGCTCTGGGGCGCCACGGTTTATTGGGGCAGAGGCCTGCTTGATATCGGAGATTTCGTGCTGATACAGGCCTATCTTATGACAACATTCGACCGACTGGTGGGTATAAATAGGGACTTACGCCGTTTCTTTGACGCGCTCGCAGATTCCAGCGAAATGGTCTACATTCTGGAACAGCCTCATGGCGTGCCTGATGTCTCGGGTGCCAAGCCACTCCAAGTTTCTCGGGCTGAAATCTCGTTTAAAGCCGTCCGCTTTTCTTTCCATGCTGATAAACAGATTCTTAAAGATATAAATCTCCAAATAAAATCTCGGGAAAAAGTCGGACTCGTTGGGCCGTCGGGCGCCGGTAAATCGACAATCACAAAACTTCTTTTGAGGATGTTTGACATTCAAGGCGGAAGCATTGAAATCGACAGGCAAAATATTGCGAAAGCTACTCAAGACAGCTTACGAGACGCAATATCCTTCGTTCCGCAAGAGCCGGTTCTTTTTCATCGCTCGCTCATGGAGAACATTCGCTATGGCAGGCGAAGCGCGACCGATGAGGAGGTAATTGAATCCGCAAAAAAAGCCCACTGTCATGAATTCATATCCACCTTGCCGGGCGGATATGGAAGTTTTGTCGGCGAAAGGGGAGTCAAGCTTTCAGGCGGAGAACGCCAGCGCGTTGCCATCGCGCGCGCAATTTTGAAAGATGCGCCGATACTTTTACTGGACGAAGCAACGTCAAGCTTGGACTCCGAATCGGAAGCCCTTATTCAGGACGCCCTTGAGATTTTAATGAAAGATAAGACCGTTGTCGTAATAGCCCATCGGCTTTCCACCATCATGAAAATGGATAGAATAGTTGTATTGGAGAATGGAAATATAATCGCCGAGGGTACGCATCGCGAACTCTTGGAAGACAAAGGACTGTATCGAAAATTGTGGCAAATCCAAGCAGGCGGTTTCAAGGATGAGCCAGCTCCGGAAGAAATAGGCCTTGAAGAAGACGAGAACGAGGACAAAGAAAAAGAGCCGTCGAAATATTCAAAAATGAAGTGAGCGGTATTTGTGAAGGTTTAACCTCCACAGATAATAGAGTATGAAAAAGGGTAAAAAATATTTACGGCAGAAAAAGATTGTTTTGGTCTGCGTATTAAAAAATAAAAGCGACCTTCGCATTCTATTAAAAGACAATTGGTACAGAATTCCAATGGCATACTTACCCAGGCGCAAGTTCAGCCACCTGGCTTTTTATCAGCCGGCCTCGTTTGGGAGATTAGGACAACGCATTCAATATTATGCGCGCGTGCTCTCGGGCACGACAGTAAAAAGAATAGACTTACTGCCGAAAGAACGAAACCATCCTCGAGCGCGCGATGATTATCTAAGAATTGAATTGGCGTGGATAAAAAAGCTCGCATGCCCGATAAAAAATATAATACCCCGCAGAGTCTCTTTCGGTTTTACTAGTTTGAAATCTTTGCTTCAAGCGGGAGATATTTTAGAGCTGTATGGCATTTCCCCCACAGAACAAATTGTAGATAGGGGATTAAATAGTTTAGGCATCAAAGCAAAAAAGGAATTTTGCGTATCAAAAGAGGGCAAACGGTATCGTCTTGATTTGGCGGTCTTCTGCCGAAACGGGCGCATTGCTGTTGAATGCGACAACCTCAAAGCGCATTCCGGCGCAGCTCACATAGGCAAAGACAAGAGCAAGGATGAATTCCTGGAGCGGCACGGCTGGCATGTAATCCGGCTGACGGAACGAGATATTATTGAAAGACTTGATTGTTGCCTTGGGCTGGTGGTAAGAACAGCCGATAAGCTTGGCGGTCAAACTGATTTTATTTAAACCGGGTCCCGTGAACTAAAGCGGGACTACCACACTTCACTCGGTTTTACGTCGTTGGATTTGGTCGCAGAAACAGGCATGCCGTCTTTGGTCGGTTTTCCATTCTTCAGTTTGATATCCTTCACTTTAGTCGGAAGCCCGATTCTATTGAGAACTTCTATAAATGGATATGGATTGAGCTCCTCTACATTTGCCATCGTCTTCGGATTCCAAACGCCTTTGGCAACGAGAATCGCCGCGGCGATGGGCGGGACGCCAGCCGTGTAAGAAATCGCCTGCGATTCGACTTCCTTATAACACTTCGCGTGGTCGCAATTGTTGTAGATAAACACCTCGCGCCACTTCCCATTCTTCCATCCCTTTACCAAGTCTCCGATGCAGGTGTAGCCGGTGTAGGTCTTTGCGAGAGATGCCGGGTTCGGCAAAACGGCTTTCAACACTTTCAACGGGACAACCTCCACGCCCTCGGCAGTTTTAACCGGTTTTTCAGAAAGCATACCCAGATTGCGGAGGACCCCGAAAACATTGAGATAGTGGTCTCCGAATCCCATCCAGAAGCGAATGCTTCTCGCATCGATGTTTTTAGACAGTGAGTGTAATTCATCGTGTCCATTAAGGTAGACCGGCCGCTTGCCCACAACGGGAAAATCGTAATCCCATCGCTCGCTATGTACCGGCCGTACCACCCACTTCCGATTGATCCATGTCCAGACTTTTTTAAATTCGCGGAAGTTGATTTCGGGGTCAAAGTTGGTCGCAAAGTATTTTCCGTGACTCCCCGCGTTCACATCCAAAATATCAACGGTGTCTATTTTGTCGAAATAATGCTTTTGGGCAAGTGCGGCATAGGCATTCACGACACCCGGGTCGAAACCGACGCCGAGTATTGCGTTGATGCCCGCTTTTTTGCAGGCGGCTTTCTTTTTCCACTCGTAATTCGCATACCACGGCGGATCTTCAGCGACCTTGGCCGGGTCTTCGTGGATTGCGGTGTCCATGTAGGTAACTTTGGCGCGAATGCACGCTTCAAGCACCGACATATTGATGTAGGCGGTGCCGAGATTGATGACAATCGACGAATTGGCGGATTTGATGAGCCGCACCATCGCGGGAATATTCATCGCATCCACCTGCCTCGAGTAGATTTTGCCGTTTTTATCTTTGAGACTTCCCTTTCGCATCACGCTTTCGATAATTCTTTCGGCCTTCGCCTGCTTGCGCGTCGCAATACAGATATCACCGAGGATATCGTTGTTCTGCGCAGCCTTGTGAGCCGCGACGTGAGCAACCGCGCCGGCCCCTACAATGAGAACCTTCGGTTTTTTTAGCTTTTTCATTTATGACATGCAGTTTAAATAATCCTCATAATCAAAAGTGCGTATGACCTCTACGCTCCCGTCGAGACGCTTCACGACGATGGACGGCATCGGAACGCCGTTGAACCATGTTTTCTGCACGATGGTATAACCGGCAGCATCCGCGATTGGAACGAGGGAACCTATTTGCAGTGTATCAGGAAATTTATACGTGCCGAAGATATCCCCGGCCAAGCACGTGCGCCCCGCTATCTGGTATTCATGCGCGGCCTCGGCTCCGCCAACTGGCGGATCCATTTTTGCGGGCGTTTGATACGCGAGGAGATCCGGCATGTGCGCGTTGGCCGCGGCATCAACAATCGCGATGTCGATGTCATTGTGCACGATATCCAAAACGCTCGTTACGAGGTAACCCGAGCGCGTGACGGAAGCCTCGCCCGGCTCGAGATACACCTGCACGTCGTATTTCTTCGCAAACTCCGCGAGCTTCGCGCAAAATTTGTCGAGCGGATAGCCATCTTTGGTGAAATAAATCCCGCCGCCGAGCGTGACCCATTCGATATTTTCAAGCAGCCAGGCATATTTTTCTCCGAGCCGGTCGACAATCTTTGCGAATGCATCGAAATCATCGTTCTCGCACTGATTGTGGAACATGACACCGCTTATTTTCGGCAATACTTCTTCGATGTCACTGCGCTCTTTCACGCCCAAGCGGCAACATTTGCGCGCTGGGTCTGCCAGATTGAAATGTGAGTAGCTGATACCCGGATTGATACGCAATCCGATGGGAATTCCCTTTGCCATATCGTAAAAACGCTTCAGTTGCGAGGCTGAATTGAAAATTATTTTTGTGGCGAACTTCCGCACTTCCTTTATTTCTTCTTCGGAGTAGGCGACGCTATACGCGTGCGTCTCTTTGCCGAATTTCTCGCGACCCAGCCGCGCCTCAAAGAGCGAGCTTGATGTCGTGCCGTCCATATACTTGCTCATCAGCGGAAAGACAGCCCATGTCGAAAAGCATTTAAGCGCCAACACCGACTTCGCGCCCGACTTTTCGCGCACATACGCGATTCTTTCCATGTTCTTTAAGAGCCGCGCCTCGTCAACAAAATAGTACGGTGTCCGCAACTCGGGGTGCGCCTCGACGAATTCTTGTATCGAATCGCTCTGTGACATTTGGTCAGTTTCCATTTCTAATTCGTCTTACTTTTATCCCTCTTGCATATGCGAGTAATTATATTTGTGAGTATATAGGGAAATTTTTGCAAGTACAATAACGGAAGGGAAAATTCCCTTTCTGTCTTGTGCGCGCTAAGGGAATCGAACCCCCGGCCCTTGTCACGTCAAGACAATGCTCTACCACTGAGCTAAGCGCGCATTACTTCCCTGTCAATATAACCGCCCGCGGAAACAAATATAGCAGAAACGGCGGATGTTCGGTAGCATTAGGATATGGAACTTTGCCGGCTTGATGATGTCGGGGCGATTGAAGGTTGCGTAAAAAAAACGACCGAAATACTGCAAGCGGGCGGCATTGTACTATATCCCACCGACACGCTTTACGGACTTGGCGCGGATGCGCTATCAAATGAGGCAGTCGACAAAATATATGCGATCAAGGGGCGTGATGGGCGCAAGCCCATACATGCCATCGTCGCGGATATCGCTATGGTGGAGAAATATGCGGAGGTGTCCGACATGGCTCGCACTCTCGCAAAAGAATTCTTGCCAGGACCTCTCACATTGATATTAAAAAAGAGGGAAGGGATAAGAACGGGAATCGCTCGCGGAATGAATACGGTTGGCATACGAATTCCAAAGTCTGAATTTTGCCTCGCGCTTGCAAAAGATTTCGGGAAACCGATAACAACAACGAGCGCCAATGCAAGCGGGCGTAAACCAGAGCGCAACATCAAGGCAATTTTGGAACAGCTCCGCGACAGCGGCCCTTATACTAGTCTTTTGCAAAAGACTAGTATAAGAAACATTGACCTTGTGATTGACGCAGGCGAACTACCGGAGCGGCAGCCCTCGACAGTTGTTGATGTTTCCGGCCATGAGCCAGTCATTTTGCGAGAAGGCGCGATTTCCGCCTCCGAGATTTGGAATTTGCTTGGAACGGAATTTCAAGATTGACGGGAAATCAACTTTTCTCGTTTACTACTGTCTAGGGGGTGTGATTTTGATGGATACTTTTTGTTGCTTTTGAGATTTAAGACGCGCTAGGTGCTGAACTACATA
This sequence comes from Patescibacteria group bacterium, assembly GCA_038056635.1. Lineage (GTDB taxonomy): Bacteria > Patescibacteriota > Minisyncoccia > Phycocordibacterales > UBA2100 > UBA10103. The sequence goes on from JBBUFE010000003.1 coordinate 25,376, forward strand.
GACTGGTCTTAACCGCAGCAGTTTTTTCCAGCGTTCGACACTTCTGCGAGCGACTGTTGCGGGGGAAGCATATCAGGTACTACTTTATGTAGATGATGGCGATAGAGAATTTGACCTCCATAAAGACATTCTTATTTCAGGATCCGGCGGCGAAGTAGCAGGAACTAACTTCAAGGCGTTGTAAAGTTATCCTCGTATTTTTACCCCTTCCGCAATCAAAAGTCGGATTTTTGTTTTTGCTCCGCGATTGTAACCTCCAGTTTTGCCATCGGAGCGGACGACTCGGTGGCAGGGGATTCGAGTGTCGCGATTCTTATTAAGGATATTTCCGACAGCCCGATAAGCTCTCCCGTTTCCAGCATGCATGGCGACGTCTTTGTAAGTTAGAGTTTCTCCTCGTGGAATTTTCGCAACAACCGCAAGAACTTTTTGTTTAAAAGATTTCATAATCACTTGTTACTATAGGAAATGCAGATTGCTCGTATCTCATAACTCTTATATCTTAACTCGAGCCTTTTGCTTCTCCTCATCCGCCACGCGCCACAGATACAATGAGGCGATGGAGGCGTGCGCGCGCCATGGTTTTGCGAGTTTTTCCATCTGAAAATAGTCGGGAAGCTTTCTTAGGCGGTAGAGGATTTGGAAACCCTTGCGAATACCAAGGTCGCCAGTCGGCAAAACGTTAGGTCGGTTGAGCGAAAAAATTAAGAACATGTGAACAGTCCACGACCCAATCCCCTTCACTTGAGTGATATGACCGATAATTTCCTCGTTTGTCATTTCGCGGAGAGATTGATGTCTGATTGTTCCATCAGAAAATTTCAGAGCGAGATCTTTTAGATACGAACTTTTTTGCGCGGAAAGACCCGCCGTGCGCAATTGTTGCGAGGGAATTTTAAGAACCATTTCTGGGGACGGAAATCTTGTCTCGGGAAAGAGCGCTTTGAACTTCTCGAGTATGCTTGAAGCCGCTTTTCCCGATATTTGCTGGTATATGATAGAACGACAAAGAGATTGAAATGGGCCCCCTCTCTCAAAATTATTCCATTTGAAAGCTGGCTGGCCGTGGTTTTTAATGAGCCGCGCGAAGCGCTTATCGCGCTT
>JBBUFE010000003.1:26579-30169 GCA_038056635.1 Patescibacteria group bacterium
AAGGGGACATTTGAATTGAAGGCGGGCTTGGCTCGCATGCTGAAAGGCGGTGTGATAATGGATGTCACGAACGCCGAGCAGGCAAAAATCGCCGAAGAAGCGGGGGCGGTTGCGGTGATGGCGCTCGAGCGAGTTCCGGCGGATATCCGCAGAGACGGCGGGGTAGCGAGGATGTCGGACCCTCGAATGATAATTGGAATTCAAAAAACCGTGACCATTCCCGTAATGGCAAAATGCAGAATCGGGCACTTTGTCGAGGCGCAGGTGCTCGAGGCCTTGGACGTCGACTATATTGATGAGAGCGAGGTTCTGACGCAGGCCGATGAAGAGTTTCATGTTGATAAAACAAAATTCAAAATTCCTTTCGTATGCGGGGCGCGCAATCTGGGCGAAGCAGTTCGCCGATTAGAGGAGGGTGCAGCAATGATTCGAACCAAAGGGGAAGCGGGAAGCGGGAATATCGTGGAAGCCATCCGCCACATTCGCGCTGTTGATACGGGAATTGCCGAGATAAAAGAATATCTGCGCAAGAAGCAGATGGGAAAACTCAAAGAGAAAGCGGTTGAATATCGCGTGTCGTTAGACTTGATTATTAAAATTGCGAAGTTGGGAAGACTGCCAGTGGTAAATTTTGCCGCAGGAGGAATCGCCACGCCGGCCGATGCGGCATTGTGCATGCAGTTGGGAGTGGACGGCGTATTCGTCGGCTCCGGAATATTCAAGAGTAGCAATCCGCGCAAGCGCGCGAAGGCGATTGTCGATGCGGTCGCGCACTACGATGATAGAAAGAAGGTCGCAGAAGCGAGCAAGGATTTGGGCGACGCGATGGCTGGGCTAGAAATTTCGACGCTCGCCACCAAGCTTTCGGAACGAGGCATCTAAAGAAACTAGAATGTGGAAAAACGAATTATCATAGGAGTACTCGCGCTTCAAGGGGATGCCCAAGAGCACATCGAGGCGACAAAAAATGCCGCTTGGAAAATGCGGAAAAATATTGGTGTCGTCCCCGTTAGAACAAAACGGGAACTTGCAGGTCTTAGCGGGCTAATAATTCCAGGAGGTGAAAGCACTACTCTGTACAAACTGTGCCAAAGGGAAGGCGTCCTTGGGGAAATAAAAAGAATAAGAAATATTTTTGGAACTTGCGCTGGGGCGATTATGCTTTCTAAAAATGCTGGAAACAAAATCTTGGGGCAAAAGACTCTCCAACTCATGGATGTGGAGCTTAAAAGAAACGCCTACGGCAGGCAAAACGATTCATTTGAAACGGACATTCGCACATCTATTGGCGCGCTTCACGCAGTCTTCATCCGCGCTCCGAAAATTACGAGAGCCGGCAAAAATGTGCAGGTGCTCGCTAAATACAATGGAGAAACAATAGCGTGCGAAGAAAAAACGAAGAATGGATATTATTTAGCGCTTTGCTTCCATCCCGAATTGACCACTACGCTATTTCACGAGCATTTTCTGGGGAGGGTACTGGGTATCTGAAAGAAAACTCAGGAGGACTATCTCTTAAATACTTTGCCCGTGGTAAATTCATATAAGGGTCCTAAGGCCAGCCCGAGACCAAATGCCCACAAAAACTCCTCCGCCGGGATTTTCCATACAAATAAACCAGAGATATTTCTTAATGCCCACCATTTTGTTATAGCATCGGGAAATAGATTGAGAAAAATGACATATGATATCAAAAAACATAAAGCCATGAGACATCCGCTAACGACACTATCGACGAACAGGTCTCTCCTAAAAAGAAGTATCGTCAAAGCAAGTACAAGAAATAATATAAAACTGTCATAAATCGAATTAATACTAACGGCGCGCGCTATCACAATGGCGGTAATCGCTGCAAATGCCAAGGCCCTTTTATGAGGCGCCTGTTTTCGTTTTTTTTCATCAACATGCTTCTTAAAAAGAATTTCGTACGCGACGCTAGCAATTCCCGCTATGAAGAAACCGAAAAGAACATCCTCAAAACTTATCGGCCATCCCGTAATTGTTTCAGGCTTCCAATAATCTCGTATATACCATATTTGCGAGATGGGTCCGGCAATTCCGCCATACGCACTTATTAATAACATCTCTCGTCTCAAGTCTTTTCTCAACCAGAAAAGCAAAATCCAAGATGGACAAATTGTAATCAGAATACCTATTAGGTAAGCGTATTGATATCCCACCGAGAAATTATACAGCTTTTTCTCTTATGGGATGCGCGCCAATTTTGGCCTTTCCGCATCGGAAGTTTCTTTTTGTGACCTCACGGGGAGTCGGACCCCGGTTCCAAGCTTGAAAAGCTTGTGTCCTAACCGTTAGACGATGAGGCCATATCTGTCGTATGGCGTAAGCTCATAGCTTGTAGCCGGTAGCTTGCAGAAGAAGCCGAACGGCAAGAAGCTAAGGCATGGCAATTCTAGTATTTTTTTGGCCGAATAGCAAAAAAATGTTAGTGTTTTCGTGGAGGAGTCGCATAGCGGTCTAGTGCAGCGGTTTCGAAAACCGCCAGGGTCAATAGCCCTCGTGGGTTCGAATCCCACCTCCTCCGCCTTCGAAAAATATGTCCAAATACAAAGTCGTCGTATATGTGCCGATTAAAAGTGCGGATGCGGTACGCGAGGCGGTTGCAAATGCAGGAGCGGGAAAGTCGAAGAAATACTCGCACGCCAGTTTCTCCGCTCGCGGTATCGGGCGCTTCAAACCTCTTTCCGGCGCACGCCCGGCGATTGGAACAGTAGGGAAGCTGGAGGAAGTCGAAGAGGAGAAAATCGAAGTAACGTGCGGCAAGGAAATTCTCAATGAGGTTCTTTCCGCGATTCGGCGCGCGCATCCGTATGAGGAGCCAGCAATAGACGCGTGGGAGATTAAGGCCTCATGAAATCATTAAAAGGAATCGCGGTGTTTGAATGATGGCTGACCCCCATTATCACCGCTCCTCGCTAGATGCAATAAAAAAGAAGGGCGCCGAATGGGGCGCCCTTACAGGAGCGGAGGAGAAGTTCCTTATCTCCTTCGACAGGGAAGATTGTGCCGCCAATACGGGTCGCGGACATACTTGTCCCCAACCAAAATAACGGGACAATACTCACCCTGCCGATGGCGGGGAGGGCGGTCGTCAGCCGCCCCGTGAACCACCGGGAGTTTGTACCCCAGGTGCCTCTCAATCAATTTGAGCTCCCTCATTGCTTCTTCTTTCAAGGCTTTGTCTAAAGCCTTTTGTCTTGACAGATCATTCATGCGACCGTTCCTCCTGTTGGTTTAGTTTTAAACAAACCGCGATAGTTCTCGCGGTGTGTTTAAAACTAAAAAAGACCAAAAAAGAAAAAGCGCGAATGCGCTTTTTCTTTGCAGTCAGACGACATTGTATACAACCGTTGCCAAAAGTCAACAAGCAAGTAGCCACGGCTCACCATCTGCATAAACGGCGGCTGTAACCGTTTTCCTCTTTAAATGTACTTGGAGGTTTCACTTCCAGGTGACGAACCTCCAAGTGACGACCACTCGCAAGATTTTGCATGAGCGTATATAATGCCTCGCATTATGGACCGGAATCTCGCGCTCGAGTTTGTGAGAGTTACCGAGGCGGCGGCGAT
>JBBUFE010000003.1:30269-33163 GCA_038056635.1 Patescibacteria group bacterium
CGGGCGTGCGAACGCCATATGTGTTGCGGCAAGCGGTCCTCGCGGCTCGCTTTTTTCTGGGCCAGACACTTATATGCAGAAAATCGCCGTAGGTCCGAAGGCCAAAAAAGCAATTAATCTAGATGCTTCTGTGGCAGTGAATTTACGAAACATTGCAAAGGCTCTTGAGAAGAAAATCTCTGACCTCACTGTCGTGGTACTTGACCGTGACCGACACGTGAATTTAATTGCGCAAATTCGCAAGGCAGGCGCGCGCGTGCGATTGATAACAGACGGCGATGTGGCGGGAGGTCTTGCGCCGTGCATACCGAATTCTGGAATCGATGTTCTTATGGGAATAGGGGGTTCGACGGAAGCAGTGCTTGCGGCGGTCGCGATAAAAATATTGGGCGGACAAATGCTCGCCCGCTTCAAGTCAAGAGACGAAAAATATCAGGATAAATTTGAAGCGCTTATGAAAAAGCACTCGCTCAATCCGAAGAAGATATACACCGCAGAAGATTTGGCAAAGGGAAAAGACCTCACATTTACGGCAACCGGCGTTATAGATGGCCCGCTTCTTGAAGGCGTTCAATACACAGAGCACGCTATAATTACGCATTCGCTTGTTATTCGCGGACAGACGGAGACTATGAGGTATGTTACGACTCATCATCATAGATAATTTCAAATTACAAATTCTAAATTTTTAAATATGGTTGCAGAAGAAAATCTTGAGAATTTGAGAAAAGTTGCAGAGCAGATGGTCGCTCCGGGCAAAGGAATACTTGCGGCCGACGAAAGCACGGGCACCATTGAAAAAAAGTTCGCGAAAGTCGGCATACCTTGTACAGAAGACACCCGCCGCGCGTATCGCGAGCTTTTCTTTACGACTCCGGGAATCGGCGAATATATTTCAGGCGTAATTTTGTACGACGAGACAATTCGTCAGAGCGCGAGCACTGGCGAGAAATTTGTCACGATTCTTGAAAACGCCGGGGTCCTGCCGGGAATCAAAGTGGACCAGGGATTGAAAGAGATGGAAGGGTCGCCGAATGAGAAGGTCACCAAAGGACTTGATGGTTTACCTGTTAGGTTGAAGGAGTACGCGGAATTGGGGGCGAGATTTGCAAAGTGGCGGGCTGTCATAACTATAGATCCGCCAGCCGGCGGAGGACTCCCAACGGACGAAAACATAAAACAAAATGCAGAAATCTTGGCTTCATACGCCAAGCACTGCCAGGAAGCGGGAATTGTTCCGATAGTTGAACCGGAAGTCTTGATGGACGGAAGCCACGACATTTTCGCTTGCCGTGATGCAAGCGAGAGGACACTGACTGCCGTCTTCGACGCTCTGAAGAAAGCGGGTGTGGCGATAGACGGGATGATTTTAAAAACCAACATGGTAGTCCCCGCCAAAGAATGCCCCAAACAAGCAACTCCGGAGGAAATTGCAGAAGCGACACTTGGACTTTTTAAGGAGGTTCTGCCGAAGGAACTTGTGGGTCAGGCATTTCTATCGGGCGGGCAGAGCGAGCTTGAAGCGACCGCGAACTTGAGCGCCATCAATAATCCGCTGGCTGGAGGGACATTGCCGTGGAAAATGAGTTTCTCCTACGGACGCGCTTTGCAGAATTCGGCATTAAAAGCATGGAACGGAAAGGCAGAAAATGTAAAATCCGCGCAAAAAGTTTTCATCCACCGAGCACAAATGAATAGCTTGGCTACTTTGGGCAAGTACTCAAAGGAAATGGAAAAATAATTCAGGCGGAACGATTTCGTGGCATACGATTATCACATAGTGCTTGGAGCCAGCTCTGTATTGCTTGGGCTTCTTGGATATGCGATATATTTCCGCAGTATCTTTTACGGCAAGACAAAGCCGCATGTTTTAACATGGTCCACATATTTTCTTATCGATACCATCGTTTTTCTCGCCCAAGTGCTGAAGGGAGCGGGTCCTGGCGCGTGGGGGACTCTTACAGGAGCTGTGGGCGGACTTTTTGTATCAATTATCGCTTTGCGTCGCGGAGAGAGATATATAACTAAATTAGATTGGACAAGTTTCATCGGAGCGCTTTTTGCGATAGTTCTATGGCAGGCGACCAGCAATCCGTTTGTTGCCGTTGTAATTGCAACGATAATTAATGTCTTTGCCATCTTTCCAACACTGCGTAAATCGTATGACAATCCATTTGAGGAGAGCATCAGCATATGGCTCTTAGACTTGATTCGCTACGGAATAAGTATAATCGCACTTGTCGCTGTAAACTGGACTACCGTTCTCTTTCCCATCGGCCTTGTTGCTACTAATGCCATACTGGTAAGCACTATATTGATTCGTCGGCACATTCTTGCTAGAAATGCAGATAACATATGAACATAACTTTAATCGGCATGGCGGGGGCGGGGAAAAGCTACATAGGAAAACGATTGGCGAAACGGCTTGGGATGGATTTTATAGATATAGATTCCGTTCTCGCACAGACTCATGGAAAAGGAATCCAAGAGATTCTTGATGAGGTGGGAGAAGAGGCATATCTTGAAAAAGAACTGCACGCTCTCGTTAGTAGCACGAGCGGGAAAGACAATCTGGTGATCTCTCCTGGTGGCAGTATTATTTACAGAAAGGAATGCAGAGAATACATAAAGAAGGTTTCAAAAGTCGTTCATTTGCACGCGCCGTTTAAGACAGTCGAGTCAAGAATCAGGGGGATGCCGCCGCGCGCGTTAATAGGAATGAGCAAAAAGACCTTGAAGGAGCTCTACGATGAACGAACCCCTATGTACGAAGCGCTTGCGGATATTACGATAAATACGGAAGGAAAACATGCCGGCGGTATTGTACAAGAAATCGTTAAATTTTTGGGCAAGAAATAAGCCTGTAAATCTCAACGCATGTGATATGGGTCTAA
>JBBUFE010000004.1:0-2678 GCA_038056635.1 Patescibacteria group bacterium
TTTTTTAGGTCTTCCGGCGTCTTAATCTCAATCCAAAATGCCGCTGGAACGGCTCTAATGTTGATATTTTTCACTGCCTGAATCATAGTTTGCGGAAGTCCGAGTTCGCCTGAACTCGGAGATTTCGAGACCTGCGGATAGTCGAAGATTCGCATATCTAGCGCATACAATCCCGTATTCGCAAAACCAGATTCCCCGCTATGTAGATTCTTTTCCACAATGTCTGTTACAAATCCATTTCCGTCCACGACAACTCTGCCCGTTGGGATGTCCGTTTTTTCCTTAACGAGCACCGCCCATTCATCCTTCGCGCTATTTGCGCATGTTTCCATATCGCTTCGCGCATAAATATTATCTCCGTTCATCACCAAAAATCTATCCCGCAGAATATCTCGGGCTAGCCACAACGAGTGAGCGGTGCCGCCGACAGGATTGTTTTCTTCAACATACAGCAGTTGTTTTCCTCGGTATGAATCGCCAAATCGCTTCCGTATCATCTCGCCCAGGTGTCCGACAACGATAATTATTTCATCAACATTATCCGGCATTGCCTCTAATTTATATTCAAGCAATGTTTTGCCTGCAACTTCCAAAAGAGCTTTGGGTGTTGTCTCCGTAAGACTGCCCATTCGAGTTCCTCGCCCCGCCGCGAGAATGACTGCCTGCCCCGACACCAACTTTGGCATCGCTTCTATATTGCCCTTGCTGATTTTGCTAGTCATATTTCCGTGTGCAACCCAATAAACCGCCTGTAAGTACCGCTTTCAGCAACATAATGCCAAAGTTGGTGTATGGGCTTGCCCCGACACCAACATTAGCATCAATGCGTTTCAAATATCTCTCATGTAATGAGCAAAGTGCTCCCGAAACATATCAATCTTCATGTGCGAAAATTGAGGCGCATTAAAAAATGCCAAAGTTGGTGTATGGGCTTGCATACAAAGTATTGTAACAAATAGGAATTCAGATGCTCACCAAATGAAACACACCCCCCTTTCGGGGAGTGTGTTTTCTCCAGAAAATATCTGGAACAGCGTAGCAAATCCTAATGATTTGCAATTTCGGAGCGAATGCGTTCGATTGTTCGCGCTGCTGCTTCCTTTCCGCCAAGTCCGAAAGCAAGTCCGAAAGCAAGAGCAAGGGCCACCACCAATCCGGTGAAGAGCGTCTGCATGAACTCCGCCGCAACATTCAACTGGCTAAGTGCGGCGAGAACGGCAAAAAGCCAGATTGCCCACTTGGCAATGCTTCCCGCAAGATTCGCCGTGTGCGCGCCCGAAGCGCGAGCAGAACTGGCAACCAATTTTTTCGCCACTTCTGCCACTATCGCAGCAAGAATCAGAATGAGAACTGCAACAACCACCTGCGGGAGGTAAAGAAGCACCACTTGCTGAAGGAAGATGGTAACCCGGTTCAGACCAAGAACATCGAGAGCCGCCACTAGGAATACGATTACCACGAACCATTTGACCAGCGTTCCCAGAAATCGCCCGATGTCTAGGTTGAAACCCGCGTCCCTAGCCACAGACTCAAGGCCCGCCGCCTTTAGAGCATCGTCAATTCGCAAAACCTTAATTACCTGCACAACGACACGGTAAAGAATCGCGCCAACAACGAGTCCAAGAACAAAGACGATTACTGCTACGAGAATCGACGGCAGGTATTGCACTACCGTGAGCCACAAGTCCGTAAACGAACTTTGAATTACGCCCGCTGATTGAGAAACTATCATATATGAGTAATTTTTGATTATAATAATGTTTATAATGAATATTTTTCGACCTCCCTAATCCGCCGAAAGCGGATGGGCGAACAATGCGAAGCATTGTTTTAGCCTAACCTCCATCTCCAGTTTCGAAAGACGGAACTTCCGCTTCGGAAAACCAGGGGTTGGACAGGCCACGCCGGCTTTTCCGCGCGTCTGCCTCACTCGCAATGATAGCACCCTGTACGTCTGTAGATGTACATATCGCCCAACCGATGTGGATAGGATAAATCCCTATTTTAGGGCTCAAATCAAGGGATTTTTGGTTAAAGCAGATGCGCGCGGTCTAAGAGAACCAGATGCGGGTAGTCAAGAGTGTCTCGAATCAGACGGTCTTGTATGGTGAGGCGATAACTAAATTCAATCGTTGAAAAGGCAGAATAACGAATTTCTCGCCCGAAAAGCGTCTCTAATCCCTTAATGGCGTGCAAAAGGCGAGTCTCGTTCAAATTATCGGCCACGACAATAATATCCACTGGTCGCGTAGTGTCCCCCACAAAACAGCCGGAGACGACGACCGTGGCAAGGCGTCCCGAATTCTTAAGCGCTCCAACAATATTTCCATATCGAAGGGGAGAGACTTCGTGTATGAAGGAAGAAAGCGCGCGCAGATACTTGAACTCCGAATTCAGAAACCAAGCGTTCTCTTGTTTCGCACCGCGACTTGATTTTTTCCCTCGAGTACTCTTTCCCGTCTTTTTGGCGGGACTGACTGCATTCTTCCCTTTCTTAATTATGCCCGTCTTCTCCAGAGCTTTAATTTCGCGATTTGTCGCTTGCGTACTAGCACCGGATCGCTTAGCAATCTGCGCAACCGTTAGAGGTTCTGCGCGCTCTGATTGATTAAATATAAAGACGCGGACTAACTTCGCTCGCGCTTGATTGCCTAAAAATGTGCCTAGGAAGTCCTCAC
>JBBUFE010000004.1:2778-5752 GCA_038056635.1 Patescibacteria group bacterium
TAAGCGCAATCACAAGCCCGCGCATGGGCGAGCTGATTACATTCACAAACATTCCACGCAGTGATTGAAGCGGAGGAATGGTTGCAATTTCACGCATTTTCTCTGCTCCTACAAACCTGCCCTCGAAAATGCCCCCGATAATGAAAAGCTTCTCGCCTCCTAACTGTTTTGCGAATTTCCAAATCATTCTAGCCGCAGACGTTGGATCGCCGCGAGGCGTAGAGTCGTATGCAATCGCGACTTCGCCTTCGAGCGGAACGTCCTTGTGCTCCAAACCAAGTTTGTCCAGCGCGCGCCTGATGAGAGTTTTCTTCGCCACCGTGTACGAGATTCCGTCGGTGCGGAAGCTTCTGCGCATTGCAGATTCCTCCGCGACAGTAATCTTCGTAAAATGAACGAGGACTGTCGAGGAAGCATTCTTAAACGCCCGTTCCAACTTGCTTATGATTTCTGACTTCTGTTCTTTTGTTTTCGCCATGTCTTAGAGATTCTTAATTAGCGAAGCGAGTTTAGAAGCTCTTAGACCGAGCACCTTTCACGCCCGCTTTTTTCTGATAACGCCCGATGTCCTTTGTTCAGACTACTCTTAGCAGTGGAGATAGCAGAAAAAGGTGCTCGGTTAAGTGAAATATAGTCGCCTACGCTCCTTATTTCTCTAAAGGCGGAGAGTTTTCGACCTCGGCAAGTCTGACAAGAATAGATGCCTATTCAATGCTCACTTTCTCTGACCTTACACGGGTCATTCTACCCATTCCTGACGGTAAGTCAAACACGCTTTCTTATCTTTGTTCCATGGTCGCCCCCACGGACGCTGTTTGAACTGGCTTCTCGGAAGAAGCATATCTATCAATGGTAAACGTAATGGCAAAACTCACGCCTATAAACGCGAGAAAGCCAAGAACGAAGCGAAAAAAGGACTTCGTCATAGAGTAGTTTTACTTCTTAAGTGTAGCGAGTTCGTCATTAAATTGCGCGGCGAGCATCGTGTTGCCGGCTTTCTGTGCCGCATCGCGCGCATAGGTCAAGTAGAAAATCGCGTTCGTCCTATCATTCTTTGCTTGATAGTACGACCCAAGCGCAGAATACAAATCTATTATCTGATTCCCGCTCACATTCGCGATTCCCTTTTTCAAAATGTCTGCCGCGGCGGCTGTGTTTTGTTTGTAGGAGTAGCGATAAAGTTCGTGGAGCGCAAGATAATTAACTCCTTGCGTCGCATCTGCATCAATCGAGCGCTTGTAATATTCTTCTGCTTTCGCGAAATCTTTCAGATAATGATGATAAAGGTCGCCCAAATTATGGAGAGATATGCCCTCGCCCGGGTGGAGGTAGCTTATATACTCCCAAACCTTTTGCGCTCCTTCGTAATCTCCCGCTGTTTTATATTGAATCGCAAGATTCATCCAAGAACCAAAGTCGTCCACATTATTGGAAAGAGATTCACTGAGCTTGGAAATATGCTCGCCCAAAATACGCCGAGCCTCCGGAGAAAGGTCAGCCGAATATTTTACTTGCCTCACAAGAGACGGCGCAGTTGAAGAAGCGACACTTTCAGTTTTTTCTACCTTCGGCGTCTCTGATACTGATACGGGATTCTTCCGCCATAAAACACCAGCGATTCCGATGATGCCGATAATCACAATGAAACTCCCGAGGGTCTTCCAATTATTCATTGTTTACATTGTATATTGCCCGCGACTCAATTCAAATACCCAACTCCAAGGACTACCCTTGGAATACTAACCCCAGGCAAGCGAGGAATTCTCCGGCGGATCTCGAAACTCTTTGAGCATTTCTTCTACATTTTCAAGGTCAGATATTTCTACTGGCAGAGCATTTTTGTCGATGATTCTTGTAGCTAATCGTTTTTCGAGAAAATAGTCCGGATAACTTGAGTACGCAAAGGACTGGAGAAATTTAATGGCCTGGTCAACATTTATTTCTCCTTTTTTCAAACACCCAGAATCCATCAGGTCTAGTGGATTTAAATGCACATACGACAGTACCCATCGAAAATAGTCGTCTGTGTTTATGTGCCGAGCGCGAAACGGATGGCACAACAGGGGCCCGCTCCGCGCGTATTTCGTATTGAAGTACATTGAATATGAAGTTGATAATTTACCCATCAATTTGCTAAGTCCGCCGCTTTTATTCTCCCGGCCGATAATATGAAAATGATTCGGCATAAGCGCGTACGCAATAATACTTGCATGCGCACCTCCTCTCTCCTGCTCCAAGGGTAGTCCTTGGAGCAGTTTGAAGACGAGGGACTTGTCGCCATTTGCGAGATAAAGCAGATTTTGGAATCTTGTCCAGTCTCCGTCATCCAGAAATATGTTCCGCTTTTCGACCCCGCGGTTGAAAATGTGGTAATGCTCGCCTGTCTCAAATTGAAATTTCCTTTGCATTATTCATATATATTACAGCAATTCTCACTCCAAGGGTAGTCCTTGGAGTGAAAAACGCTGGGGAAAACACTCCACGGACCGAAAATCGCTCCAAGGACTACCCTTGGATGAACTTGGATGGTCAAGACTACTCCAAGGACTACCCTTGGAGTGATTGGGGTTGGGGTTGGGGGGTTGGCTAGAGAGTTACTTTCTGGGGGCGAAGAATGCGCCGAAGGCGCTGGCGACTAGGCTCTGGTTGGCGAGTTCTGGGGATGAAGGAGCGACATTGGAAAATTGACGGGTTGGTTTGGCAGATGTCTCCTCATCCCAGTTCGGGAGACCGCCACCATAGTAATAGTTCTCGACGCCTGTCGTTCCACCACTCAATATCTCAATTTCGCCCGAACTTACTTGGTCTGGAAACTCAGCGGCAGGATTGAGGTCGTCGAACGACCGCCAAGAATTGTCCTCATAAGGTTCGGGACCAAGTAAAGTCGGATGTGTGTCATCGCCCTTTGTCGGCTTTGTATCCTGAATGCGAAGAATATATTCATCAAACCATCTCCATCCTGTAGGTTGCGCCG
>JBBUFE010000005.1:0-28925 GCA_038056635.1 Patescibacteria group bacterium
TTAATGTTAACAAAAGAAAGCCGCGCCCCGTGTCCACTTTATGGGGTACAGATCATTTGTGCGCCGGGCAGGACTCGAACCTGCGGAGCCCGAAGGCATCGCGTCTACAGCGCGACGTAATTGCCACTATACGACCGGCGCAACTGTTTCATTATACCTAAAACAAAAGACGGGGCGAGTACTATGTTTTCTACCAATGTCGGTATTTGCCACGGCAAGGTAAGACCTTGCCGTGGTTCTTAACTAGAATTAAGCAATGTCGATAATTCCCGGTGCTTTAAGCCATGTTTTGGCTGGTAAAGAGGTTTTTCCAGCAACGGTCTTCTTTAACAATTTGAGACAAGGTGCGACATGTCTTTGAGCGCCTCTATGCGCCAACAGCCGATTTCACGCGAGCGCTCGCGCCCCGCTTGCGAAGCGCTCCTTTGCGCACGTCAAAAGTGAATTCTCTTTTTGTCCCCTCTCCCGCTTCTTTTCCACCAGAGGCGGATCCGCCTCCGGCGGATATGTCCACATGCACAGACCCCCCTTCCATCACGCCCCTTGCGACCATCATGTTTGCAATCGGAGTCAATATCTTTGTTTGTATCAATCGCTTTAAAGGCCGAGCTCCATACTGCGAACTGTAACCTTCTTTTGCGAGATGCGACAGTGCAGAATCTGAAAACGTAAGCTTTATCTGCTTGTCCTCAAGACGCTTTGCGATAATGTCTACTTGCATTCTGACTATGTCTTTTACGGCATCCGGGGAAAGTATGTTGAATAGAACAATTTCATCGAGCCGATTGAGAAATTCCGGACGGAAAAATTCTTTGAGCGAGCCCATGACTTTCTCTTTCACCTTTTCGTATCTGTCGCTCTCGCTGCCATGCGACTCGCTTCCGAATCCAAGACTGGACATTTTGTCTATGTGTTCGGAGCCGATATTCGAGGTCAAAATAATGACGGCATTTTTGAAGTTCACCACTCGCCCTTTTGCGTCGGTCAAACGGCCGTTATCCAGCACTTGAAGCAGAATATTAAATACCTCTGGGTGCGCCTTTTCAATCTCGTCGAAAAGAATCACGGAATACGGGCGATGGCGCACCAGTTCCGTGAGACCTCCGCCTTCATCGTGGCCGACGTATCCCGGAGGCGAGCCTATCATCTTTGAGACGGAATGTTTCTCCATGTATTCGGACATGTCTACGCGAATCAAGGCCTTCTCGCTGTTGAAAAGAAAATCTGCGAGCGCGCGCGTCAGTTCTGTTTTGCCTACTCCCGTCGGCCCCAAGAACAAGAAGCTTCCCACTGGACGATTCGGGTCGGCAATCCCCGCTCGCGAACGCTTAATCGCGTCGGACACCTTCTGTAGCGCCTCGTTTTGCCCCACTATGCGCTTCTTTAATTCCGCTTCCATGCGTGAAAGCTTTTCGGCCTCCTCTTCGAGCATTCTGGTTATGGGAACCCCAGTCCATCGCGAGACGACTCCAGCGATGTCTTCCTCTGTAATTTCTTCTTTTAGCACGCGGCGCGTCGCTTGAAGCTTTTTCAGGCGTTTTGCAGCTGTCTCTATTTCTTTTTCAAGAAGCGGGATTTTGCCGTAACGAATCTCGGCAGTCTTAGTCAGGTCTGCAATTGCCTCTGCAGAATCGGCTTCAATGCGCGCTTTCTCCAAGTCGCCTTTTGCGCGCTTAATTTCAGCGATTGTTTCGCGCTCATTTTTCCATTTGAGTTCGAGCTCGCGCGTGCCGTCGCGCAGATCCGCAACTTCTCTTTCAATGCTTTTCACGCGCGTCCGCGCCTTCCCATCGCTTTCCTCCGCTTCTTTCTTGAGAGCCTCACGTTCTATCTCAAGGCGCATAATCTTTCGCTGTGCTTCTTCTAGCGCCGGAGGTTTGTTCTCAAGCGAAAGCCGCAAGGCCGATGACGCCTCATCAATAAGGTCTATCGCTTTGTCCGGAAGAAATCGCTCGGTGATGTAACGGATAGAGAGCTGAACCGCCGCAACAATCGCGTCGTCTGTAATCCGCACTCCGTGATATAGCTCGTATCGCTCTTTAAGTCCTCGAAGAATTGCAATTGCGTCGTCCGGGGTGGGTTCGTTCACATATACCGGCTGGAACCTGCGCGTCAACGCAGGGTCGTGCTCGATGTGCCGCTGGAATTCCTTAATTGTTGTCGCGCCGATGACCCGAATGTCTCCGCGCGCAAGCGCCGGTTTCAGCATGTTTGACGCGTCCATTGAGCCTTCAGCGGCGCCGGCTCCAACGAGCGTGTGCATTTCGTCAATAAATAGAATAATTTTTCCTTCCGAGCGTTCCACCTCGCGCATCACGGCCTTCAAGCGCTCCTCGAATTCTCCGCGATATTTCGTGCCTGCAATTAAAAGCCCCAGGTCAAGCTGAATTAATTCTTTGCCGCGCAGGGATTCTTGCACATCGCCGGAGGCGAAGCGCTGTGCCAACCCTTCAGCGACTGCGGTTTTTCCGACACCCGCTTCACCGATTAAAATCGGATTGTTTTTCGTTCGCCTCGAGAGTATCTGTATGACGCGAGTAATTTCCGTATCGCGCCCGATAACGGGGTCCAGCTTGTTCTCGCGAGCGCGGTCCGTGAGCGAGCGCGCGAAGCGCGCGAGCGCGCGCGGTTTTTTGGGCTCATCAATGTCGCGGATTTTTCCTTCCTTGATGTCGGCGAGAACGCGCGCAAGCGCCGTCCTATCCACGCGGAAACGAGCCATGACATCGGAAGCAGGGCCGGGATGCTCGGCTACACCCAGGAGCAAATGTTCTGGAGAAACAAATTGGTCGTTAAAACTGGCAGCAATTCGGGGAGCGGCCTCAAAGACTTTCACCAATTCAGGCGTCAGATAAAGCTGGAACGAGGGAGAAATTGTGTTGCTCCCCCCGCTTCCTTCTATGAGTTCAAGAACAGAATCGGTCAGATGCACTACATCGATGTTAACCTGCTCTAACATAGGAAGTACCATTGATTCTTCCTGCGTGAGAAGCGCCGACAGAAGATGCAAAGTGGAAACCTGATTGTGCCCGCGCTCCACTGCCAACTGATGCGCCCGGTGCACCGCCTCTTTTGCTTTAGTAGTGTAATTGTTGAAAGGGACCATAGGAATTAGTTAGTAGTAAGTAGTGCGCAGCGAGTAGAAAAATTCATGAGATACATTATTGTGCCGCCTTTTTATCAGGGATAATAGGTTGCCTCACGAGTGCGGATGACGAGATAAATCCGCCAGGGAGTATTCCGCGAGACACGCTCGTACTCATGCCTATTATTTCTCCGTCGGTGTTTACCAATATGCCTCCGGGCATAATAGCGTCGCCGGAAATATTAGTTTCAATTATGTCAGCCGTCGGAGAAGAATCGGAAGCCGCTTTCGGAACGAGGGCCGTTACGATGCCGTCGGCAATGCGAGCTCTGTTCTTCCCTGCAAGCGCGATGACCGTTTGCCCCAGGCGCGGTTGCCCGACTCCAATCGTGGCCGGTTTCCAGACAAGTTTCTTGGCGTCGATTGTAGTCGTCGCGGATTGTAGAAACGCTATGTTTGAATCTTTATCGCGCGCTGTTACAAACGCGCGCGCGCGCGAGCCATCCTGAAACTCAACTATCACGTCTCCGCTATCCCCAATCGCGTCAGAATCGCCCGCGATTAAACCGGATGCATCAAGAACGATGCCGAGTCCCAATGGTATAGACGTGTCGGAATTGCTTATATAGAAGCGCGCTACCGAGGGAATCGCGCGTTCAACCGCTTGCGAGATTAGCTCCGACTCTCGGACGACCACCGTTTTCTCTCTCGTTATGACAGTAGCGGCAGATTGTCCGCCAGGCACTACTCTTTCAATGGTTCGCTCGACGATGCGATTCACGCTTTGGGCAATTGAAGGAGGCGCCTGCTCCATCAGAGAAACTGTCACAATGCCCGTTGCAATGGATGTTACGAAACTCACGAGAAGCGTGAGGAGAATTATTTGAGATTTAGAGAGTTTTTCAATATCCATAGGTGCATAATACAACGCAAATAGAAATGCATCAACGCGATTGAGAAGCGGGTACTATTGATAACAGCGCCTTTAGCGCCTTATTCAGAGCTCTTTGAGTCGTACCCCTCCCCATTGAGAACCGCAGAGTATTCCCCGCGCGCCATCCATTCCCTCCCAGCGCCTCAACGACATGCGAGACTGTCTCCCCTGCTTTGCAAGCGCTCTTGGTCGAGAGCGATATACCCGCGCGGTCAAAAGCTAAAACGGCATACTCTGCGTTTATTTTCGGAATCGAGATGTTGAGAATGTGCGGAAGACAATGTCTTCCGCCGGAGGCGTATCCTCCGCCGGAGGAAATGTCTCCGTTCACAATCGCGCCGGAGATGTGCGCGACAATTTCGCGCGCGAAATCGTCGCGCATTTTCTTAAGACGTTTCGCCTCGCGCTCGCGCTCGCGTCTCGTCTCTTCCAGCGCAGCCGCAAACCCAGCGGCGAGCGAAACATTTTCCGTTCCGGCGCGAAGCCCGCGCTCCTGGCTACCTCCAAGAATAATCGGTGCAATTTCCGCGCGACTATTCACATAGAGGCACCCGACGCCATGAGGCCCATAGAGTTTCGATGCGCCTAGCGAAAATACATCAACTCCGAGAGTGTGCACATGAGGCGATAGATACAGTGGAGCTTGGCCTGCATCGCTATGAAAAACTACTCTTGTGCCGTTTCTTTCCTCGTGCGCGCGAAGCATTCGCGCGATAGACGACATAGGCTCCACCACTCCAATTTCGTTGTTCGCCCAACCGATAGAAACGCAGACCGTTTCTATTCGCAAAAGATTAGCGACGGACTCCGGCAAAATTATTCCCCGCGCATCTGGGTCCGCGTATGATATCTTTCCTCCCATTCTTTCTATCTCGGAAAAACATTCCAAAACTGAAGCGTGTTCTATCGAGCTAACAATCCAATGCGTACTCGCAAGGCCCGTGCCTTCCAGTTCCAACTTGCGCGCTAGTCCAAGAATTGCGAGGTTGTTGGATTCGGTGATTCCAGATGTAAATATAATTTCGCGCGCCTTACATCCTAATTCTCTCGCAATCTTAGTGCGCGAATTCTCAAGCGAGCGCGACGATTGAACACCCTCGTAATGTATCGAGCTCGGATTACCTGTTATCTTTTCAGTTTCCCTCATTGCGTGAATGGCAACCGAAGAAACAGGAGTCGTACTCGCATAGTCGAGATAGATGCGTCGGCGGCGCAGAAAATCAAACATAGCTTGATTGTATTGGCTGCCGACGCAAAATCAAAATGGAAATATCAGAAATCAAAATATAATCCAAAAATGATAATTCTAAATTTTGACTTGTCATTTTATATTTTGGCTTTTGATTTTTGCATTATGGAGGCGTATACTTCCCGAAACTCAATAGCGTATGAGTGAAATTAAATATGATTCCAAAAACTTCCCATGTAACGGAAAGGCCGCCTATTGTCGCGGTCATGGGGCACGTTGACCACGGCAAGTCAACTCTTCTTGATTTCATCAGGCATACAAACACCGTATCGAAAGAAGCTGGCGGTATTACCCAGCACGTCGCGGCGTATGAAGTTGTCCGTACGCAGATAAACGCGGGCACAGACGCAGGAAAAATTCCGCGTGGTTCTGCGTCTAGTCCGCGTGAGTCCGCGCCTTCCGAAGGAAGGAAGATTACATTTATAGATACCCCGGGCCACGCTGCCTTTAAGGCAATTCGAGCGCGCGGCGCGAATGTCGCTGACATCGCAATACTTGTGGTTGCCGCTGACGATGGAGTAAAGGCGCAAACTCTCGAAGCTTTGCAAAGTATTAAAGACGCAAAAACTCCATTCATCGTCGCTATAAATAAGACCGATAAACCGAATGCCAGCATCGAGAAAACTCAAGCGTCGTTGATGGAAAAAGGCGTGTACCTAGAGACGCTCGGAGGCGATGTTCCGTGGGTTGCTATTTCGGCAAAAACAGGAACCGGCGTCGCAGAGCTTCTCGACCTAATTCTTATAGTCGCAGAAGTTGAGGGATTGACTGGAGACTCGTCGCTTCCGGCCGAAGGGTTCGTCATAGAAGCGCACCGCGACCAAAAGCGCGGAATTGCCGCGACTCTAATTATTACGAATGGCACGCTTCAACAGGGACAAGCGCTCTTGGCCGGCCGCGCGATAGCGCCGGTGCGCATCATGGAAAACCATGCGGGTCTCACTATTCGACAGGCAAGTTTTTCAAGCCCTGTCGTGCTCACAGGATTTGACGAGTTGCCGATGGTCGGCGAGCCCTTTCGAGCATTCACTAATAAAAGAAGCGCTGAAGAAGCCCGTTCATCCGCCATTTCGAATACTAAAACACCTACTGACCAAGTTCAAAAGACAGAAACATCGGAGAGCGAAGATTCCGGAGAGCGCTTCACCATGCCGATTGTCGTGCGCGCGGACGCCACTGGTTCATTGGAAGCCGTAATGCACGAAGTATCCAGAATCGGAAACGAACACGCCAGTGTCGCAATAGTACTTTCTGGAATCGGGAATATTTCCGAGAACGATATTAAATCTGCCTCATCGGCTTCTCCAAATCCCGCGCTTGTCGTGGGTTTCAATGTAAATGCAGACGCGATGGCTGAAGTGCGCGCAAGACAGCACGGCATTCAAATCGAGAAATTCGATATTATATACAAACTTGCCGAACGCCTCGAAGAACTTCTGAACAAATCTGCGCCAAAGAGAATGGCGGAGCAAATAATAGGAAATACAAAAGTCGCAAAACAATTCAGCAGCCGCAAAGGCCTGCATGTCGTGGGGGGCGCGGTCGCAGATGGGTATCTCGCCCGCGGCGCGTCAGTTCGAGTCACACGGCGCGGAACGGTAATCGGCGTGGGGAAAATTAAGAATATTCAGTCGCACAAACAAGACGTCGACCGCGTGGAAACAGGAAGTGAATTTGGAGCACAGATAGAGGCGGTTTTTGAAATAGCGCAGGGAGATACACTGCAATGCTTCATTACTGTTTCAAAATAGTCTTTGGGTATGAGTTCACAAAGAGAAATACAGCTTTCGGAAACAATCGCGCATCTTGCGGGAGAATTTTTCGCCCGCGAATCCAACGGACAATCTCTCGTCACAGTAACGAGAGCCGAAATGTCCCACAACTTGAAAAATATAACTGTATTTTTCTCCGTTCTGCCCGAGAAATACGAAGAGGCCGTGCTCAACTTCGCAAAAAGAAAACGCGCCGACTTTAGAGAATATTTAAAAGAGCACACCGTTCTTCGCTACCTGCCCACAATAGATTTCGCGCTGGACTTAGGCGAGAAAAATCGACAGAGAATCGACGAGCTTATTCGCAAATAAAATGAGGCCTGGGCGGGAATCGAACCCGCGCGTCGCGGTTTTGCAGACCGCAGTGTTACCACTTCACCACCAGGCCGAATATTATGTTATCGTACTTTAACACGATAAGGGCCAGTGGCGGAATTGGTATACGCGCACGACTTAAGATCGTGTCCCGCAAGGGATGTGGGTTCGATGCCCACCTGGCCCACAAGGAATTACTTGAAAAAATCGTTGCGCACTTCCCTGCCACTTGTTACATTCATAGGATATCCCCCCCCATAGCTTAATGGTAAAGCATCGGTCTCTTAAACCGTAGACCTAGGTTCGATTCCTAGTGGGGGGACAAAATTAGAGTGTGGTGAATTCTCGGTTGGCAGATCCATTAATTTTCGGCTTTCCTGTGCATTCTTTTGACACATCGGTCAAAAGTGTCTATAATAATCACTTGCTAAATATATGAAAAAATTGAAGAACAAAGCGACAAAAATCGCGAAGAAGTTGAGAGTTGGCATCGTCGGAGTAACGGGATATACCGGGGAGGAACTCGTGCGGATTCTTGCGCACCATCCCCATGTCCAAGTTACTTATGTTTCTGGAAAAGAAGACCGCAATGAAAAAATCCAGGAGATTTTCCCCTATCTGGAAAATACGCTTGACCTTAAATGCAACGCCTTCTCGGCAGACGATGTGATTGAGAAAACGGACCTCGTTTTTTTGGCTTTGCCGCATACCGTATCAATGCAAAACTCGCCTCTTTTTCTGAAAGCGGGAAAGAAAGTAATAGACGTCAGCGCTGATTACCGTTTGCAAGATGTTTCTATTTACGAGAAGTATTACAAGACACCGCACAAAGACCCTAAGAATTTGCCTAATGCAATTTATGGACTGCCAGAGCTGAATCGCGCAAAAATAAAAACCGCGAAACTTGTCGCTAATCCGGGGTGCTATCCGACTGGTTCTATTCTTGGCCTTTTGCCCGGGCTTAAACAGAAAATATTCGACGAAGACTCAATTCAGATTGACGCGAAAAGCGGTGTCACGGGCGCTGGAAGAAGGGCCGAGAAATCGCTTCAATTTCCGGAGGTTAATGAGTCGCTGAAGGCGTACAAATTATTTGAGCATCAACATACTCCGGAGATTGACCAGGCGCTATCTGCCGCCACTGGCCGTAAAATCAGCGTTGTGTTTATTCCTCATTTATTGCCTATAAACAGAGGGTTATTCAGCACCATATATGTGAAGCTCGCAAAAAAGATTGACACGGAAGGTCTTCTTAAAATATACAAGAAGTTTTACGCGAATGAACCATTTGTAAAAGTTTATGACGCGGGGCGTTTGCCGGAAATTAAAAATGTAGTCAACACGAATTTCTGCGACATCGGTTTGCGCGTTAACAAAGAGAAAAAACTTGCGGTTATAATCACTGCTATCGATAATCTGGATAAGGGAGCGGCGGGGCAGGCGGTGCAAAACATGAACATAATGTGCGGTTTTCTCGAAACTGCCGGCTTATGACATTGATTAAGGGCGGTGTTACATCTCCGATAGGATTTAAGGCAAGCGGAATCTCATGCGGAATCAAAAAATCGGGAGCGAAAGACCTTTCTCTTATTTATTCAGAAAAGCTTTGTGATGCAACGGGCGTTTTTACGACCAACAAAGTTAAGGCCTCTTGCGTCATCATAAATGGCGAGCATTTGAAAGATGGAAGGGCGCAGGCGATTATAGCCAATTCCGGCGTTGCCAATTGCATGACGGGCAAAAAAGGTTTTAGGGATTCCCGCACAATGGCCTCTGTGGTAGCCAATGGACTAGGGCTTAGAAAAGGAGATGTATGCGTCGCTTCCACTGGCGTTATTGGACATTATTTGCCGATTGAAAAGATTGTGAAAGCGGTGCCTAGTCTTATAAAAGGATTGAGCGATAAAGGAAGTAAGAATGCCGCTAGCGGGATTATGACCACGGACCATGCGATTAAAGAGTCCGCGGTTGAGTTTCTGATTGGAAACAAACGCATTCGCATCGGAGCTATCGCCAAGGGCGCAGGCATGATACATCCGGAAATGTCGTTGGGAGCTTCGCGTCATGCGACTATGCTTTGTTTTGTAACAACGGATGCAGTGATTGCGCCTTCGGCGCTTCGCCAAGCGCTGGATTCTGCAACACAGAAATCCTTCAATATGATTACCATCGACGGCGACATGTCTACAAACGACATGGCGCTGGTTCTTGCAAATGGAATGGCGGGGAATAATAAAATCACTGCAAAATCAAAAGAGTTTCTCATTTTCTCAAACGCACTTCTAGGTGTCTTGCTTACGCTTGCGAAATTAATGGTCAAGGATGCCGAGGGCGCAACCAAGTTCGTCGAGGTATCTGTTTTGGGCGCCAAGAACGAGAAGGACGCGCGAATAGTCGCGCGCAAAATTGCTTCTTCCAATCTTGTCAAATGCGCTCTCTACGGCTCGGACCCTAACTGGGGCCGCATCGCATCATCCGCAGGTCAGTCGAGTGCGCATGTTGACCCATGGAAAATGAAGATATATCTTGGCAAAGAGCTTGTGTTGAAGAATGGCGACGAGGTGAAGAAGAAACCGGGAGTTCTCGATAAAATATTTTCCAAAAAGAATATAAAAATCACAGTTGACCTCGGCCTTGGGAGGGGTGAAGCAACTGCGTACACCTGCGATATATCCATTGCATACGTCAAACTTAATTCGGCGTATCATACATAAATCTCACGATCGTTATATGGAAAAAGAAATAATAAAAAAGGCAGATACTCTTATTGAAGCCCTGCCATACATACAAAGCTTCTACGGAAAAACAATCGTCATTAAGTACGGAGGTGCCGCGATGACAGACAAAGCCGTCCGCCGCAATGTTTTAAAAGACATAGTATTTATGAATTATGTGGGCATGCGCCCGATTCTTGTGCACGGAGGAGGCCCGCACATCAGCAAAAGAATAGAAAAGCTTGGCGGAGAGGTGAAGTTCGTCAAAGGGATGCGCGTCACGGACAAAAAGACAATGGCTATCGTCGAGGAAGAGCTCACGAAGCTTAGTCAGCAGATTGTTCAAGAAATAGTCTCGCTTGGAGGCAGTGCTATTTCACTTTCTGGAAAGGACTGTCTGATTGAGGTGAAAAAACACGCCGATATTGAAGGGCAAGATATGGGATATGTGGGTGAAATTACTAAAATCAACGGCGATGCGATTAAGAAAATGATTGCTAGCGGCATCATTCCTGTGATTGCTCCGCTTGGCGCAAGCAAAAAAGACTCCCTTATGTACAACATCAATGCGGATAATGTTGCCGCAGAAATCGCGGGAGCCTTAGGCGCCGTGAAATTTGTTCTTTTGACGAATGTGGGAGGTATTATGAAAGACATGAGGAATCCCGGCACTCTCGTTTCGCGTGCAAACGCCGCGGATGTAAAGAAGTTGATTAAATCTAAGATAGTCTCTGGCGGGATGATTCCAAAAGTAAACGCGTGCATACGCGCATTAGAGCGCGGTGTCAAGAAAACTCACATAATTAATGAGAAAATCGGGCACGCTCTCTTGCTCGAGATATTCACCGATAAAGGAATAGGCACGGAAATCGTCAAGAAATAAAGAAGTTGTTATGAGCGAAGCGAATTACAAATACTTTATCCCCCACCACTTTTGCTTTCCCAATGGCAAAAGTGGTGGGGGGTGTAAGTTGTTTTTTAGTAGAACTTATGAGCAACGCGAATTAGTTGTACTTAACCCCTGTGAAATGGCCGCTTTGCGGCCCCTTCGCGAAGCGAAGGATTTCACGGGGCTTAAGATTTCCTAAGCTCACTTTATTCGCTAAGCAAATCCAAAGGAAAAACTAACATGGCCAGCAAGAAAACATTGAGTCTCTACGATAAATACGTAATGCAGACATATTTCACGACTCCGCTCACTCTTGTTCGCGGAAAGGGCGCCCATGTACGGGATGCGGAGGGGAAAAAATACCTGGATTTTTTCCCTGGATGGGCTGTAAGCGGGATTGGGCACTGCCACCCGCGCGTAGTCCGCGCGATAAAGAAACAGGCCGGTGTTCTCATTCATGTTTCGAATAATTATTATCACGAACAGCAGGGGCTTTTAGCAAAAGAAATCATCCGTAACTCATTTCCGGGGAAAGTTTTCTTTTGCAACTCCGGCGCCGAGGCTAATGAAGCGGCTATCAAGCTGGCGAGAAAATTCGGCAACCCAAGCCGCAATGAAATAATCACTTTTGCGGGGTCCTTTCATGGGCGTACGCTGGCCGCGGTAACGGCCACAGGACAGAAAAAGTTTCAGAAAGGTTTTGAACCCCTCCCCGCTGGTTTTTTGACAGTTCCATTTAATGATTTAGACGCTCTCGAAAAAGCAATCACGCCAAAAACAATCGCGGTTATGCTGGAATTGATTCAGGGAGAAGGCGGTGTTCGCGTTGTTGATTCGAAATACCTATCCGAGGTAAGGCGCCTCTGTACCCTGAAAGATATACTTCTCATCTTTGATGAAGTTCAGACTGGTATGGGGCGTACCGGCCATATGTTTTGCTACCAAAATTTCGGCATTCTTCCAGATATGATGACTCTGGCGAAATCGCTAGGAGGAGGGTTTCCGATAGGCGCGTTGGTCGCCAGCGAGAAAATTGCGGATACCTTGAAACCCGGTTCTCACGGAACAACTTTTGGCGGGAGCCCTCTCGCGTGCGCCGCGTCTCTCGCCACATTTGAGGCAATTAAAAAAGAGAGGCTTCTGAATAACGCTAAGGTCATGGGGAATTATTTGTTGCAAAAATTGCATGAGCTCATGAAAAAACATTCCGCAATCCGCGAGGTCAGGGGAATTTCGCTAATGGCTGGCGTTCTGCTCAAGATTGACGCAAAGAAAATTTATGAGGAGTGCCTTAAACGCGGACTGCTCATTAATTGCACGCAGGAAAACGTCTTGCGCATTATGCCCCCGATTGTGGTCAAGAGAAAAGAAATTGACCAAGCCGTTCAGATTCTAGACGAGGCACTTTTTCTGATTTGAGTTAATCAGTATATAATCCGTAAACATGGGTAGGTGGCGTAACTGGTAGCCGCGCACGGCTTAGGACCGTGTTCTCGAAAGAGATTGCGAGTTCGAGTCTCGCCCTACCCACAACCATATTCATAAAGTATAATGAGGTGATGAAAGAGGGATTTGGTGACAGAATTAGGAGATTTGTAGATAACTTAGGCACACCACAGAAGTTTGGGCCGGGATGGACGTCTGAAAGTACTCAAGTGGCCGCTGGATTTGAATCCAAAAAAGCGATAGAGAAGCTTAAGGCATTGGCGACCATAGATGACCTGACTGGTCTCGAAAATATACGTTCATTCAAAGAGCGTATGGAAAAGGCATTTATAAGTCTATACCGCGTCGAGAAACATAGGACAAATGAGACGCCGGTCATCTCGATTGCTATGGGTGACATAGATAATTTCAAACTCATCAACGATGCCTACGGACACCCGACCGGCGACAGGGTTCTCCAAGCCGTTGCCAAAGTTCTAAAAGACGGCATGCGAGGCGACGGGAATAGTGCCGCGAGGTATGGAGGCGAGGAGTTTGTCTTTGGATTCATAGGGTTGGACGAGGATAAAGCTCTTAAAAAAATAATAGAGAGAATTCGAGAGGAAATAGAGAAACTTCAGATAAGGTCAGATGACGGGAAAATAATACCAGTTACTATGAGTTTCGGTGTTACCTCGACTAAGAATGATGCGCAAACTCTGGACGGTGCAATTAGACAGGCTGACGCCGCTCTGTCCAAAGCCAAAAAAACCGACGGGAAGAACTGTGCGGTCCTTTTTTCTACCACCGCTTAAAGCACGAGTAACAGTGTTCGTCCAACTATGCGCGCTTATCGTCCAGTTCTCCCGAAGTTTACCGCCGGGACATCTTGAATGCGCTCTACATTAGGATTTGTGCTCTGAAGGTTAAAGGTATTGTCTAGAACATTTATTATTCCATAGACGGAAACGATAATGAACATCCCTATAATTCCCCAAAGCATGTGGTCCTTGCCCTGCTTATGGTCTGTCCCCTCGAGCTTGAAAATAAACATGATAAGCCCCCACAAGAAAAGAAAAAATCCGGCAGTAAAAATCAAGAGGAGCGCTGGTTTGATTAGAACCGTTGTAAAACGACTGACGATATCTGTGGCCGCATTCATCCCGTTAGAAATAGGATGCCGGACTACCAAGCCGGCTCCCTATATAATTATTTCGAATAAACATTACTTTCATAGAATATATCAATTCCGCCTATCTGCAATTTCTAACGGGATTCATGATAATGGAACTGCAAACAAATTTGCCTTAGAAGTATCCCGCATCATGGGCGCTTTATCGGCGGCCATGCCAGCCGCCTTATATGTTATTAAAGGGGAATAGTCCCTTGCACTCCAATCTGTATTCCACTGCCAGAACCGCCGCCAATCCCAAACATTCCAACTCCAAGCCCCCCGGGAGCAATGGCGGTAGTATTTGTAACCTGGAAAGTGCTCTGCAGAAGTCTTATGATGCCCCAGATAGATACCATTACGAATAATATGATGACGCCCCAAATCATGAGCTTAGCCGCATCCCCCTTCTCCTTTGCCTCGCCGCCAGTGGAGAAAAGATATTTAATCAACCCCCAAAAGAAGGCCACTACGGCGAGGACTATAAAGACAGATATTAAGCCATTTAATAGAAGGCTAAAGACACTCAATGTGTCGAAAAGGGTTACTGCCCCGGCTAAAGCCGGCAGGAATAAAGATAGGCTCGCGAGAGCGGAAAAACCTGTAATTTGTGCGCGCATAAATTATGGGGCTTATTTGATTAATATATAAGTACCATAATGGTATCGGGTAGGGAAAAAAGCACAATGGGCTTAAAACACGCCTGTGGATAAAGGGGCGTTCAAGGGCCTAATGGTTTTTAACAGTCTATCGGGTGATGATAGGCACCTGTAGACGGCTGGCTTTTGCTTTGCCGAGCCGAGCCTGCCTGCGCAGGCAGGGAGCCAACAAAGGTTCAATGCATCGGGGCTTGCCTGTAGGAATCTTTATTCCCAATCCCAATACCTCCCTCTTTCCTCCTTCTTCTTACCCTTAAGTAAATGTACTGCCAGTATTCCGCACAACAATAAAACTATAAAAGCCAGCACATACAGAACGGTCGAGGTGTTTTTCAAAAGCCAGTGTATCAGGGCCAGAAGAACGCTAAGTACAAAAAGAGTCGTAATGCCGAATTGCATAAACGGGAAGCCCTCTTCTCTCGGCCACGTGCCGTATCTTGTCGCCCAAATAATCATTCCAACGGTATAAGATAGCACGGACGCTGTCAAAAGAAGGCCGATGACAATATTAAAGTAACCCAATGCCTGCTCAAGCGTGAAAGCTCCCGCGCTCCAAGGCAAGAGCACCGTTGCTGTGGCCATTATACCGATTTCTCTTGTTATTGCCGTCTGCATGCTTTGTTTAAATGCCATCCCTGATTAACACTTCCCGCCTGGACAGCGCGCAATGAAACCCGGACCGGAATTCGGAATGGCCTCGCTGTCAAACAGAGTGTTCTGCATAATCCGGAGAATGCCAATCAGCGACACCATTACGAAAAGTATAATTATGCCCCAAAAGAAATATGTCTTCTTTTTTTCCGCGTCACTTTCCTCGCCAAATTTCAAAATGTTTGACCACAGGCCGTAAAAATATACTGCGAAACCGAATGTAATCAGCGTAGCGACGCCCTTGTTCATTAGTGAGACCAGCGTATCAACAAGCGCGCTCCATGTGCGCGGCGCGGCCAGCGCGATTGCAGGAGTTGCAATTATAAGCAGGATGCTTAATAGCCAAAAGCGAGACATAATCAGCTTTTTCCGACAAGCTGGGTTACTGTGCCTGCTATCAATGTAACAAGCGCCCATGACCCCATTATCAGAAGAGAGCCAATGAGAACATAAACGAAGTTCTTTTTAGCTTCAGTAAGTTCGCTCTGATTTCCTTGCGCCCAAATAAATCTAAATCCCGCAATTACAATAAACAGCGTGATAATTGGAAGCGCTATCATTACGACTACCCTTAGAACACCCGCAATAAAATCAGGTACCGTGCTAAATTCGGGCTTAAGAGGGTTTCCTAATGTCGAATCTGCATGTGCAACAATTACACTGGCAAAAAACGCCACTGCTGCCAACCGCGCCTTATTACCGACTTTTCTTATAATATTCATCATAATCCCAACACATCTGCCATTTCTTGATTTGCTCGCTGTACTGCGTCCCGTGAAAGCATGGCGCCGCTGGAAACGCGTTCAATCATAGCGCGAAAGATGTCGGCTGTCTTTTCTGGATATGGATCAATCCACGAGCGCGCAATAAGCGTCTCTCTTTTGAGCAGAACGTCAATCCCTTCCGCAGGCTGTGCTAGGACATCGCGCAGAGCCGAAGACATGCCGAGAGCTAAAGAAATATTCTTTCCTGTCGCCGGCGACGCCAAAAGGGATGCGATGGTTTGAGAACCTGCCGAGTCTCTGCTTGCGCGCGAAACGGCAAGAGCATACACGCGTGCGACACCGACAGTCTGCGTCCCACCCCTCACCTGCGGCAAAGGCGAGGCGTCAAAATTAAGATTTGGATTCATGCTTCTAATTACGGCTTCCTCGCTTCCAAAACCGATGTAAAGGCCCAAATCACCTGAGGCAAATGCCGAGCGTGAGTTTTTAAGACTGCGATTCCATGAATAATAAACATTTGATGAGTCAGAGAATTGCGTGAAAAATCGCAAAGCTTTCTCTGTGGCTTCCAAAGACGCGCCCGTTTGAGCAACGAGCGCCGGAACAAGCCGCCCAGAGATGTCCACTGCGGTTATCTTTCCTCCATGCTGGAGAATCAATGCGCTTAAAATGTCTTTCGCATTGTTCACGTTTGCATATTCCCCGAGCGCAACCCCGCTTTTTATTATGCTGCCCGAGTCGGCGCGCGCAGTCATTTCTTGCGCCATGCCTGTAATCTCATCCCAGTACGCGGGAGGTTTGGCGAAATTTGCGGCGCTTAGCATGTCCTTGTTCCAATACAGAAGCAGGGGGTCAACTAAAATAGGCAAGCCAAGGGCGCCAGAAGAACCTATTAAGTATAGGTTGCCGGCATCCACGTACATTGCCCTGAATTGGTCAGCCGTCAAAATCGACCCAAAAGGTATGACTTTTCCAGCGTTGCGTATTACGAAATCCTGCCGAAGAAGAAAGATGTCTGGGCCGCCTCCAACCGCGAGAGCATTTGTGAGGTCTGATTCATATGTCGCGGGATCTTTTTGCAAATATACGACTTGAGCAAATCTTTGGTCGGTCTCTGATATCTGAAGTATGTATTTAGAAAACGCCTTCTCGCTCAAAGTCCCCCATATCTCGACTCTGCCGACAGTGTTGCCGCTGCCGCCGCCGACCGCGATAGCAAAAACCAGAACGCCGACTATCGCAAGCGCGCCGAATATTATGAGGATGGCAATCTGGAATACGGAGTGATTTTTCATCCCGTTAGAAGTAGGACGCGGAAACAAAGCGGTTTCCAGACGCTACTTGATTAAATCTGATAATGCCGATAATCATAATTATATTGTATTTCGTCGTCCGCGACTTCTAACGGGATTCATGTTAAATTTTGTCAAGAAAATATCAACCCGTAATGATGCGCCCCGGCTTGAAATTCGCGAACGAGCTCGAGCCCAGATGCTCTGCAAAGTGAAAGTGCTGTCTCTTTCGTAACGACATCCTGCTTGATTGGACCTGTTCCTCCATAAGAATCGCTCCAATCAATAATCACCAATCTGCCTTGCGGGCGCAGTATGCGCAAGGCCTCCTCTATCAAGACTTTCTTTTCTGTAACTTGAAACAAGAGGTTAGAAATAAGAACCATATCTAAGGCGCCATCCGCAATTTTTGAACCGCCATTTCGCTCAAGGTCGCCCCATATCACATCTACATTTTTAAATCCTCGCTTATGGCTCTCGTTTTTCGTTCGCCGCAAAAGGTCCCTCTGTACATCTATTGCATAAACTCGCCCGCTGTTGCAAAGCGCTTCTGCAATTGCAAGCACATACGCCCCGCTTCCGGAGCCGAAATCCGCGACTTTCATTCCCGGCTGAATACCGAGCGCCGCGACATTACGCGCCGGGTGGGCAAAACGCAGGTGTCCGGCTTGTCCCCTTAGTTGCTTAGCCGTTTGCATCTCTATCATTATATAACGCCTCGAACTCTTTTTTAGCATTAAGCCGCGTCTGCTGGGGAAACAGAAAACGAATCAGTTGCCCTTCTTTAAACGTTCATTTACCAAAGCAAACATTGGTGGCGCAAGAGGACTTGTATTTCTGTTCGTTAGCAAACTTCTTGCGACATCGACAGGCTTTCTACGCTCGCGGGCTATTTGAGCCACGTTCTGCCTTCCATTGAGTGCCGGAACAATCATGGAAAGCGCTTCTGCTAGCAATAATTGTTCCTTGTTTGTGGTTCTTCCAATCCCAGAAAACATTGGGGGTATTTTGCCCTTTTTGAAAATATCTATTGCCTCAACTCGAGAGTATTTGATGATTTCGTCAAGCGTTTCTCCGAGTCCAGGAAATTCTTCCGGATGCTCTAAGGGAAATTCTTTTCTCTGCCTTTCCACTTGAGAAACAGTCTCTTTGCACGCACCAGACAACAAGTTCATGTAATTTTTCACGTCCGCGAAAAAGTAGACTCTGTTTTCTTGGTTAACGCCCAAAATACAATAAATTACATCCTTAACGACGTTTTCTTTTGCGGTATCTGGAGGAAATTTCAAAAAAATGCCCCGGGGATTTTCCTTACCGTATAGCTCTGCGTTCAGATTGAACTGTTTCAGAAACGTTTGGATAATCGACTCGCGATTTTTTCCAGAGTTCGCCAAAATTGCCACTGCCATCGTCACCTCTAATTTTTGTTTGTCTCCACTAGTAATATATACTTTCGGCTCACTTAAACCGATTCTCTCCGCGGGGGTGAGTCTTTCGAAATCTTCTATGCCATATTCACTTTTTGCTAAGGGTAATTCCCGTATCGCTCTCAATCTAGAAGTCTCAAGCATAAATATTATTCCCTCACTTTCTCATCGTCAGAAGGAAAAACGACAAAAGACGCGACCTTGTCGTTTTCGCGGAGCTTCATAACTCTTACTCCCTGTGTTGCTCGGCTCAAGGTCGGTATTTCGTCCAAGCCAATCCTTATGGCAGTCCCTTTTTGCGACATCGCGACCAGTTCACCCTGTTTCGCCGATTCCCCGCTCCCTCCGACAACGGCTGCACCAACCAATTGTTTCGTCTTTGCTGTGATAGACATTGTTTTTATGCCAGACCCTCCTCTTCCCTGCGTTTTGTATTCTCCAAGTTTGGTTTTCTTCCCATAGCCGGTGGAAGAAAGAACCAAAAGTTCGGCAGTCTTTCCTCCGGAAGCCGGCACTGTGTCGAAACCAACGACAAAATCTCCAGTGCGAAGCTTAATTCCGCGGACCCCGCCTGCCTGCCGCCCCATCTCGCGCACGGCCGATTCTTTGAAACGAATAGACTGGCCTTTGGAAGTCGTGAGTACGACATCGTCGCCCTTGTGCGCAAACCGCGCGCAAATGAGCGCGTCCCCTTTATCCAGCGAAATTGAAATTAATCCGCTCCGGCGCACATCTCGGAATTTGTCGGCCGAAACTTTCTTCACCGTGCCGTTTTTAGTCGCCAATACGAGCGAGAGTCCTTCAATGGCTTTGAGCTCCTTCGGCATCGCAAGAACCGATGTAACAGTTTCTCCTTGTTCAAGCGAGAGGAAGTTCATAATTGACTTGCCTTTTGTCGCGCGCTTGCCTTCCGGCAAGTCGTACATTTTGAGCTGGTATGCCTTGCCCCTGTCAGAAAAGAAAAGAATGTCGTTGTGCGCGCTCGCTGTAAGGAATTGAGTCACAAAGTCCTCTTCCTTTGTGTCCAAATCCATAACGCCTATGCCGCCGCGTTTCTGCCGCCGGTATTCGTTCGGATTCGTCCGTTTGATGTAGCCGCCAGCAGTTAGAACGAGAACGCTGTCCTCGTCCGCGACCAAATCTTCCGCAGAAAGAATCGTCGCCGCGCGCTTCATTATTTTTGTCCTGCGCAAATCTCCGTATTTTTCTATAACATCGCGTATTTCTTTTGTGATAACTTCCATCAGTTTTTTCACGCTCCTCAAAAGCGATGCGAGGTATTGAATTGTTGCTTGGACTTCCTTCAGCTCATTTTCTATTTTCTTTCTCTCAAGTCCCGCGAGTTTTTGCAGGCGCATTTCAAGAATTGCGTTTGCCTGCAGCTCGGAAAACTTGAAGGTCTTCATAAGCGCAAGGCGCGCAGAGTCCACATCCGCACTCTTTTTTATCAGCGCTATCACTTTATCTATGTGGTCAAGCGCTTTTGAAAGGCCGAGCAGTATATGCTCGCGCTCCTCCGCTCTCTTCAAATCAAATTTCGCGCGTCTCGTAACAACTTCTTTGCGATGCTCAATAAAATATTCAATCAGCGCTTTTAGCGAGAGCGTCTGCGGTACGCCGTCCACAAGAGCGACAACGTTGTAGTGGAACGTTTCTTCAAGCTGGGTGTGCTTATACAAATAGTTAAGAACCGTCTGCGGATGCGCGTTTCCTTTAAGTTCTATCACGACGCGAATGTCTTTGGTGGATTCGTCGCGAATGTCTCTGATTCCTTCTATTTTCTTCTCATGCACAAGGTCGGCAATCTTCGTCAAAAGGTCGGATTTGTTAACACGAAACGGAATAGATGTAACAACAATCTGGCAATCCCCTTTCTTCCCTTCAGAAATCTCTGCGTTTCCGCGGACGACCACGCCACCCCGGCCCGTGGCATACGCGTGCGCGATGTCTTTTTCATTGAATGCGATGCATCCTGTCGGGAAATCTGGACCTTGCACGAATTTCAACAGGTCGTCGGTTGTCGCATCCCCATTTTCAATAAGATGAATCGCCGCCTCGCATACCTCGCGAATGTTGTGCGGAGGAATATTCGTCGCCATTCCGACGGCGATACCGAGAGTGCCGTTTGCAAGAAGATTCGGGAACGCCGCGGGTAAAACTGACGGCTCTCGCTTTGTGTTGTCGTAATTCGGGAGAAATTCTACCGTATCTCTATCTATGTCATTCATCATTAAAGATGCCAAGCGAGACATCTTCGCCTCTGTGTAGCGATACGCCGCGGCAGGGTCGCCGTCAATACTGCCAAAATTTCCTTGCCCGATAATTAGCGGATAGCGCATCGTAAAATCCTGGGCCATCTTCACCATTGAGTCGTATACGGCGACATCGCCGTGCGGGTGGTATTTGCCGATTACGTCTCCGACGACAGTCGCCGATTTGCGCGTCTTTGCGTTTGCGGATAACCCCGCTTCCTGCATCGCAAATAATATTCGCCGGTGCACCGGCTTCAGTCCATCGCGAACATCGGGAAGCGCGCGCTGTGTGATGACGGACATCGCGTAGTCGAGATACGACTCGCGCATTTCAGTTGTGATATTTCTCGAAATTATTCCCGCTGTGGCTCGCGCAGGAGCAGAACTTGGCTCTTTTCCACCGCCTTTTTCGTCATTCTTGCGAGCCATAATGCGTTAATTATATCAAAAAACATCGGATGATGCACGCATTTCCGACTGCGGATCCTATTTACTGCCCGTTCCGCGCCTGCTGTTGCGCCGCTTGGTCGCGTATGGCTTTCAGTTCATCCGTCGTATCCTTGTAACTTTCCACCAGTTGCTTTTGGGCTTCGGTTATCGGCGAAATGTCAAATTGCCCCTTCAAGCCGCTTCCTATTTGCTCAATTTGCACGCCTCCGCTTTGTATCTTCTTGAAAAAATGCACTATCCAGCCGACGAGAAGAATGGCGACTATCAGCACAGCGATGCCTCCCGCAACCGCCTTGCGCTCATCCTTCGGACGATTCTTCAGATTGTCCACTGCTTTTTGTAGAACCATAAGAGCTAGTGAGTAGTCAGTAGTTAGTAGTGGATATAAGTTTATCCGAGATTTGCATAGTTTCTTTACTTGCTACTGACTACTGACTTAGTACCACCACTTCGTTTTCCTTTCCGATTACATCGCGCGGTTTCAAAGTGAGTTTCTCAACCGGTTTCGTTCCTTCTTCCCCGGATTCCTTCAAAAACTGCTTTAGAGTTTTGTCGTCATAAAGAATCGGAATGATTATTTTTGCTTCTAGCTTTACTGCGAGTTTTTGCGCTTCTGCCGGAGAAAGCGCTCCCTTGCCTCCGACAGGAATAATTAAAATATCCGGCGAATCCATTTCCAAAATCTCCTTTGGAAGATTGGCGTCTTCAAGCGCGCCAAGATATAGAACCGACAAACCGTCAAAATGCAATGAGTAAACAGTATTTATCTTTTCACTTCCCCCATAAGATGATTTAGATGGAAAGCCGCTCGCCGTAACATCTTTAACCTCGTATTCTCCCGGCCCCATCACGGCAAAAGGTTTCTTATCGCCGCGTCCTGCCTCCTCAACGCCATTCATGTCCGCGTGATTGAGAGAGACAAAAGCCGCGTCCGCGCCAAAATTCGTCGGCTTGAAACCTTTGGACTGCTTTGAAACAGGCCCGAGTACGAGGGTCGTATCCCCCGCGCTTATGCGTACGCATGAGCCTTCGTGGTAGGTAAGAATCATGTTAGATTTTGTTAACGAGTGCAACGAGTTTAGAAAATCTTACACCCCGTAGCAAACTCAGCGAATAATCCATATGCAAATTTATGTTGTATGTGCGAGAGTATTAGTTGGTACAAGATAAGATGCTGAGAGTTTTGCTACTGGGGTAGTGAAAGCATTATAGCAGATGTAACTTGCGTGTAGGGTAAATATCCTGTATATTGTGCCTACGCCATCCGGCGATTAATCAATTAATGGAGCGGGCGGTTTATACTTTTCTGCCAATTGACCAAGCACCTTTGACCCATATGAGTCAAGATGCTCGGTTTACTGAAACGGGAGGAGCAGAAAGCACCGAGCGCAAAAACACATGATTGCAAATACAAAAAAAACTGAAGAATCGGAACAGGAAAAAACAGAGAGCAACAAGGACCAGGCAATAGGCGATTTTTTCCTTGGTACTCCAAGGAGCAAAAATCGCGTCGAAACTGAGCACAGTTTCGACGAAGAAAAAGAAGGACCGATGGATTTGTCATCTGGGCCAAGCCGCGAATCTGCTGATTCGCCTGTAGACGGACCGATGGCGGAACTTCTCCGCACATCACCGGAAACTCCAGGAACTGACGATGTAGTAGAGGGTCCTGTAATAGCAGTCGGGCGCGCCCGAGTGTTTGTCGATTTGCATCCGTATGGAACAGGAATTATTTACGGGCGCGAGTATCTATCCGCGCGCGAAACGCTAAAGAACGTCAACATCGGCGACACTGTCACGGCAAAAGTTGTCGGGACCGATAATGCCGACGGATACATTGAGCTAAGCCTGCGCGAGGCTCGCCAGGCGCTTATATGGAACGAGGCTGAATCAGCGATGCTGAAGAAAACCTCGTTTGAGGTCCAGATTGCGGATGCAAATAAGGGCGGGTTGATAATAAATTGGAACGGCATCCAGGGCTTCTTGCCGGCTT
This sequence comes from Patescibacteria group bacterium, assembly GCA_038056635.1. Lineage (GTDB taxonomy): Bacteria > Patescibacteriota > Minisyncoccia > Phycocordibacterales > UBA2100 > UBA10103. The sequence continues at coordinate 23,004 of JBBUFE010000005.1, forward strand.
CCCAGCTTGCTCCAGCGCATTATCCGCGGGTAGAGGACGGCGACAAAGATAAGATTTTTGCGGAGTTAAAGAAAATGGCAGGGCAGAAGATTGAGGTCATGATTATCACCGCTAACCCGAAGGAACAGAAGCTTATTTTCAGCGAAAAAGGAGCGGGAACATCTGAACGCTCGTCGCTCGTCGAGAAATATCATGTCGGCGACGTATTTGGAGGTGTTATCACGGGAGCCACGGAGTTCGGTGTCTTTGTAAAATTGGAAGAAGGGCTTGAGGGGCTAGTCCACATTTCTGAAATGGACTGGGCGCTCGTTGAAAATCCAAAAACAAGATACAAAGTTGGAGAACAAGTGAAAGTAAAGGTTATTGAAATTAAAGCCAACAAAGTGTCGCTCTCTATCAAAGCTCTCCTAGACGACCCGTGGATTTCCGCATCTCAAAAGTACAAGAAAGACCAAAAGGTTGATGCGGTAGTGATTAAGTACAACAAACACGGCGCGCTCGCCTCTATTGAAGAGGGTGTTGCAGGATTGGTCCACATATCGGAATTCGCAAGCGAAGCCGACCTGCGCGCAAAGTTAGAGCTCGGAAAAGTTTATCCGTTCATCATTACCTTCTTCGAATCGAAGGAGAGGAGGATGACCCTGAAACCAGCGGGGTAGTTTGTAGTTAGCAGTAAGTAGTCTGTAGAAAAAATCATGGTGCAGAACTTTTGCATTTTACTACTAACTACTTTCTACTAACTATTTAATTGAATTCATTCATCGCTCGGCCCAATCCATCAGTCGCAATTGTTTCTAGCGCGCGCGTAACTTTCTTAAATACCCTTTTCAATTCATCAGACTCGTGTGCTTTAAATTTTGTAAGAATAAAGTTGACGATTACTTTTTCTCCAACTGGTTTCCTGATAGCGCCCGACGCCGTTGAATGAGAAACGCCAATACGCACTCGCGCAAATTTTTTGGTCTTAATCGCGCGCATAATAGATTCAATTCCTTTGTGTCCCCCGCTCCCTCGATTGAACGAAATTTTCATACTGCCAAGAGGAAGGTCCAGGTCGTCGTATACAACCGCCAAACGCTCCGCGCTCTTTGCGCTTTTTACAAATTTTGAAACAGCAAGCCCGGATTTATTCATAAATGTATTCGGAAGGACAAGTGCAACAAGCGTCTTTCCTATCAACCCTCGAGATACAAGCGATTTTGACTTCTTGTCCCCGCGCCATTCGCTCAATTTTGCCGTCCTTGCAAAATCTTCCACCGCCATTCTGCCGGTGTTGTGCCTAGTGCCTTCAAATTCATCTCCAGGATTTCCCAACCCGACAATTACCCAAGCCATAGAGGGACAGTATACAGTATTTAGTATCGTGTATGGCGCATCATGTATGGCGGAACTAGAAATTCGTGTTTTGTATTTTCCCCTCCATACTCAATACTCTGTACTCCGTACTTTTTTCCTTTCCTCCATACTTCATACTCCATACTCCATACATTATTTGCGGTACAACACCGCAAACATTTGGTGTCAATGGCACAACTAGAGTAGACTATTCGCACATGGATGAGTCAGGGATGAATTTGAAAGGTAACATCTCATCATCGGAGCTTCCTTCCGCTTCTTCCCGTTCCCTATTCGGATATACGGTGCTTGCGCTCGGCTTGGCGCTCTTCCTGCGGTTCTTTATCGCAGCTCCCTACGTAGTTTCTGGCGCCTCAATGGAGCCGACCTTCTTTGATTGGCAGTATCTAATAATAGACAAGCTTGTTTACGCGATTAAAGAACCTGAGCGGGGCGACGTAATCGTTTTCAGGCTTCCGCAAGACACAGGCCGTTCGCTTATAAAACGTATTATCGGGCTCCCTGGCGAAACCGTTAAGGTTTCAGGCTCGAAAGTGACAATAGTAAATGCCGAATACCCCCTAGGGTTCGCGTTGGACGAGCCGTATGTCGAATCGAAAAACGCTTCCCCCGGCGACCGTCTGGAGGTAATACTCGGCGCCGGCGAATATTTCGTCCTTGGAGACAATCGCCATGTTTCCGCAGATTCGCGCTTGTGGGGAAAATTACCGCAAGCAGATATCACCGGGCGCGTTGACGCCCGGCTTTTCCCTCTGAAAATGATAAGCGTCTTTCCGGGACAGGTGAGGTATTCAGAAAAACAATAAGCGTATGCGAATATATTTTTCAAACTCTGTTAAATCTTGTCATGGGCAGGTCCGCCTTCGGCGGAATTTAACAGGATGTATGCCGGGAGCATATCGTGTCTTCGCTCGGGCATCATGTCTGCCGAAGGCAGACGCGATAGCCCTCGCTAGCCACGATAAGATTTTCTAAGCTCATTTTATTCGCTAACAAAAACCAACACATGTTCCTACTTAAAAACACAGAGCATCGAACTACCGCAGGCTTTCTCGCTTCTGCCATTAACACCGCGGAATACTACGGATTCAAGTCGCTTGAAGAAACCCCGCGCTCCGTGCGAACAAAAGAAGAAGCGGCGCTAGCAAAACAGAAACCAAAGGAGGTGCGCCGCATAAATACCATCGCGGAGTGCGAATCAGAAATATCTTTCGCAAGGCGGGATGAACGCGCTCTTGTTACATCGGCAAAACGATGTATTTCCTGCACTCGAGAAGGCGGAACATTGCTTGTGTGGCGGCATACCGCAGGACCTTCCAGAGAACGCTCAAACATCCCCACCTCCGCGCTTGAACTGCACGTCATCGGCGCATCGGGTGCAATCGCGGAAGCGCTTCTCATAGTTGTGGCAGATGCCATTTCGGCAGAGGCGGGAATAAAAAAACGAATTCTTTCCATAAATAGCATCGGTTCATCTGATTCTTCAAATCGCTTCGTCCGCGATGTGGGAATTTATCTGCGCAAACACATCGACAGCATCTCGCCCACTCTGCGGCCGCGCGTCGTAGAAGACCCTCTTGGCGCTTTGGTCCAATTGATTGAGCGGGGGCACCCTGCGGCATCGCGTGCTCCGCAATCAATGGAATATCTGACCGAAGAAGAGCGAAGAAAGTTCTGGGATTTATTGGAGTACTTAGAGGTCTTCGGATTGCCGTACGAATTGAATCCGCAAGTTCTTGGCAGCCGAGATTGCTGGGCACATTCGCTTTTTGAAATATCTACATTGGACGAAGAAACAGGGGTCTCTATTTCTCTCGCTTCCGGAGGCAGATACGACCCTTTGGCCTCGCGTTTTGGTTCAAGCCCGGCGGTAATGATATCGATAAACTGCGAAATACGCGGAAGTACGAAGATAAGGCGAGAGTCCCATCCAGCTCCGGCGCTTTATTTCGCGCACCTAGGACCCGAGGCGCGAAGACGCGCGTTTACCGTTATGGAAATGCTCCGCCGCGCTGAAATACCCGTGTATCAGTCGCTTCTGCATGAACGCATCGGCGAGCAAATGGCGGAAGCCAGAAGCTTTGCAGTTCCTTACATACTAATCATGGGGCACAAAGAAGCGATGGAAGGAACAGTTCTCGTTCGCGAAGTCGCGACCAATTCACAGAATGCGATTCAACTTCCCGAACTGACAAATTATCTCAAACGGCACAGGGCAGTCGCTGTCGCGTAGGGCGTATTTCGTATTTTGTATATCGTATTTTGTATTAAATTCATACTAAATACTAGATACCATATACTATATACACTAAACGCGATTTGCTCTAAATCGCGCGTGGTGCTATAGTCCTGCCAATGATTAATGCGGAAGTAACCAAAAGCGGGAACGAAAGCGCGCTCTCGACTATTCGGAAATTCAGCCGCCGCGTACAAGGCACAGGCATGATAAGGAATGCTCGCGCTAACCGCTATTTTGCCCGCGATGCATCAAAGATTGTAAAGAAAAAGCGCGCGCTTAAACTTATAAAACGACGCCTCGAGTATAGCCGGCTTATAAAAGAGGGGAAAATATCTGAAACTCCGGTCCGCAGGGGAGCATCTGCGCGTGAATCGCATTCGGGCGCGCTTCCGGGCGCGCGTCGGAGCCTGCCCGCGCAGCCTGCCCGCGCAGGCGGGGCAGGCGAAGGAACTCCAAGCGCTCGCTAGGGCTTGGTGCCTCTCATGACAGTTGAAATAACCTGCACGGTGCGCGGGAACCCGCCTTCTGTACCATTTGAAAAGACAGCGAAAGACATTTTGAAGAGTGGCTATAATTTATCACTAGTGCTCTGCGGAGACGCGCTTTCACGCCGAATAAATCGCGAGTATAGCGAAGCTCCTCGGAGCCTCACTCCGAGGTATCAGAGCGGAGTTCTCCGAAGTCAATCTGCCCTGCTTCGCCAGGGCTTCGCAGGGTTCTCCTCGCTTCCATCCTCACGACAAGCCGCGAAGTATGCGGCGAAGGAGAAAAAAAAAGATTATCCTGCAAACGTACTCTCATTTCCTCTCTCCAAACATGAGGGAGAAATTTTCCTGAATGTCCGGAAAGCAGAGCGCGAAGCAAAAGTCGCGGGCATAAGCGCGCGCGCGCGAATCGCACTTTTGTTCATACACGGATGTCTTCATCTCCGAGGATTTCGACACGGCACCGCTATGGAAAAACTGGAAAGAAATACCTTGAAGAAATTCGGTTTTCATCCAGTGACATAGAGCAATCCTGCGTGAGGTACGGGTTTTTGAACCCCCTTATATACCATAGCGTTGTACAATATATACAACTATGGCATATCGCAACACTTTGAGGGAAAGCCTTTTATCCACGCACATGGACACTTTGTGAGCCTCAAATACAGGCTACAATGGTAAGCGATGAGAAAGTTCTATACTGGAATTGACATCGGCACCTCTCACGTGAAAGTGGTTATTGCATCTCCTCCAGAAAATCCGGAACTGCCAATGCTAATACTTGGAACTGGAAGCGCGGCATCAAAAGGCATGCGGTATGGCTACATCATTGATATTAATGAAACCGCTAAAAGCGTCCGCGAGGCCCTTGCGCGCGCGTCGCAAACTGCAAAAGTCTCTATAAAAAGCGCGTGCGTCGCGATGGGAGGGCTCGGCTTGGACGAAATCCGCTCAACGGCTGAAATCACTCTTACCCCGTCTGGCGGGATAGTAATGGAGCGTGAAATTTCGCGCGCTTTGCGCGAGAGCGAGAAAAAGGCTTCGCAGAAGTTAACGAACCGAAAAGTCATACATACGATACCGCTTCAGTACCGGGTAGACGGCGTGAAAGTTCTCGGCAATCCCGATGGCCTTCAGGGAACCAGGCTCGCTGTGGATACTCTTCTCGTTACCATGCTCGCACAGCATTACGACAATTTGGTGGAAGCAGTTGAATCGGCAGGCGTAGAAGTCGAGGGAGTCATGGCATCGCCCCTGGCCGCAAGTTTAGTCACTCTCTCCAAAGCGCAAAAAACGGCGGGGGCGGTTTTGGCGAACATCGGAGCGGAAACACTTTCCATCGCGGTCTTCGACAACGACATCCCGATTTCGGTTAAAGTTTTCCCAGCGGGCTCCACTGACATAACGAACGCCATTGCGCTTTCATTTCAGATACCTCCTTCCGAGGCCGAACAGATGAAGCGAGGAGCAGTTACAGGAAGCGATATACCTCCCAAAAAAATGAGCTTCATAATCGCCTCCCGTCTCAAAGATATGTTCGCTCTCATCAACGCGCATCTTAAATCAATTGAAAGGCAGCGGCTTTTGCCTGCGGGTATTGTAATAACAGGCGGCGGTTCAGGCCTTGCAAGCGCCGCAGATATTGCGCGCACAATTTTAAAACTGCCGTCTCAAATAGGGCTTATCGGAAACCTGTCGCGTACGGGAGCCGTGGACGCAACATGGGCAGTCGCTTACGGCCTCTGCCGCCTTGCATATAGGGAAGACATCGCGCAGGGCGGACATTCGCTCCAAGAGATGATTGACCGGGCGGGAGAAGCGATTAAACAGGCAACGCGCTCG
>JBBUFE010000005.1:29025-39192 GCA_038056635.1 Patescibacteria group bacterium
GTGAAGCCGGACATTGAGACGTTTGCGAGAATTCGAGTCATCGGCGTGGGGGGTTCAGGGGGAAATGCCATCAATCACATGATATCCTCTCATGTGCAAGGCGTTGATTTTATCTCGGTTAACACTGATGCGCAGGACTTGCACAAATCAAAATCAAAAAGAAGAATCCACATTGGCAAAACCCTGACTCGCGGACTTGGGACGGGAATGAATGCCGATATGGGCCGTCAAGCGGCGGATGAGACTCGAGAGGAAATACAGGACGCATTGAAAGGCTCCGACATGGTGTTTATAACTTGCGGAATGGGCGGAGGAACCGGAACCGGAGCCGCTCCTATCATCGCCAAAATCGCCCGCGAACTTGGAGCGCTCACAGTGGGGGTTGTTACCAGGCCCTTTGGATTTGAGGGCGCGCAAAGAATGCGGCTCGCGGAGCACGGCATGTCGGAGCTCCGTAAAGCCGTCGACGCGCTAATTATTATACCTAACGACAAACTCTTGGCTATAGTAAGCCGTGAAACTGGCATCAAGAACGCTTTCGCCATGTGCGACGACATCCTAAAGCAAGCGGTGGAAGGAATTTCAGACCTTATAACCACGACAGGCATCATCAACGTCGACTTCGCAGACGTACGCACAATTATGCAGAACGCCGGCTCCGCACTCATGGGAATCGGAATAGCTAGCGGAGAGAAGCGCGCCGAGGTCGCCGCTAGGAATGCCATCAATTCCCCGCTTCTTGAGGTTTCAATCAACGGCGCCAAAGGCGTGCTCTTCTCGATTGCCGGCGGAGACGACCTCGGAATGCTCGAGGTGCAGGATGCGGCCAATGTCATTACGGAAGCTATCGACCCGGATGCAAAAGTTATCTTCGGCGCAGTTACAGACGGCTCTCTAAAAAAGGGCGAGGTGCGCGTAACGGTTATAGCTACAGGATTCCCAGAAGGAGCGCGCGTATCTCTCTTCCCCGCATCTTCGCGGCTAGCCGCTAAAAAGGACAAGGATGTTCCTCCGGTGTCTCGCTCAATCACCAATGATGAAGATGAGAAAGTTGTTGAGCCAGAAAAAGCAACGGACTCCTCACACCAGAAGCCCGCAAAGGAAAAAAACGGCAAGGATGCCTCGAAGCATTCTGGACGCGGGAATGCCGAGTCCGTTTCTCCCGATGACGAGACATGGAGCGGGCTTCCTTCCTTCTTGCGACGAAAATAGTAATTAGCTTGAAGCTGGTAGCCCGAAGCCGGTAGCTGAAATAGAAACGCATTATGAATTTTGGATTAGCCATAGGCGACAAGCTGCAAGCTACCGGCTTAAGGTATGCTTGATTTAATTATTGTTGGAGGGGGTCCGGCGGGCGCTTCGGCAGGCGTTTACGCAGCGCGCAAGCGCCTAAAAACTGTTTTGGTTGTAAAAGAGTGGGGGGGGCAAAGCAGCGTTTCAAGCGAGATTCAGAATTGGATCGGCACCCCAGTTATTTCCGGACGAGACCTCGCGGAGAATTTGCGCAAACATGTCGAAAGTTACGCGGGCGATTCCCTTTCAATTGTTTTTCCAGAAGAAGCTGTTTCATTCACGCAAGACAAGGAGAAAGTCACAGTCGCGCTGGAAAGCGGAAGGATATACGAAGCTGGCTCTCTCCTTCTTGCTCCGGGCGCTACTCGAAGGAAGCTCGAGATTCCCGGAGCCATAGAATATGACCAGAAAGGACTAACGTACTGCGCGACATGCGATGGGCCTCTTTTCGAGGGCAAGGATGTTGCCGTTATCGGAGGTGGAAACGCAGCTTTTGAAACATCCGCTCAACTTCTTGCATATTGCAAAACTGTAACGCTTTTAATCAGGAGTGGCGCATTTCGAGCCGACGAAATAATCGTGCGCGCTGTGCTTGCTCACCCGAATATACGCGTCATAAAAAACGCGATACCAACTGAAGTAATCGGGGGGAAATTTGTTACAGGTCTTAAATGGAAGAACCCTGCTGGAACTGAAGATATCCTTCCCGTCGAGGGAATTTTTGTCGAGATCGGACTATTACCAAACACGTCGTGGCTTAAAGACTCGATAATATTGAACAAGATAGGACAAATAATTGTAGACCCTCTTACCCAGCGTGCAGGCGTCATCGGTTCCGGCAATTCTCGAGTTTGGGCCGCGGGTGATTGCACAAATGGAAAGTACCACCAGAACAACATCGCGTCTGGAGATGCGGTGAAAGCCGTGGAGGATATTTACTCCTTCCTTCGCATGAACTGACTGAGAAACCCCCGGGTCGACCCCAAGGTCGCACCTCGGGGAATCTTGCCATTTTGGACTATTCCGTGACTTTTACTACGCCTGTCTTAGATACATTGAGATGGTCGTGAAATTTCCAATCTCCGACAAGATTGAAAATAAAATCCCAAGATTCTCCTTTCGCGAGCCCGCGACAAGCGTCAAATGAGCTTCCGAGACAATCAGAAGAGGACTTTTGAGGATATAAGCCGTGCGTCGGGTGAACTGCTGAAGCCGGCCACACGCTTGCACCGGAATTGTTCATCCACCGAACTACTTGCCCTTTCTTGATTGTTACTGAAGAAGGATTAAAGCCCGCGTCTGTATACGTGATAACTGTAGCGGGAACAACAGTATCTCCCGCCTGCGACGAACCTGTCGTATCCGTCGAATCTGTCGCGCCGGCCATAGTATTATCCGATGTCTTAGCAGAATTTTCCGGAGCATTAGTGTTCGCGTACCCTGCTTGCTCCGCGACGCTTCGAGAAGATTCGGGCGTTTTGCTGGAGTCAGTGGTGAAAAGAAACCACCCGCCTGCAACTATTAAAACCGCGAGAACCCACAATACAGTTTTTTGCATATAATTTAGCGAAATCATGCCGCGCAATCGAGCCCGGGGTGATTCTACTGAATCATCTGCGGACGATTCACCAGAATCGCTCTTGGAGCTCGTGTCGCGCACCGTCCACAATTACGCGACCTGAAGCGCGACCATCTCTTCTTTCTATTAATGATTAATAATGTAGCGGCGATTATAACACGAGTGTTCTTAGGTCACTTTTTCAGGGATAAAAACTCTCTTCCATGCCCTATATCAGTGTTGACTGGAATTCCCTTCTCGCAAAGCTCGCATTTATCTGCCTCCCAAGATTCCAAATTAAGCTCAACTAGAGATACGAACTCCGGCGGATTACCCGCATCTCCGGCTTTCACTTCCCCTCGGTTGCAAATTGCAATTGCACCTCTAATGTCCGCCCCGCACATCCGCGCTGAATCAACAACTTTCTTTATTGAGCCGCCGGTGGTAGTCAAATCTTCAACCACGAGCGTCTTCTTGCCCGCAATCACTTTGTCGTACCCGCGCTTAATTATGAAGCCGCCTTGGCCGCCTGCCCCGCCTGCGCGGGCAGGCTGCGCAGGCAGGTCTTTCTCAGCAAAAACACCGTTTACTTCGCTACTCGTCAATTGGGACAGGTGATAGGCCACCCATTGGGCAAGAATAGCTCCCCCTATCGCGGGACCAATCACCGCTTCAATACCTGCATTTTTAAACCGCTCCGCCATTGCGAGGCATATCTGCGATGTTTCTTTAGTAAACGCGTACATAGCGTCTTTCAAAATATAGGAACCGCTGTGAAGGCCGGATGTAAGAACAAAATGCCCCGCTCTGAACGCGCCGACTTTCTCCAAGACTGATAAGACTTCCTGTTCGGTCATATGTTAGAGATTCTATATTGCTTTCCGAATCGCGCTATCGAGTTCAATTGCTTTCTCGCGCGCCGCACCCGCAAAACCTGACCCGTCGGAAGCGAAAAGAACCGCGCGAGAAACACTTATAATCATTCCGCGTCCGCGGCTATTTTTCCCGGCCAGAACCGCGCGCTCAAGGTCTCCTCCTTGCGCGCCAATCCCAGGAATCAGTATCGGCATATCGCCGACTATTGCGCGCACTTTTTTCAGGTCATCCGGATATGTGGCGCCCACGACAAGCCCGCAGTTTCCGTTTTTGTTCCACTTTTCTGATACGTGCTTTGCGACTATTTTGTAGAGAGGCTCTCCGTCAACCAGCATATCCTGAAATTCTCCCGCCCCAGGATTAGAGGTCTTGCAAAGAACGATAATCCCTTTCTCACTGCGAGCCAAAAACGGCTCCAGTGCTTCTCTGCCCAAGTACGGATGAACGGTAAGCGCGTCCATTCCCAAGCGGTCAAAAACGGCTTCAACATATCCGTCGTTCGTGTTCCCAATGTCCGCCCGTTTTGCGTCCAGAATGACTGGAACGTCTGACGCAACTTTGTGTATGTAACTTACCGTATCTGAAAGAGCAAGAAGCCCCCCATCCCCGTGCGCCTCATAAAACGCGCTGTTCGGCTTGAAAGCGCAGACAATATCGTGCGTCGCGTCGATAATTTGTTTGTTGAAAGAGAAGATGGTATCGCGGACAGTTGCTTTGCGCGCAGATTGAGGGATTTTCTCGGGCTCGCTGTCTAATCCGACGCATAAAAAATTGCCGAGCTCCCACCGGCCTTCAAGCAACTGGCGAAAGTTCCGTTCTCCCATTGGCGCAATAGTACCATATCCGTGCCCGCAAAAAGTAAAAAATTGTCGATTGATTTTCACCGCCTAAATATTTACTGTGTCCATTCATATCCACAATCCTACACGGTCGTACATAATCGTGGATATCATTTCCTGCTCATCGTCGAGCAATGGAATCCGTGAGTTTTGCCGCGCGGCGCATGGCTTTCACGTCATGCACGCGGATGATGTCTGCTCCGCGCTCGATGCAAAGAGTCACAGCCGCGGCAGTCCCCTCTAGCCTCTCATCTCTAGGCAAATCCAAGGTATATCCAATAAATGACTTGCGCGATGGACCTACAAGCAGAGGAAGTCCCAATGTCTTCAATTCGCCCAAGCGATAAATCAACTCTAAATTTTGCTCCACAGTTTTTCCAAAACCGATACCGGGGTCCACTATAATAAGCTCGCGCGGGACGCCCGCCTTCAATGCTTGGCCAACCGACTCCTCCAATCCGCGTTTAATATCAAGAAGTAAATCAGAGTACTCCACGCCGATGTATCGTGCTCCCAACTTTTCTCTCTGCACAGCATCTTTCGGCGTGTTGCGATTGTGCATGAGAATGAGCGGCACTTTGTATTCGGCTGCGACATTCGCGATTAAAGGGTCCATCTGTAAAGCCCGCACATCATTCACCATGCTCGCTCCCGCTCTAATTGCCTGCCGTGCGACTTCAGATTTGTAGGTATCTATTGAAATGGGTATCGGAACTTTACGCGCAAGCCTCTCGATTACTGGAATGACGCGCCCCAACTCTTCTTCAAGGGATACAGGAGCGGAGCCGGGTCGTGTCGATTCGCCGCCGACATCAAGAATGTCTGCGCCGTCGCTTGCCTGCTTCACTCCTTGCAGAACCGCAGACGCAATCCAATCTTTTCCTTGCAGCATGAGACCGTCTCCCGAAAAAGAATCGGGCGTTGCATTGATTATGCCCATTATGTAAGTGCGCGCGCCCCACTCGAATTTCGTTTTACCGATTAATATATTCATATTGATATTCTTGCTTTCTGCACGACTGCCGATGTGTCGCCAAGTTTTGCCAGAAGATCCTTTATCGTAATTCCCAAAAGCGGATGGGTATATGCCGGAGCGATGTCAGAGAGCGGAACTAAAACAAATGCCCGCTCGTGAAGACTAGGGTGCGGCACAGTCAATCCCGGCTCCTCTATGTGTTTCATGCCATAAAACAAAATATCAATGTCTATGATGCGCGGGCCAAATCGTTCTTTTTCCTCGCGCCCTAAATCTCTTTCAATATTTTTGGCGAGTTTAAATACCTCACGCGCGCCAAGTTCGGTATGCCCCTTGCAAGCGACATTAAGAAATCTCGGCTGATTTTCAAAATATTTGGGTTTAGTTTCGTACACAGGAGATACGGCTTCGACGAAAACGCCGGGCGAAAGCTTCGCAAGCGCCGTGCGCAGATTTCGCGCGCGATTCCCCAGATTCGACCCAAGCGCCAAATATACGTCTGTCATATACTGCCTGCTCCGCACGATAGTGATGCCGGGAATGCCCGCGGAAAGAGCTTTCGGTTTGCGAATCGTAACTGAAACCGCCTTCACTTTCGGGTCCTCAAGAATTAACTCCGCGATTTTGTGAGCAAGCGTTTCGATAAGCTTACAGGAAGGCCCTTCTATGATTTGCCGCGCGCTCTCTGCAAAATTTTTGTAATTTGCAGTGTCAGAAATTTGGTCCGTCCCGGCTGCGGCGCGCGTGTCTGCCTCGGCAGAAATATCGATGTGAAATTCCTGCTGCGCGGCTCGCTCACGGTCCGTAACTCCGTGCTTCCCAATCAACACCAAATTTTCTACAAATATCTTGTCCATTGGCTTAAATGTGAAGTCGGCCGAGAACCGCGCTTTGCTTGGGAATTATCTCTTTCAGAACGTCAGAGGTGGGCTTCGCGACACTCATGCTGTAGAAATGAATACCTGGTACGCCGTGCGCGAGCAAGTCCTTGCATTGGGCGACGGTCGAGGCGATGCCCGCCTTGTATATATCTTCGGGATTGTCAAAGCGCGCGAGCGACTCTTCTATGGCTCGCGGAATGTTGACATGGAATATCCGCGGAAGCGCTTCCAGGTGTTCCCGCTTATAAAGCGGTTTAATGCCGGGGATTATGGGAACGTTAATGCCGAGTTTACCGGTCTCATCCCTGAATCGGTAAAACGCTTCGTTGTCGAAGAACATCTGGGTGATGATGAAATGCGCTCCGCGGTCGATTTTCCCCTTGAGATGCGCGAGGTCGGACTCCATGTCCGGCGCTTCAAAGTGTTTCTCCGGATACCCTGCCACACCGATGCAAAAATCGGTTTTGTCAGCATTTTCTATCGGGTCAAGATAAACGCCCTCATTCATTCGCTGTATCTGCTCGACTAAATCGGAAGCGTATTCGTTCGCAAACGGCGTCGCGGCGCCTCTGCGAGTCGGCGGGCCATCCCCTCTTAAGGCGAGAACATTTTCGATGCCGTGAAAACGAAGGGTGAGCAGCACGTCCTCGGTTTCATCTTTAGTAAACCCTCTGCAAATAATGTGCGGCGTTGGTTCGATGCCGAAACGAGATTGAGCCGCGATGCAAATGGCGTTGGTGTCTAGGCGCTTGTGCTTCATCCTCTCAACATCCTTGCCGTCTACCTTTTCAATGCTCCACTCGTGCGCGTGCGAAGTGACGCTCATGAAAGCCGGGTGATGGCGCATGAGCGCCTCCAGTTCCGCGAATAGTGTCTCTATGCGGACTCCTTTTCGGGGCGGAATTATTTCAATCGAGATGAACGGCTTTGACGACTTCTTAACTAAATCGGTTATTCGCATTACGCCCATTCTACCCTTGCAAAGAGCCCTGCGCCAATGGCGCGGGGCTTGGAATTCCCAAGGTGAGACCTTGGGAGTGGCTCTTTAAGGTCTCGCCTTGAAATGCGCAGTCTGCGGCGTTTTATTTCTTATCTGCAACACCCTTCCGCAGGATTCTCACCGCTTCCATCATTCTCTCAAGCTGTGCGAATGCTTCCTCGCCGCGAGTCTTCAGGCCGCAGTCGGGATTAATCCAGATTCGTCGAGGGTCCATGTCGAGCGATTCGGGAATCACAAGCATCTCCTCGACTGTGGGCAGGCGCGGGCTGTGAACATCATATACCCCAAGTCCGATAGACGCCGGAAATCCCGAGTCGCGGATAGAGGCCGCCACCTTTCCTTTTGATTTGCTGTCTTCTATGAGCAAAACGTCCGCGCCCATGTCTTTTATCGCGTTCAGTATATCGTTGAATTCCGAAAAGCACATATGCGTATGAATGACAACTTCGTCCGGTACGGACGCGTACACGAGCCGAAACGAGTTCACCGCGTGATGAAGGTAGCGGGCATGCAGTTTGCGATTAAGCGGAAGCGCTTCGCGCAGAGCCGGCTCGTCTATCTGGATATGAGTGATGCCTGCCTCCGCTAGGTCTCGCACCTCTTCTGCGAGTGCGCGGGCGACTTCGTAATAGTGGGCTTCCGGCTCCATGTCTTCGCGCGGATATGACCATTTCACGATAGTGACAGGGCCGGTCAACATTCCCTTGACCGGTTTTTTTCCGCCGGAAGCGGATCCTCCTCCGGAGGACGCGCACGATTGGGCATAGGTGCTCCACGGCACGGTAAAAGGACGAGGACGAGAGACCGGCCCTGTAATGACTGGCGGGCGGACGTGCCTTGTGCCGTAGGATTGCACCGGGCCTTTGATGACAGTGAAGCCCGAGAAGTTTTCGGCGAAGTACTGCACCATGTCGTTGCGCTCAAATTCGCCGTGGACCAGTAGGTCAAGGCCGAGTTTTTCCTGCTTTTCTACGCACTCTTTCGTGAGCCCATGCATATAACGTTCGTAGTCGGCGTCCGTTATTTTCCCCGCGCGCCAATCGCTCCGCGCCTTCCGCACGTCTGCGGTCTGCGGAAAGCTCCCGATGGTGGTAGTCGGATATGCGATATCGCTCACCCAATATGTTTTGCGCCTGCGCTCGAATCGCTCTTCTGGAAGCGCGGTATTCTGCGGAGTGAAGGGAGCGTAAGCCGCGTTCCCGGCTTTCACGGCTTTAAGTTCCGCAATCTTCTCCTCGGCGAATGAGAACGGCATCTTTTCCCCCTTTGCCGAGAGAGGAGCATGCAGAAGCGAGCACGAGGGGGAGATGTAGAGGCGGTCGTCGGAAATTGTCTCGCGTATCTTGCCGAGTATTTTTTCCGTGCGCGTTGATACAGGCCAGACGTTCCGCCCGTTTATGACACCGGCAATCAGAATCTTATCGCGAGGGAAAGAAGAAAGGAGAGAAAGGTTTTCGGGGCCGTCAATAAAATCAAGTCCGATTCCGGCGACAAGCATCGAAAAAAGCCTGTCGGCAAAATCGTTTACCGCGCCAAAGTAGACATGGAGGTGCGCCTCGCGTTTAACTCCCGCGAGGAAATCTTCGTACCCCTCTGGAATTCCGTGCGTGAGAAAGGACGGCTCTTCGAGCTGAATCTTCGTGTGAGCAGGGAGAGAATTGATGAACGCTTGATACTCCGAAGCCAGAATGGCGAACAGTTCTGGAATGGAGCGAGATGTGCTGTTGATGGAATATGAAAGAAGCGTCCATGGCCCTATGAGAGCAAGAATGTGGCGCGGGTCCGATAAGTCGGGCAGTGGCGCCTCTTTCTGCCACGATGGGTCCTTTTCTATTTCCGGCTGGACGACGTGGTAGTTAGTGTTGAACCATTTCACCATCGGAGAGGCGGGTTTGTCTCCAGCCCCGCGCGGGATGGAAAGATATACCGAGAGCGACCTCAGAGCATCCTCCGGTCTGCCAAATCGCGAAGGGACGATGCCGAATCGCACGGCGGTCGCAAGAAGGCGGTCGTAGAGGTCAATTTCTCCTACGGGAATGAGGTCGAGGTCGTCTTGCGCGGCGCGATTGTACTTCTGAACCTCGGCATATGCCTTGCGCACATCCTCTTCAATCGCCTCCCCCCTCCAAAACTTTTCGACTGTCACTTTGATGAGCGACTGGTAAACATTCGGAAATCCTAAATTTGTTGTTCGCATGTTAGATTTTGTTAATATTTCCGAGGTGAGTCCGTTTCCGAGGTGACTCCTCACCCGCGCAGGGGGAGGTGTCTCCTCGAGATTCTGCCGTTGAATCTGGTCTCTCCTCGGAAAACGATTCGAAAAAACTTGCTAGAGATGGCATAATAACATTTCATAAAGCTGTGTCGAGGAAATCGCATAGTTTGCAAAAAGAAACAGCCTGCGAGTCCACAAAGTTACTGTGGAATTCCACCGACCGAAAAAGAGAAAAGGGCAATGGACTATCAATCGATTTCTTATGGCCAATTATTGGTTGAGGTCAACGCGCGTAATCACTCTGTGCGCGTGACCCCCCACCACCGTGGCGCATGGTGGAACATCCTTTAGCACAATCGCGCCGGCGCCAATCTTGGCGCCGTCCCCTATTTCTATAATGCCTACATATAACACACCCCCCTCCATATCCCTATCTTTCACCATGGTGAAAGATAGGGATATGGTTTAGGCTCATTAGACCCATATCACATGCGTTGAGATTTACAGGCTTATTTCTTGCCCAAAAATT
>JBBUFE010000006.1:0-12446 GCA_038056635.1 Patescibacteria group bacterium
CCGCCTGTGCCGATGCCGAGTTTGCCCCAAGTGTTTGTCCCGCTTCCGTAGAGAATGTCGCCCGTTGTAACTGTTGATTGTCCTGTCCCGCCCGAGCCGACGCCCAAGGCGGAGGCGAGCGTGAGGGCGCCGGCTGAATTAAATGTGGAAGTGGCGGTGCCGCCAAAATATGAAGGACCGTAACTTGAGAACAGCGAGGTGGAAGCGTTCCCGAATTGGTTGAGTCCGGTCCAGGTGTTGGCGGTGTTGAAGAGGAATGAGAGAGCGCCGGTGCCGGAGTTGTATGAAAGAGGAGAAGATGCGGAGATTGCGGCGCGAGAGCGGGCGTCTGTGTAATAAAGGTTGCTTCCTTCTGCGACATTCGTGGTGAGAAGCCCCAGAGATGAAGTTGCAATCTGTCCGATGGTTCCTGTGCCGGAAGCGTAGAGCAGTTGATTTACTGTGTAGCTTGTGAGATTGGTGCCACCTCTCGCCACTGCAAGTGTTCCAGTGGTGTCAGACAGTGCGATTCCGAGTGACGAAGTGGCAGTGACTCCCGTGCCTCCTGAAGTCACCGCAAGAGGTGTGGCGAGTGTGAGCGCGCCCGTTGAAGAGAAGCTTGAGGTCGCGCTCCCCCCGAAGTATGCAGTGCCGAAGTTGGAGAACAGAGTGGAAGATGCGTTTGCAAAAGATTGAAGCGCAGTCCAGCTGTTGGCGTTGCCCAGATTGAGAGCGGCAGTAACCGCGGCAGTCTCGCTACCGGAGTTCGCGATTGTGAGTCCGCCGGCGTTGGCAAGCGTGGCAACATAGTTTCCTGTAGTGTGGTCGCCGAGTGTAATTAGATTGTTGAGAGATGTCGCGCCGGTGCCGCCGCTTGTAATAGGCAGAGCAGTCGTGAGCGAAAGCGAGCCGAATGATGCTGTCGTTGCAAAAAGATTGGTGGTCGTCGCGGTTCCAAAATATCCCGTTCCACTCGCAGTCAAGTTCGTAGTGGATGCGCCACCTGAAATTGTGAAAAGTCCGTTCGTAATTGTGGATGATGCTAGCGAGAGAAAGCCGTTCGTAAAGGTTGCGAGACCTGTCGAAGTGAGAGTGGAGTTGAGAGTTAATGTGTTCGCAGTCAGAGCGCCGAGTGCTGCGCTCTGCGAGAAAAGATTCGTCGAGCTCGCTGTCGTAGAGAAGAAGCTGGTTGTAGTTCCAGCAGTTAGAGAAAGATTGCCGAGCGTCGTAAGACCGGTAACATTCAACGTGGAAGAAAGAGTTGTGGCTCCTGCGCCAAGCGTGCCAAAATTTGCAGCTTGAGAAAATAGATTCGTAGACGATGCGGTTGTTGAGAAAAGATTCGTGGTAGTCGCGCTGCCCCCAATCGCGGTCGCGAAAGTTAGATTGGTCGTTGATGCGGTAACTGCGCCAAGAGTTGAAGCGTAGAAGTTGGTCGTTGTCGCATTGGTTGTGGTTGCATTAGTTGCAACAATATTTGTCGCAGTGAGATTCGTAATGGTCGCAAGCGTTGAGGTAAGAGCGTCTATTATGCCAGTAGTGAAGTGGCCGAGGACGGAAAATAGATTGGTAGATGTTGCATTGGTCGTTGAAGCGTTGGTGGAGAAAATTGTCGTTGATGTGGCGTTGCCAAACGACGCATTACCCGAAACAGACAGTGTCGCGGCGGAAATTGAGGAGCCTGCAAAGCTGGAATCGGTAATGGTCGCGTTTGAAATCGCGACGCTCGTGAGTTGATTAATTCTGTTCGTTTGGGATATCACCTGGTAAATCTGTGCAGACTGCGTGCTTTGAGCGGAAGTCAGAGAATACATCTGCGAAGTAAGTTTGTTGTCCAGTTGTTGAATCCGCTGATTCAAAATGTCTTCCGAAATTCCCCCGACAGAAAGCAGGCGCTGCGTTTCTATTACGCGTTCAACAATCGGCTGATTGATAACTGTAGCGCGAGAAGCCGGTGTCGTATCATTTTCATTTTCCGCAACCGCATTTTTGCGCGAGGTTGATGTTCCGCTTAGAGGACGACTTGTGGTGAGCTGTGTCGAACCATAAGAGTCAATTCGGACATTGACGCTCGCGCGCTCATTCGAGAGCGCAAGACGCGAAGAGTCAGCAAGACTTTGTGACTGCACCAATGATTCCGGAAATGCGGCGGAGTAAATCAGCTCGTCAACATTTCGATTCACCGCGCGAGAAAGTTTCGCTAGTCCGCGAGATATATATTCTGTTGGATTAGACCCAACTGCGGCAACTTGTTCTTTCGCATTTAGCGCAAGCGAATTTATCAACTCCCCAGAATTCATTAATGCTAGACTCCCGTTCCTTATCATTCCAGAAACCAATCGTGCGCGCTCCGTGTCGACAAGAGCATAAGTTCCAAAAGTGAGCATCGTTGCAACAACGACTGCAAACAGCTTGTGGGCGAATTCCATCACGGGACTCACAAGCGCAATCGTCGCGTGCGGGACAAGGCGATACGCGGCGTCAACAGCGCCAGTCGGGCCATTCGCCATGTGAGACGCGAATGAAATCGCTCTCGTTAATTGCGGAGATGTTAATGGCAAAGGAACCTCAGCTACTAGATTGTTCGGCGGTTGCAGATTTTCAACGCTCGCAATGGCAGTATCTGCAATTGTTTGATTTTTCGGTAAAATGTTCTCCTGAAATGCAGACCTATACTCTTCGGCGCGCTTGCGGGCTAATTCCTCATTCCGAGTGATGTGTTCGTGCCCTTGTTTCAGCAGAAATGACCCCAGGGCTTCTTTGCTAGCGTACCAATTCTTCCCGACCTGCTTACCGCGTATCTTATTCTCTCGGCAAAGGCGCGCCACATAATCACGGGTTAATCCCGCTTCGCGCGCGGCCTCGCTCGCGGAAATATATCTAATGCCATCAAAAAATATTTCGTCTGTCATTGCATTGAATAGGGATTTCTGTCATCCGTTATCCCTATGATCTTATTATCTATTCCGGGTGTCGTGTGAATTTTATGACTCAAACACTGGGGATAAGAAATGCCTATCCCTTGACGACATAACTGGAAGGAGCATAATCGGGGCAAGTTATGGAAAACAAGAAGTACGGTATTGCGAGTCTCCGAAAACAGTTTCCTAACGACGAGGCATGCCTCCAATTTATCTTTGATGCGCTGTATTCGCGCAAATGTTCCCGCCTGTTGGGGCGGGACCTGTCGACGGGCCAATGGGATGGGCATCGGCACCTGTCGACGGCCTGTGGGGGCGTATATAAGCGAATATCGGGCCGCAGACAGTTCCAGTGCTCAAAGTGCCGTCTACAGATTGCACCGACGGCAAAAACGATATTCTGCAAGTCAAATACCCCGCTTGTGCTTTGGTTCCACGCTATTCTGGCATTTCTCAATGCAAAAGGCGGAATATCTGCCAAGCAATTAGAGCGTGACTTGGAGATCAGCTATAAGTGCGCGTGGCGCATTTTGAGCCTTATTCGCAGGGTTTTAGAAAGTTTTCCGCATCTTTACACTCGCGGTTTAAGCTACACCGATGTTCTGGCTCTAGTTACTAACACTGAACTGTCTGGTGCTCGGCAAAGCGCGAAAAAGAAGAAAAAGAAAATGTCTCATAGGAAATATCTCGTCTAGACGTGGTTCGTATTTAAAGCCCATTACCATAAACCACGGCAAGGTAAGACCTTGCCGTGGTTATTTGATAATCCTTTTAGTCGCTCGGCTCACTTATCTCTAATGTAGACCAACTCCGGTGCCAGGAGTACCTCCAGCACATCAGCAATCCTGCCTACCAGCGCCGAGGCGGCACTAGCTGTGAGCACCTTGCTCCCACCCCCATTCAGCTCCAGATTGTTAGGGTCATTACTTGTATATACCGATGAAGATTTAAGAGATACGAAACCCAGCGATAATACAACAACTATGGTAAGCGCCATAGCCGGTATAGCTAGTTGATACCTAGTCTTTGCGGGTGCACGGAGCAACTTCATTGCAGGTAAAAGAATCGCATTTTCATGTCTGTGGAGATGTCCCGGTCGAGCGATGTATTCCTCCCCCATGACGTGTATTGGTATCGAGTGTTCGTCCGCATAATCCCCTAAATCGCCATCTATGGATTCCTTATCTATAATAGGCATCAAATCGCGAGTATCGCTCGTATAGTCCAAAAACGGCCCGGCACCGCCATAAGACAGACCATCCTCTCTCTCCTTCCAATCTGGACGATTTATCCCAACTGATTCTGCCTGAACGGCTCCGAGAAGCGCGTCTTTGCTTTCCTTGTGTTTAATAATCGCCATTCTTTCGACATACCAGCGGTTTCCCACCTGCCTGGATAGTATAGTTCCAGCTCTTGCCATTTGGCCAATGTAGTCAGGGCTGTAGCCGGTTAATTTCGCCGCTCGCGAGGTCGAGACATACCCTCTGCCGTCAAAAGATAACAAAGAATCCGGGTCGCTTCTCGCATCCTTCCGCACAGGCGGCTCTGGTTTATATTCTTCTGCTCGCTCCTTGTACTTTGTTAGAGAATCAAGTGATACATACCACAATCCGCCTACTCTGCGCGCTTTGAGCTGTCCGCCGCGAGAAAGCTGGCCGATATAATCCTGCTCATATCCGCTTAATTTCGATGCTCGTTTAGACGAGATAAATTGCTCCCCGTCTATGATTAGCTCGTCTGACATACAAGCAGTATACCCTATTAGAGAACACTCAATGCTTGGCACTGTGGATACGCACATTGCATTAAATGTCAAGGCGTCGCCTTGACATTTGGTGCCATCATTTAGAACGATTCAATGAAAAGTCAGAGGATTTTATTGCGTATCAAATCGCGTAAAACACCCGGGTCCCCCGCCCCTCGCAGCGATTGCATGGATTGCCCTACAAGATACTCCAACGCCATCCCCTTTCCAGCTTTAAAATCAGCCACGACCTTGGGATTCCTATCTATAACATCAGCCACAGCCCCGTCAAGATTAGCAGAATCACTTATCTGGAAAATTTTCATTTCTTGTGCAATTACTTCAGGGTCTCTTTTATCGGTAATCGAGGCAACAAGGAGGTCTTTCGCGGAGCGCGACGATATTTTATTGCTCGAAATCATTTCTATAATTTTTCTGAAATTTCTCACAGTTATCGGAATCTCGGCTTGATGTTCTGAATCTCGGTTTTCCATATCTCGCATTATTTTGACCAAATCATTTGCGGTATAGTTTGAAGCAAGAACTAGCTCTCGTGATTCAGGCAGGTACGATTCAGTTACTAATTCAAAGAAAGTCCCGAGCCGCTCATCTCGAAGGTACAGCTCTGCGTCTTCGGGCTTAATGCCCAATCCTAGATAGCGTTGCCTGCGCTCTCGAGGTAACTCCGGTATTGTCTTTCTGATTGCCTCGTCATCAAAATCTGGCACTAATGAAAGCCGCAAAGACGGCAAGTCGGGGTCCGGAAAATAGCGATAATCGGCGCTTCCCTCTTTAATGCGCTGTGGGAATGTTTTCCCGGCCTTTTCATCCCATCCACGAGTTTCTTGTATTACCTCCTCACCTTTTTCGAGAATTTCTTTCTGCCGCTTAATTTCATAAGCAACCGCGCGCTCCATAATGCGGAAAGAATTGAGATTTTTGACTTCAACTTTAGTACCCAAAGGACCGTCCTTCTTAAGGTCCGACCTTAAAGGGGTCCCAAGGTCGGACCTTGAAACAGAAATATTGGCTTCAACGCGCATCTCTCCCTTTTCCATATTCGCTTCACTCGCGCCCAGATATCGCAACAGGAGCTGTAATTCACGTGCGAACATTCCAGCTTCTTCTGCACTTTTGATAACAGGCTCTGTGACAAGTTCCATCAATGGGACACCAGCCCGATTGAAATCAATAACTGTCGCGTCTGTCTTATCGCCGCCTGCGGTGAGAAAAGCCGAACTATGAACAGAACTTGCCGTGTCTTCCTCGAGATGAATCCGAGTAATCTCCACCCCATTTAGAAAGCCGCCAGACACTAGCGGGTGCTCATACTGGCTTATCTGATAGCCCTTTGGCAGGTCTGGATAAAAATAATTCTTCCTGTCAAACTCTGTATAATCGGCAGACTTTCCGTTAAGCGCCTTCCCCACCCTCAACACGTGCCTCACCGCTTCCATGTTGATTACCGGAAGAGTCCCGGGATGAGCAAGGCAAATCGGGCAAACATTGTAATTCGGCCGTTTCTCGTCAGCGTCATTCTTTGAATTGCAGAACATCTTGGTCCTCGTGCGCAATTCCGCGTGAATCTCAAGTCCTATTGTCGGTATGTATATGCTCATATGTTCAGTGCATGCCCCGTTAGAGGCGATGCCTCTAACGGGGCATATCCGATTGTTGCTTCATACTTCATTACTTCACTTTAGCAGATGAAGCGGCACTCACAACACCTCTCCAGAGCCCTTACAATACGCCTGGAGCATCGTTACGCTTGAATGCGTGATTTCCCACATCTAGCTCGAAGTCCATAAAGATTATTTACTTCAGGGACTTTTACCACTTTAAATATCCGAGTTCATCATCTCACATATCGGTTATCTCCAGAGAATAAATGCCAACTCGTCCTCTCGAGATTTTCCGAGAAGAGCCGAACAATATGAATATCTCGGATGCCGAGATTTAAGCGACATCTTTTATATGCCACTTTCCGCTAGCGATGAGCGGTTCAGCTTTCTTGTACTTCATCGGAAGTGTCTCAACCCCATTCGTTATAATCACCCTGTCATTTCGTTCAAATTTCCGTTTTGCGACCGGAGTACCTCCCATGGTTATAGAGCGTAAGGCATTGTGGATAACCCCGCTTTGGTCGGGACCCCGACCCATTGGCGTCGGGGCTCCTAGGTTTGGCAGTATATTTGCGACCTGTGTTTTGTACATTGCTTCCATAGTTTGAAAAAGCTTTAGCCCTTCTTTTTTATATTCTATAAGAGGGTCGCGCTGGCCATACGCGCGCAAATTTACGCTCGAGCGCAAATATTCCATCGCCTCCAAATGGTCCACCCAAAGAAAATCTACCGTTTGCAATAGAACGCGACGCACTTGCTCCAGAAAAGCATCTCCCTGCTCTTTCTTTTTTGCGTCAATAATTTGCGAAAGTTTTTCGTCCGATTCCGCGATACGCAGAAGTTCTGATTCAACATCGCTTATGCTGCCCACGAGAAGCGCGCGCCTGCGCGCGTAGATGCTCTGCCGCTGAACGTTTAAAACATCATCGTACGAGAGCACGTGCCTGCGCGAATCGAAATTTAATTCCTCTATGCGCGTCTGCGCTTTCTCTAGCGCCTTCGTTATCATGGAATTGTAAATCGGCTCGTCCTCGGGAATCTTGAAACTTCCCATGACACGCTTGATTATGTCCGACGCGAAAATGCGCATTAACGAATCTTCCAGCGAGACAAAAAATTGCGTTTCCCCCGGGTCCCCTTGCCTGCCGGAACGTCCGCGCAATTGATTGTCGATGCGCCTTGCTTCGTGCCTCTCTGTGGCAAGTACGAAAAGACCGTTTTGCGATTTCACCATATCGCACTCCTCCGCACTGCACGGATTTCCTCCGAGCTTTATGTCCACGCCTCGCCCTGCCATGTTGGTTGCGATTGTTACCCCTCTGTATCGCCCCGCCTGTGCAATAATTTCCCCTTCCCTTTCGTGGTTCTTCGCATTTAACACTTCGTGCGGAATTCCCTCCTGTTTGAAATGCGCCGAGAGAAGTTCGTTTTTTTCAACTGAAACGGTGCCGACAAGAACCGGCTGTCCCTTTTGGTGGAGCTCTTTTACTTTTCGCGCGACAGCTTTGTACTTGCCTTGTTCAGTTTGAAAAATCAAATCCTCGTGGTCTTTTCTCTGCGATGGTTTGTTTGTCGGGACCGAAACGGTGTTCAGCCCATAAACCTTGAAGAACTCTTCCGATGAAGTTACGGCTGTGCCTGTCATGCCCGAGAGCTTTTTGTACAGGCGGAAATAATTCTGGAACGTGATGGAAGCAAAAGTGCGCGATTCCTGCTGGACGGCAACCCCCTCCTTGGCCTCAATCGCCTGATGCAACCCCTCGCTCCACCTTCGCCCCGGCTGCAATCGCCCTGTGAATTCATCGACAATTACAATCTCTCCGTCTTTAACGACATAATCCTTGTCGCGCTCGTATAGCGCCTTTGCCCGCACTGCCGTTTCAAGATGATGCGCATACTTTATCCCTGCTTCGGTGTATATGTTTTCTACACCGAGTTCTCTCTGCGCTTTTTCAATCCCCTCGTCAGTTAGAATTATCTGCTTGTGCTTTTCTTCCACAGAGTAGTCCTCCTCCTTGATTAGCCCTCTCGCGATGCCAGCAAAGCGGTCGTAAAGATGTTCCGCGTCCGCAATCGGAGCAGAAATAATTAAAGGCGTACGCGCCTCATCTATCAAGATGGAGTCAATCTCGTCTACTATCGCGTAGTTAAAACCTCCGTTGTCCGGCAAGCGCTGGCGAAGCTTATCTGTCTCATACTCGATGTTGTCGCGCAGATAATCAAAACCGAACTCATTGTTGGTGCCGTAGGTGATATCGGCTGAATACGCCTCTCTTCTGGTACAGGGGCGAAGATAATCGTGCATGACTTTAAATCCGCCGACCTGGTCGCGCAGCGCATCCTCCTTCGCCCTCTCTTCGTCCGAAACTTGAGACGGGTCATAAAGATACGATGCTTCGTGATTGATTACACCCACAGACATTCCTAAACTATCGTATATCTGCCCCATCCAGACGGCGTCCCTGCGCGACAAATAATCGTTTACAGTTACAATATGCACGCCGTAGCCCTCAAGCGCGTTTAAATATGCGGGGAGAGTCGCGACAAGAGTTTTTCCTTCGCCGGTTCTCATTTCCGCGATATCGCCGTTGTGAAGAATCATACCGCCCAAAAGCTGTACATCGAAATGGCGCTCTCCCAAGGTGCGGCGTGATGCTTCTCGCACCACTGCAAATGCGCGAGGCGCCAGTTCGTCCAGCGCACTTCCCGCTCCAAGCATGTCCTTAAACTTCACGGTCTCATCTTTCAATTGTCCGTCTGAAAGATCCTTAACTTGTTCCTCAAATGCAAGCGTGCGAGGAATGATAAACTGCGCGCGCTTAAGCGACGCGGCGTTTTCATCTCCCAGCAACCCTTTCCAGAATGTCATACCCCGTACACAATTCGACGGACGCGAGAAATACCGCTCGAACGCGGACTCGACCAACGCTTAAAACGCCAAGTATAAAGCAGTATGTGAGAATTGTGTTCTGGGGACATCAGGTCATCCTATCATTTGAGAGCGTTTGCTTCCATGATTTATTGATTTATTAAATCTTGCTAGATATCGACCCCAGCATCGGGGGTCTACGGACTCGCGCCTCTGATTGGTGCAAGGTTTAATATTTGCCAGCCACAATTCACTTACGAACAGATATTAAAAACAATCCCTCCCAAGCGGGAGGAATTGTTTGTACAGAAAGGAGTACTATCGTCGCTTCTTCGCCTTCTTTTTCTTTTTTGCTGCCATATCATTAATATGTTTCTAGTCAGTGCTAAGATCGACCCGCACTTGCGCAATTTGCACGCGAAGATGCGTTTACTCATTCATTATTGCACCGAAGCACTCCAATGATGGGTTTTGCGCGTACAAATGTGGATAACTTTTACCCAGTTAGAAATTTCCTAAGAAATGTTTTTGCGAAATATCTCTTCTTATAATGTAACCATTTTGTTCATCTGATAAATCAAAATGAATTTCTAACGGGGCAGGAAAGTTTTTCCGAAGTCTTTTTATTTAAATTCTGAATTTTAAATTCCTAAAATTTAATTTTTAAACAGGTGCCCAAAGCGGAGGACGGGTGCGAGCACACAAAGAGCTTCGTCCTGCGCACGCATTGCGTGTGCAGGAACTCCGCCTTAAGAACCCGCGGTTCTTAATTATCTCCTCCGCGGGAAAACTACAGTTTTCCCGACCCCTTTCGTACTTTGGAGCTCGAATGCGCAGGGTGCCCAAAGCGGAGGACGGGTGCGAGCTCCAAAGTGAAAGTCAATGTGAGTGCCGCCGCCCTCCGCTTCACGCGCCTGTGTTGTATGAAAAAGGACTGCCGTAAGCGTAGCATTGCCTCGGGCTTTGACAACCGCGCACCAAAAACAAGTGTCGGGAAACGCAGTACCCGCCAGAGGCGGGTACTTACGCGACTTTCACAAAGCGCCACGGTCCGCCTCCGCCAGTTGGCGGATGGCGGAATGGCACTCACGCGAGCATTATACTCCACATTTGATATTTGCTCAACCTTAAATCTTGGCTGTCCCATTCTTAATCTGCAAAATCAAATCGTCTGCCTGCGCTTTCACGGATGGAATTATCCTGCCTGTTTCTTCAAGCTGCGCAATAGCCTGATTTGGCAAACCCATTGCATAAAGAGCGGCGGCCAGTGTGAATCGAGGTTGCGAATCGTTTGGTTGCACCAATACGCGAGCCCGCCAAATATCCACAATCTTATCGAACCTCCCTCGCGCAACATACGCGCTGGCAATGCGCGGGTCGGCGGCAGTACCGGAGGCCATGATTGGTAGGAGAAGTTCGTCCGCAAGCTGGTCTTTCTGCGCTCGAATAGCATACGCGGCATAAAAAATACGCGCGCTTGCAAATTCCGGAGCAAGTTCGTATGCGTCTTTAAAAAACTTCAGCGCTTCCGCATCGTCCGCCCTGGCCTGCGCGTTTAATCCCTGCTGGAAAAGAATCGTTTGTTTCGCTGGCGATAGTTCATGCGCGCGGGTTAAAGCAGCGGCCGCATTATCATAGTCGCCATACGCATCAAGGAGAATTCCTAAAAATAATGGGAAACGCGCGTCCAGCGGAGACTCCTGCGACTGCGCGAGCATTTCTTTCGCCGCCTTGTCAAAAAATTGTCTTTTTACGTCATTGGAGATATTCTGGTTGCCTGCAATCTGCGAGGTCGCCTGTATGAACTGCTCGCGCGCTTCCTGCGTTCCAAAACTTCCGTACGAAATCGCTTCTTGAAAATAACTTAGGTTTTTGGTAATTCCCTCTTTCTGCGGAGCAATGGCTTGCAGGAGCGCGCGATTTTGCGCCAATGCTTTTCCGTTTGTTTCCCACGCGACTCCCCAGACTAATACCGCAACTAATATTGCAAGAACAGGAAGTTTGCCATCGGAAAATCGCACCGACTGAAAAATGAATGGGGAATTTTGCTCGTCGCCCGCGCGCGAAGCAATGTAGGCCAAAACGGCAGCAAAAAGAATATAACTTGAAATGTTATCAAAAACAAAAAGATTGTGGAAGAAATACCCGGCAAGCAGACCGGTCAAAATACTTTTCTCGATGAATGGAAAAGTTCCGCCGCCTCCCTTTGGCGCATTTTGCGCTTTTTGCCGTTCATGTGCATTGCGAGGTTCGGCGATGCTTGCTCCACGCTTCCAGATGCACCACAGAGCGCATGCAAAAAGTGCCAGATAACCGAGAAGCCCTAAGAATCCGCCAGCAACAAGCCAATCAAATATAATGTTGTGTACGCGGTCAAACCACTGCTCCTGCGCATACATTTGAGGGTTGTAATATTTGTCGAAAACTATCGCGTAGTTTTCTTGTCCCCAACCGAGCAGAGGCCGCTCCTTCACGCCTTCCCACGCCATGCCCCAGTTCATAAACCGAGCCTTCACGGTGTTATCGTTTATCGAAATCGTCGCTAAACGATGCAAAAATCCTACGCGCTGCACCCATGCCTGGTCGCGTACCATCCAGAACCCCGCCCCAAGAATTAGGATGGCGATTGCGAGTCGGAGCGCAATCCGCCTCGCGATGCCTTCATTTTTATCAAATACGGCGACGATAAACACGGCAAGAAGCGTCCCGCCAATGAGACCGAGCATAGTGCCGCGCGTACCGGTAAGAAACAGAATAATCGTATTGAGCGCAACAATGCTTCCGTACCCCAAAGAAATCGCGAGCCTTTTTCCCGGCTGGCGCTCGCCCCAGCTTTCCGCCCAAAGAGACGCGGCAATAAAAATGTTGAAAAGCATGAAAACGGCCAAGTAGATCGGGTTGCCGAAAGTCGAATCCAACCGGGCCGTGAGTCCGCTCGCCCCGCCTTGTCCAAGCGCTGAAATTCCCACAAGCTGTAACAAACCATAAAGACCAGCAAGCACGGAAACTCCAAGCGATGTGAGCCAAAATCTGCGCCAAAGCTTTTTTGTGGAAAGCATTGCGCTTGCAACGACAAAATAGGCAAAGAGATGCGCGAGCGTGACCCAGCCGTCCATTCGTTCGTAATTGCTCCAAAAACTTTTAATGGGATTCACTCCGTTGAGGTCGGCGATTGCAATGATGATTACGAAAATTGCGAACGCTCCGAGAAGCCACGATTTTCTTGGGCGGTATTCTGGCTTTATCAAAGCGAGCGCGAGCCACGCGCCGGTGATAATTTCTACGATTATCCTAAACGCAAAATTCTTCCC
>JBBUFE010000006.1:12546-19702 GCA_038056635.1 Patescibacteria group bacterium
GTTGCGTCTATCGTCGTTGAAGCGCTTCCGTGTCCCCACACAAGCTGTAATTCCTCGCCTCCGTCAGAGAGCCGGTCAAACGCAATGATTGGATTATGCAGTAGGTTTGCAGTCGTAGCTTCCGAGGCGCGCTCTATAAGATACATGTCGCTGTTTCCCGAATTGGTCGCTGGGCCGACAGTGCCCGTCAGTTGTATGGATGGTGAGCCGTCGGTTGCGACAATCGCCAAACGCGATACATCTAATGTGTAACCAGATAAATTTTTGAGCTCTATCCACTCGTCGGAGTCCGATGAGTCAGTTCCTGCCCAAGCCACTTCGTTGATTACAAATGGCCGCGCCATGACTTGAACCGCGCTCGCAGTGGAAGTCGCAAAATTTCCTGCCGTGTCATAAGAAATAACGGCAAATGTCGTCGTCGCGTTGTCGCTTGCGGTCGCTGTTGCGGTAGTTGAAGTGGTCGTTGCTACAAGCGCTCCATTTTTTGCAAGGCCGTAATAAGTTGCGTCGGAAATTAAATTCCAAGAAGCCGTCACAGTTGTCGTCGCAATTAAACATGTGCTGGTTGCGAGCGAAAAATTACATTCGTTAATTGTGAGAGTAGGAGCCGAGGGCGGAGTTAAATCAACAGAGATTGTGCGCGTTGTGGTAGCGGAGGATTCTCCCGAATTGTTTGAAGAAATGAATGAGACAGTAGTGGTTCCTTCTTGAAGTGCGAATGTGAACGACCAATTCCCAGCCCCGCTTGCTGTCGTGGTTGCTTGCCCTGAGCTTGTCGAAAGGGTCGCAGTAGTAGTCGCAAAGGAACCAGTAACTGACGCGCTTGGCGATGTCGTGCCAGTGAATGAAACGCTTGTCGTCGCAAATACCGCGTTTTCTGCAGGTGAGAGAATCGCAAAAGGCAGAACAACAGTCGCAGGCACAGTAGATGTCGATGCGGTTGATGTTGAGATTGATGAAGATGTTTGAGTGCTTGCACTTGCTGCGGCAGGAGCTGGTCCTCCACCGCCAAATCCTGCGGTAATTGGATTTAACGACTGCATTGGTACCAATGGGACTAGAGGCGATGCGTTTTCAGATTTCGGTTCCGATTTCTGCTCGAGATTTTTTTGTTCTGGTTGTGGCTGCAACGCTGGTTCATTTTGTGATACCTGTGGCACAACCACTTCCGCAATTGGATTTTGTACGCTTGAAACTGGTATTTCTACGGCGGGCGTTGGCGCAACTGCAAGGAGAGCGGCGGCTCCCTGCCCCGCGGACGCATTAGTTTGCGAAGAAGTCATGCGTAAAATGTTTGTGAGCGCATTCTGAACTCGCGTTACGACTGCATATGTTTTTTGCGCCGTCGTTGCGATAGCGCTTCCTGTCGCTCTCACGCCGTTGTTTGTCGCTTGTGCAAGCGGGTCGGCAATGGCAAAACTTAATTTTTGTACTTTGTATGCAAAATTTTCCGGGGGCGGAGTGAAGCAACCGTCGCTTGACGACGAAGCGCCTGCTTTCAATCCACCGAGCCCGTTCGTGATGTCCGACACGATTCTATCCGGCTCGCCATTCAGATAATCGCTTTCAAAATGATGCCCGCCTGCTTCGTCATTCAATTCATCTGCAGGAAGCGGGATTGTGATATTCGCGCGAAGGGGCGCTGTCACTCCAGCCCCGACGGTCCATTTTCGTACCTTCTCGATAAGCCGGTCGTTGGAAGATGTAAGATAGCTTCCCCCGCCTTCGACATAGTAAGCAGGTGTTGCAAGATTATAAACGGCAACCGATTTTTCCGGCGCGCCGTACTCACGAAGATACCGATAGATTGCGTTGGTGTAAAATGTCCCCTGCGAGTGTCCGACGAGAAGAATCTTCCGCGTTGTAACTTGCGGATGAATTTGCATAAGAATGGTTTTGAGGTCGAAATCCTCAACAACCGTCGGCGTCGCTTTTTGCAGAGCTTGCTGTATAGACTTATACAAATCCCCAGCCCCGGCGATGTGTGAGGCGTTGTAGCCCGTCAGAAAATTGATTGAGTAATCGCCAGTTTTCTTTATGTATTCAGTTTGTAACGCACCCAAATCTTTTTTCGCGTCGAGATAAGATGTAAGTATTCCATTGACATAAATTACTGTCGTACCAGAAGAATTGCAAGAAGCAAACGCTAAAAATGGAAAAAGTATAGAGACAGTTACCAGAAGGAAGACCTTCATAATTAATTAGTGAATGTCTTTGGATCAATATCGCAATAACCCGAATTTGGAAGAGCATATGATGTCATAAACTTTCTATATAAATCCTCTTGGGTCTTTTTGCGAATATCTGTATTAAACACGAGTTCATCTATCTCTTTGGATCTATTTGAATCTAAGATGCACACATTGCTCCTACTCTCTTCTTGTATTACAGCAACCAATGTCTCCGAATTAAAGACTTTGGACAGATACATCTGCAACGCCATTGCATACTGCAATTCCGCCGCGCGGATTCGGGCGGAGTTGGGATATTTCTTGAAAATTGCGAGTTCCACATCATCGCGGATGCCGTTGCCGTTTGCGTCAACTCCTTCAATCGTTGCATCCACTTGCGCGGGGTCGGGCGGTGGCGGAAGGTGCTCGCCGTTCACATCGTTGAGCGTAAGTTTCTGCGAATGAATCTGCGCGACCACCTGTTGAGTTTTCTCCTTTTCCCGTACGGCAGGAATGCGATAAATTACGAGAGCGACAAAAAGAATAATCGGCGTCGCGACAACCCAAAACCACCATCTCCGATAAATCGGTTTGCGTATACCCACTCCTCCACCCGAATTTTGCGTATCCATTCTCTCGTTCATTCTCCGATAGTATCAAGTCATACGTTTCCTGCCCCCCGTTATCCCCACCCTCAATATATCTATCAATCAACAGTGTCCCTATTTTTCACCACGGTGAAAAATAGGGACATGCCCCCACCTCGTACGCACTATACACATGCAAAGTGTACATTGCTGTATTTTGGGATTTTTTACATTGCGAAAATTACCAGAAATACCTTGCTTAATAATATCCCTATTTCTCACCATGGTGTATTATAGGGACATGGGACAAGTGGAGTCGGAAGCAAAAACCCGAAGAAAAAAGAGGAACTTGCAGAAAGCAGTTCTTTCGGCGGTTGGGATTGCAGGAGTTCTTGCGGTAATAATGATTGCTCCGAATATTTTTCAGGCACTTCCCCGCCTGCTCGGCGACAAATACAAACTTGGGTATCGAGCAAAAACGGCAGCAGGCCGGCTTGCGAAAAAGGGGCTTCTGCGCTTCGTTCTACGCAACGGAGTCCGATGCGCAGAGCTCACTGAAAAAGGACAAGTGGCGCTTGCGTTGGACAAGATGAGAGCTGCCCAGCAATTAGGGCGCACGCGCCGGTGGGATAAACGATATCGGCTTGTCATGTTTGATGTGCCTCAATACCGCAGGGCCGTGCGCGACCGCCTGCGAAATATCATGCGTGAGTGCGGATTCTTGCGATTGCAGGACAGCGTATGGATATACCCGTACGACTGCGAGGAACTTATAGCTCTTATCAAAGCCGATATCCGCATAGGGAAAGATGTGCTTTATGCCGTAGTGGAAAGCGTTGAAAATGACGCGTGGATCAAACGCCACTTTGGCCTCAAGTAGAACACTGGCCTCGACTAATAATGTCCCAATTTGTTAATATCCCTATTTCTCACCATGGTGAGAAATAGGGATATTAGAGATATGGAAATCCGGGTGTATCTAATTTTTAATTTCCCGATGCGTCCCAATCCTTGCTGACAGAATCAAACCTTTCTAACTTCTCTTTAAAAATCTCTTTTACGCGCGCCAGACCTTCCTCCGTCTTTGCCTCAAATCTAAGAACAAGTGACGGCGTATTTGAAGATGCCCGCACAAGCCCCCATCCATCGCCTATATACGCGCGCGCCCCATTGATATCAATAACTCGATACCCCTCGCTCTTGAATTCTTCCGTTAGTTTTTCCACAATGCCGTATTTGTCCTCGTCTTTCGTTTGTACCTGAATAGTGGGCGTGGAAATATAATATGGGGTAGAAGCGACAGTCTGGGATAGCGGTTTATCTTCCGCGGAAAGATACTCAAGCATCTTAAGCGCCGCAAAAAACGCGTCATCAAAACCGTAAAAATTATCTCTAAAGAAAATGTGCCCGCTCATCTCGCCGGCAAGTATTGCTCCTTCCTCAATCATTTTGGCTTTTATGTATGAATGTCCCGTCTTGCACATTATTCCGACTCCACCGTGCGCTTTGATATCTTCTACCAGAGCCTCTGAAACTTTGACGTCAAAAACAATCTTGGCGCCAGGATTTCTGGATAGGACAAGCCGCGAAAGGAGAATCATATATCTGTCCGGCCAAATTATGGAGCCCTTTTCGTCAACAATGCCGAGACGATCTCCATCGCCATCAAATGCCAATCCAATGTCGCAGTGGTGAGCGGCTGTCTCGCGTCCCGTATCTTCCATCATCGCTGTTCCGTCGGTGTTCGGCGTGTAATTCGGATATGCCGGGTCGACTTTTGTGAAGCGCTCAACCACATCACAACCGGCTCTCCGCAAGAGGTCGGGGGCAAAAATTCCGGCAGTGCCATTGCCGGTGTTCACGAGCACTTTGAACTTGCGTGATATTTGCGCGCGCGAAAGCAAATCTTTCACGTAATCTTCGCGGATATCTGCCGTGCGTCGGACACCCTCCCCGTTTACATATTCTTCTGCCTCAATGATTGCATACAATTTACGTATCTCGTCGGGAAGAAGGGTCTTTGAGAGGTCCGTACCCAGCTTAACGCCGTTCCATCCAACGGGATTATGGCTCGCCGTTACCATGCACAAACCGCGCGTCTTAAAAAAATATTGCGCCCAATAACTCATAGGGGTTGTAACTGTTCCGATATCAATAACATTGATGCCCGAGTCTAGGAATCCTTTTTCCGCGCTTTTGTGAAATGCCTCCGATGTGCCACGCGCGTCGTATCCCACGATTATTTCTCTGACGTGCATATCGCACAACATACGAGCGAACCCCCGCGCAATGTGGTACATAGATGATTCATTCAGCTCGTTCTCCGATTCGCGACCGCGAATGTCATACTCGCGAAACATTGTCTTTTCAAGTTTCATTTTTTACTTTCTACAGTCCCCGCTTTTAAATATCTAACGATGATTTGCGAATCTCTTTATAGAGCGGGTTTTTGACGAATGCGGGTACGCCATTTTTCTCGACGACGTAATATGCAAATCCGCGCATCTTGCGCACCATTTCATAATCCGCGTGCCCAGGCATTGAAGCGGAATCATCTGCGCCAGAAACCGGGCTGTCATCCGAAGTCACGAGCCAAGTCTGCCCGGTATTGACTATCAAGTGCCCGAATCCCGGGGGCATGTAAACAGAATCTCCCGCCTTTACCTTAATCGCCTTAAATTCTTCCACGCGGTTAATCTGGGGTATTCCATCTTCCTCAACAAGCTTTTGCAAAAGCGCTATGCCTTCTCCCGCGAGAATTTTGTATGTCTCGTCAAGTTCGCCTATGTGATAATGCCCGTATGTCTTTATGTACTCTCCGCCCACGGTACCGCTCTCCCAAACGGTAATGTTTTTCTTTTCGGACCCTCCGCGAATCATGTAGTAATGAACGGCCGGCCCAGGCGCCTCGGGATTCATCAATACATCCTTCATTTTAGAGTGTGTGCGAGTCGCCAGCGGTTCGAATTCCATGCAAAGAATATAACATAGATGTGTGGTACGATAATATCTACTAAATTTATATGCGGGACGGGAAGAAAGTGGGAATTACTGCTAGCGCATTCGACCTATGCCATGCGGGGCACATTCTAATGCTTAAAGAGGCCAAGGAGAATTGCGATTATCTTGTCGTCGCTCTTCAGGACGACCCGTCGCAGACCGGTGCAAACTATAGAGGGAAAAAGAAAAATAAGCCGGTGATGTCGCTTGAGGAGAGACGAATAATTCTCGAAGGAATTCGATATGTTGACGAGATAGTCACTTATAACACCGAGGGTGAGCTTTACGCCTTGCTCAAAAAAATAAAACCCGACATTCGCATCATCGGCGCAGATTGGAGGGGAAAGAAATTCACCGGATACGATTTGCCGATTGAAGTGTATTACAACTCCCGCGACCACGAATTTTCCACCACGGAATTAAAGAAAAGGATTCGAGAAACTGAAGATTGACCGGCAGTACAGATGGCCAGAAATATGATATAATGCGACTAATGAAGCATTGGTCTGTTGATACAAACGCACTAGAAAAAGACCCGGATGCACTAGCCGTGTGGGAACTTGAGAACGCTGTTAATTTTGGAATTCGCGATGACAAAATCAAGAAGCAAGACCTTCTCGCCTACTGGGACAAGCTTGATTTAGACCCGCACAAAAAGAAGTTTCTTAATCTCATACTATCGCGATGACCTCCATTCTTTCTGACAACCAGCGAAGGTTGCTCACATTGTTAAGCGGAGAGGATAGTATCTGCAAAACTTTCTACCTGTCCGGCGGAACAGCGCTTGCAGAATTTTATTTGCGACACCGACTCTCGGAAGATTTGGATTTTTTCTCCGAAGAAGAGTTCGAACCGGAAGGTGTATCTGCAGTATTGAAGAAAATCAGGGACGCCGCGGGAATTATCAGCGTGAGGTATGAACAATCGTTCAACAGGAATCTCTTCTTCCTTGAGCTTGAAAAGGACGAGATAAAGACGGAGTTCACCTATTTCCCATTCCCGCGAATTGAGCAGAAGAAAAAGATGGGCAATCTGTGCATTGACAGTCTCATCGATATCGCAGTAAACAAAATATTTACAATCTATCAAAAACCGCGCTCGCGAGATTTCATTGATTTGTATTGCATTCTAAAGCGCGAACCATGGACTATCAGCGACCTGGTGAAGAAAGCGAAGATAAAATTCGATTATCATATTGACCCGCTGCAACTCGGCGCGCAGTTCGTGCGGGCAGAAGCGTTAAAAGACTACCCTTCCATGCTCATATCTCTTGACAAAAGCGCGTGGCAAGATTTTTTCCTTGAGGAAGCGAAGCGCTTATCCTCCGAGATTCTCAAATAGAGGGTGTTACAATTCCCGCGACCACGAATTTTCCACCACCGAATTAAAGAAAAGAAT
>JBBUFE010000007.1:0-7523 GCA_038056635.1 Patescibacteria group bacterium
TGGACGGAACAAAAGAATGGATATCTTTTATTCCTTACTGTTGTACCCAAACACTCGCTCCTAGCAAATGTTTTGGGTTTCTATTTTCTAACTTGCTTGCCTCGCCCTTCGAAGCTCACCACTGGTGAGCGAAGTAGGGCTTATGTGTGTTTTTACCAATACCAATCTATTTAGTTTTGCGTATTCATCCAGCACCAATCTGGTACTCGTAACTATTTCCTCGTGCACGAGATCTCGTTGAGACCGTCTCAACTTAATCTAAAAAATTATGCGTAATTGAGGAGCACCAGATTGGTGCTGGACAAGTTTCCCTATTCATAAGTCAATGTTCTTCCGAAGACTTTCATATCAGTTTTTCGGCACATCACCCTTGGCACGCTGAAGTTCTACGAAGTAGAACGAAAGCGGCCTTCGACTCGCCCAAGTTCTGCAAAGCAGAACGACGGCGGGCCCGCGCACATGACACCTCCGCTCTTTCGAGCTTCGGCGGTCCAACGCAGGAGCGATGGTTCGAGAGAGTATACGCGTCCGCATTTTCAAGTCAAGGCAAGAATCCACAGGGGGCGCTCGCCGAGCATTGCGTTTTTGCCGTCGCTGTCTCCGCGTGCTCGCGGAGCGCTGACTCTCGGCCCGTCGGCCTGCGAGACACGGCAAAAGCGCAATGCCCGGACTCGCTGAAGTTTGGGCTGTAAACGGCTCACATACCCGGTATGTGAGCCGTTTGAGTTTCAGCAGGTAGCGTGACTTAATTTTAGCGCGTCAAAGTTTATGTGCTACGCAATTGTCTTCCTCAACTTATCCGAAAACTCGTTTTCATTTTCACTATTATAAAACGGCACACCACGCACGCGGTATTTTCCCCTACCAAAATCAAGCGTCTTTCCCTTAAACTTCTTACTTATCTCTTTCAGGAAATCATCTTTCCATTTGTCATGTTCCGCAAGATGTGCCCCTTTCGGCTCCACGAATAACTGATAGGTCAAACTCGTACCCTTCTTGTTGATTAAAAACAAAAGATAATCTGGCTCAAAACCTCTGCCATCCTTGAAATTATAAATCTTTACCGCTTTTTCATTCCGCACCAAATACACCTCTCGATACTCCCGCCGCTAATTCAATTTTCAAAAACCCCGCTCTGCCTTCTCTTTTTTTCTTATGCTAGTGTTTTGCAAAACACTAGCATAAGAAAAAGCGTATATGTAAGCTCGCCCCGCCGCCTCTAAATGACTATTGGATTATTTCTTAATCTCGAAACTACTTCCAATTTTCCATACTCCTTTTTCCCGAAACGCCGGAATTGTCTGCCGACGGGCGGCGTTTGTAATAGAAGCTGCTGATTTGGCGTGTTTACGCGCATACTCCGCCAAAGTAATAATCATTTCGCCTTTCAAGTAGGAGATGCGTTTATGGAGCGATTCCACAAGGGCAAGCGCAACGATTTTTTCCATGATTTTCGGGCTTTTCTTATCGCGATATTCGCCAAATGATTTATAGTAGTCTTTCTTTTCTTTATCACGAATGATGATACCCGGAAAACCGAGACGCTGAAGTTGATAATTTATAATGACGCGGCCGATCCGCCCATTGCCGTCGTTAAACGGATGGATTGTTTCGAAACCAAGATGAAACTTTGCTATCTTGTCTGCAAAGTAAACTGCTAAGTTGCTTCCGTAATCAGCAAGAATTGCCTCAATCATCCGCTCAACATGTTCTGGCGCCGGAGCGACATAAGTACCGACACGGACATACTCGCCTTTCTTGCGAAAACGGCCGGCGATGTAGTCGTTGATTCCGCCGATGAGCATTTGATGCAAAAGTAAAATCATTTCTTTATCAATTTCCTTTTCTTGCGATTTGATCCGGATATATCCAATAACGCGAGCGAGATTTTTTGCTTCATACACCTCGCGCAGGGATACCTCTCTCGATACCTCCATTTCCAGCAAAATTTTCTCGGTTTCTTTTAATGTGAGCGTGGAATTCTCAATAGCGTTGGAGTTGTAAACCGCCTCAGGGATTTCGGCTTCGTCAAGAATGGTAAGCAAAGACTCCTTATCAGTTCGCAATTTATCGTAGGATTCCTTCAACGACTGAATCCGATTTTTTATAGGGTTATTAATTGACATGCCTATATTGTAGCAAATTCACCGTTTTCTGTCAATAAAACGTGAATATGGCCCGCTTTTCACTGTAAATTCACGGTTTATTAGACATCTTCTTATCGCCCACTCAATTCTTAAAAACCCGCGCAATTATCCCCCAGCGAACAGGGTGAGCAATATGGATTTTGACTTATACAGTGTCGGCTCCTTTTCCAGCCTAAGCGAGCTCTGGCATTGCTCTTTTGCCGTGTCTCGCATTTCACAGCTTCAGCGAGAAGACCATGCGATTTTTGACGGTTTGAGCCATTAGTCCCGTCTACAGGTGCCTATCATGACCGATAGACCGTCAAAAATCGCATGGTCTTTGAGCGCTCACCCTTGACGGAAAGCAAATAGGTCGTATATTTACCCTATGAACAACCAGTGTTCAAGAAGTGCAGAGCTTCTCCTTCTCGGTCTATTTGATTGAACTGGGGGTAGTTCTCTGATTGTTAGAAAACAGAAAACAAAGAAAACCAGCCCCTCACAAGAGGGGCTGGTTTGTTATAATCAAGAAGTTGTTATGAGTGAAGCGAATTACAAAAAGACTCTGTACGAAAAAATATGGGACGCGCATCTCGTGCGCGAGGCCAAGGGCGAGCCGACTGTTTTGTACATAGACTTGCACTTGATCCACGAGGTTACGACTCCGCAAGCGTTCACCGGATTGCACGCAAGAGGATTGCCAGTGCGACGGCCTGATTTGACGATAGCGACGATGGACCATTCTGTCCCTTCTATTGATAGAGGCGTGTTCCCGTGGCTAGACGCCTTGGCGCAGAAACAGGTGAAGATGCTGGACGCCAACTGCAAAAAGCACGGCATCACTTTGTACGGCCTTGGAAGCAAGCATCAGGGCATCGTCCACATAATCGGACCGGAACTTGGCTTGACACAGCCTGGCAAAACAATCGTGTGCGGAGACAGCCACACTTCCACCCACGGCGCGTTCGGCGCACTGGCTTTCGGAATAGGCACTTCGGAAGTGGAGCATGTTTTCGCTACGCAGTGTCTGCTCCAAAACAAAACAAAAACTATGGCAATTACGGTAAACGGAACCTTGCCGAAGGGAGTTTTCTCCAAGGACATAATCTTGAGAATCATAAATGAAATAGGAATCGGCGGAGGAACCGGATACACATTTGAATATCGCGGAAGCGCAATCAGCGCCTTGAGCATGGAAGCGAGAATGACCATCTGCAACATGTCTATAGAGGCGGGAGCGCGCGCAGGAATGGTTGCACCGGACCAAACCACCGTAGACTATTTGGAGAAACGGGTGAAATTCGCGAACGACAAAGAGAAAGAACGGGTCACCGCGTCGTGGTTGGAATGGAAATCCGACGAAGGAGCGGTGTTCGATAAAGAAGTTATCATCGACGCTAATACCATTGAACCAATGGTTACTTGGGGAACTAATCCTGGAATGTCGGTAGGAATAACTCAAAAAATTCCAAAGGCAGAGAGCGAGGATATAAAGAAGGCTCTTGAGTACATGGGATTGCAGGGAGGACAGAAGATGGCTGGCCAGCCAATCCAATATGTTTTCATCGGCAGTTGCACGAATTCTCGAATTGAAGATTTGCGAATCGCTTCCAAAATAATGGAGGGTAAAAAGGTAGCTAAGGGCGTTACCGCTTATGTCGTTCCTGGTTCTCAAGAAGTGAAAAACAAAGCGGAGTCCGAGGGATTGCACAAAGTGTTTTTGTCCGCAGGTTGCGAGTGGCGGGAGCCGGGATGCAGCATGTGCATTGGAATGAACGGCGACTTGGTGCCATCGGGAAAATATTGCGCGTCCACATCAAACAGGAATTTCATCGGCCGGCAAGGGCGAGGCGCCCGCACGCTTCTTATGTCGCCGGCCATGGCAGCCGTGGCAGCTGTAGAAGGTACAATCGGGGATGTGCGCGAGTATATAAAAATATGAAATCCCAATCTACAAATGATACGAATACTACGAATGGCTACGAATATAAGTGGTCTAACATCTGTAGTTATTTGTAGATTGGAATACATTCGTTGATTGGTACACAAGTATGAAAATCACTCAATTCAAGGATTTAAGTTCGACACTGATGCCCTTGCACAGAGATGATGTCGATACCGACCAGATTATTCCCGCGCGATACCTAACGGCCACGGACAAAAAAGGATTCGGCGAGCATTTGTTTATGGACTTGCGATTCGAGGAAGATGGGGTTACTCCCAAACCAAACTTCCCGATGAACCAGAAGCAATACAAAAATGCGAAAATCTTGCTGGCTCACGAGAATTTCGGCTGCGGCTCTTCCCGCGAGCATGCCCCTTGGGCTCTCTTGGGCTACGGCTTTAATGCAGTCATCGCAATTTCCTTCGCCGACATTTTCAGAAACAATTCCGCAAAAAACGGATTGCTTGTCGTGGAACTGCCTCGCGACATCATAGATATGATGCACGCCGATGTGCTTAAAGACCCAAAGGAAAAAGCCGCGATTAATTTGGAACAGCAAACATGCGCATGGAAAGGAAAAGCGTATAATTTTCCGATAAATCCATTCGTTAAGAAGTGTATGCTAGAAGGGTTAGATGACATCGGATACACGATGAGTTTTATCAAGAACATTGAAGCGTATGAATCCCGCTAGAAGTCGCGGAAGTTTAGATTGTGGTACATTCTCTATATGTTTAATTTTGGTCGTATGCTTACAAGCAATAACTCTCGAGTCGGAAGCGCGGGCTTCCTACTTCTAACGGGATGAAAAACTCTGCAAAAAAATACAAGGCATTTCCGCAGGTCGGCTTGAAAGATAGAACCTGGCCCGACAAAATTATTACCTCGGCCCCGAGATGGTGCAGCGTCGATTTACGCGACGGCAACCAAGCGCTCGTTACACCAATGAACCTTGAGCAAAAACTGAAAATGTTTCAGTTGCTCATTGATGTCGGATTCAAAGAGATAGAAGTGGGCTTCCCTTCGGCTGCCAAAGTCGAGTTTGATTTCGTCCGCACTCTTATCGAACGCAAATTGATTCCCGACGATGTAACGATTCAGGTTTTGACACAGGCGCGCGAGCATTTGATTGAAGCTACATGCAAATCGCTTGTGGGCGCCAAACGAGCCGTGATACATATGTACAACTCCACATCCGAACTCCAGCGGAGAGTCGTTTTCCGTATGGATCGCGACGAGGTGCGCAATCTCGCTGTCGCTGGTACTGAATTGGTGAAAAAATACTGCGAAAAATACCTTAAAGACACCGATGTGCTCTACGAATACAGCCCAGAAAGTTTTATGGGAACTGAATTGGATTTCGCAGTAGAAGTTTGCGATGCGGTTGTACAAACTTGGAAACCGCGCAAAGGAGAAAAGGTCATCATCAACTTACCGAACACCGTCGAGATGACGGCTCCCAATGTTTTTGCCGACCAAGTTGAATGGTTCATCCGCAACTTCAAATCGCGCAAACAGGCCATAATAAGCGTCCACTGCCACAACGACCGCGGAGGCGCAGTTCCAACGACCGAGTTCAGCGTTATGGCGGGAGCCGAGCGCGTGGAGGGCACTCTCTTTGGCAACGGCGAGAGGACCGGGAATGTTGATATTGTGACCCTGGCATTGAATTTGCACACGCACGGCATCGACCCAAAATTGGACCTGCACGACATTAACCATTGCATAGAGGTCTACGAGGAATGTACTGATCTTCCGGTTCATCCGCGCCATCCTTATGCAGGTGAGTTGGTGTTCACCGCATTTTCTGGCTCTCATCAGGACGCAATAAACAAAGGTTTCCAAGCGATGCAAGCTTCAAAGAGCCCACGATGGGAGATTCCTTACATTCCAATGGACCCGCAAGATGTCGGGCGCACATACAAGACGGTCGTCCGAATAAACAGCCAGTCCGGCAAAGGTGGTGTGGCTCACATTTTGCGAAACGAGTTTGGTTTTCAATTGCCAAAAGCCATGCATCCCGAGGTCGGAAAAATTGTTCAAGCCATAGGAGATAAAACGGGCGAGGAGGTCCTCCCCCCGATGATTAAAAAGGCATTCGAGAATGAGTATGTCAA
The DNA here is from genome assembly GCA_038056635.1 of Patescibacteria group bacterium. Classification (GTDB taxonomy): domain Bacteria; phylum Patescibacteriota; class Minisyncoccia; order Phycocordibacterales; family UBA2100; genus UBA10103. The sequence goes on from JBBUFE010000007.1 coordinate 6,189, forward strand.
CCGCGACAATCCTTTCGCACTCGAAGAATTCCAAATTCAAGAACACAGCGGGGGCCGAGGTCGCGACACGACGACCATCACGGCTACAGTAGCCGTCAATGGAAAGAAGCGCACACTTTCTGGCGAGGGAAACGGGCCTATAGACGCATTCAGCAAGGCTCTGAAAAAAGCTGGTGTCAGCGAATATACATTTCTTTCATACGAGGAACACGCTCTTGGGAAGGGCGAGGACGCGCGGGCTGTCGCATACATACAAATTGCCGATGAGAACGGCACAGCATTTTTCGGAGTCGGAATCGACCCTAACATCGCCGGAGCGTCGCTCAAAGCTTTGGTAAGCGCTCTTAACAGGTCGGCGCGCCACGCTCTGTCACGCTCTAAATCTAAAAACTAATATGCCCGGACACTAAGTCTGCCGTTGTCTCTTATGAATCAAATCACTACGTATAACTTTATAACAATTAATAGTAGGCCTGATTGCACTGGAATTGCTTCGGCGCAAAATTACGGCAAACTTAGTGTACGGGTATGAAAGCCACAATTGCAGTGTTGCCCGGCGACGGAATTGGACAGGAAATAACTGATTCGGCCATACGCGTATTAGACACGATTAATACGCGGTTCAAACACGATTTTAAGACCGAAGTCGCGCTGGTCGGAAGTTCGGCGTATGACAAATTCGGCGTACACCTGCCAGAGGAAACCATAGAGATATGCAAAAATGCGGACGCGATATTGTTCGGCGCAGTTGGCGGGCCGGTTTCCGATCAAGAGAGTCCGCGCTGGAAAGACGCGGAAAAAAATGTGATTTTGGGCCTGCGGAAAAAATTCGATTTGTTCGCCAATCTGCGGCCGCTTCGAGTTTGGCCGGGAACCGAATCATTTAGCCCTCTTAAACCCGAACTCGTAAAAGGAATGGATGTGCTTATCATCCGCGAGCTTGTGTCCGGAGTATATTTCGGCCCTCGACGGAGATACGAGCAAGATGGGCAACAGGTTGCGGAAGAAACGAATCGATACACATGGAACGAGATTGAGAGAGTTGTTCGAGTCGCGTTTGTTTCCGCAACGAAAAGAAAAAACAGACTGACGGTCGTGGATAAGGCAAACGTTCTTGAAACTTCCCGCCTTTGGCGCGAAGTCGTGCGGAGCGTTCAGAAAGATTTCCCTAGCGTCGCCGTGGACTTCATGTTCATAGACAACGCGACAGTGCAACTTGTAAAAGCGCCTGCCACATTCGATGTTATCGTCACAGACAATATGTTCGGGGATATTTTGAGCGACTTAGGCGGAAGCATCGTCGGCTCACTTGGGCTTCTGCCATCGGCAAGCTTG
>JBBUFE010000007.1:7623-23039 GCA_038056635.1 Patescibacteria group bacterium
GGAAAAGGTATCGCCAACCCCACCGCGCAAATCCTTTCTCTCGCCATGTTGCTCCGCCATACTTTCGACTTGCAAAAAGAAGCCGACGCAATCGAGTCGGCGGTGTTTGCTTGCTTATTGGCTGATGAGAGAACCAAAGATTTAATGCCATCCGGAGAGAACGGTTTGAGCACAACTGATTTTACAAATGCAGTAATTGATAAATTACAACGCTAGTTCCAAAGTCAAAGCGTTTGCGAATTGCGCATCAGCGCAAGGGCGCCGTAGAGACCGGCCGTATCTTTGTACTCCGCAAGACGAATCTCGGGAAGCTTCGGGTAAGGCGAGGAGAAGCGGGCGAACGCCAATGCAATGTCGGCAAGCCGATATCCGTTACCTTCGTTCATCATTGAACCACCGAGCACGAAGATTTCCGGAGACCAGTGCAACATCATGTTGTAGAGACCAGCCGCAAGTGTAGATGTCATTTCTTCATACCCTTCACGAGGCGCCTTGCTCGGATGGACTCCGTAACGCTTCTCAAAAGCGCGGCCGGAGACAAGCTCTTCCAATGCCTTACCTCCACTCGCGTCTACAATTTGGTGTCCCGCTTCTAAATCGTAAACTCCGCTATCGATGCGACCACCTACGATACGACCGCAGCCAATACCTGTGCCAACTCCAACATATGCAACATTTTGAGATCCCCTGCCAGCGCCATAAACTGCCTCTCCGAGAGCCGCGCAATCCCCATCGTTATGCACCAGTACAGGCGCTCCAAGAATCTTAGATGCTTCCGTGGCAAGCTTCACGCCTATCCATTCTGGGAGATTTGGCGCGTAGTGGACGACGCCCTCGCCAAGAACACCGGGGAAACCGCCCGCTGAAGATTCAATCGGCTCATCTCCTGCGCATTCGCGCATAAGTTTTACGAGAGTTTCGACACCTTCTTTTGGTTCCTTCGGGGTCGGTATCTTGTGAACTTCGCCAACGTTTTCAGACACGATACTCGCCACGCGCATTGATGTCCCTCCTATGTCAAATACGATTTTGGTCATGGTATTGATTTTGCCTTGCAACATCTCTAACGGGATTCATTTTTCTTTTATCATATCAAGAACCAGGGCGCCCCAGGTGAAGTTGTGCGCACCCAGCCCCGCGCCCGTTTCCGGATTGAAGCATTCGCGGAAACCAGATTTCTCAAGAAGATTCAAACTTTTCTCTCGTATATCCGCGGCCTCTTTAGTAAATCCGTATCTCATTAGCCCGCGATAGATGAACCAATGCGCTCCTATCCACACGGGACCGCGCCACGAAAAATCTTCCGCCTCCGACCGGTACGACATTTCCTGAATAGAAGTCGTACGAATGCCGAAAGGAGCATAAAAGGTATCGGGATTTTTGAGATGCTTTGAGACGACCGCTTTGGCTTCCTCCTCTGTGTAAAGACCAGCGAAAAGCGGCATAAAGTGGGTCCATGTCGCGACCTTAAGCTTGGTGTATTCAGCACCCATGGTCGACCAATATACGCCGTCTTCAAACATCCGTTCGCGCATAGCGGCTGCAATCGCGTCAGCATCACGGTTGAGCGAGGTTACATATTCGTCGCGTTTTAAATGCGCAGCAATCTTCGCAAGCGCACGCAGGTTCTCTGTCAATATCGAATTAAAAAGCACATCTTTCACCCAAAAGTAGTTGCGCATGCAGTGTTCCGTGTCGAAATTACATAGTCGATTGTGTTCAACGAGCTCAGTTCGTTTTGAGAGATGGTCTTTAAGTGAAATGCTTGCTGGAGCTCCAAGAGGATTATCGAAACGCGGCGAGTTATCTTCTCCCGATTCATCCGGACTGATGATACTCGCAAGGTGATGGCCGTGCGGGTCGCGTTCGGTCAAAAGAAATTGATAGTAGGCAACGAGCGAGGGAAAGACAGAGGCAAGAAATAATGTATCCGGCTTGCGGCGATGTATCTCCAACACCGCGTACGCAATCATTGGCGGTTGTGTAAGCGAGCTGGTCCCATCTGTCCCCCAGTGAAATATATGTAAAATCCCGGATGTCCAGTAGATGATGTGCGGCACAAGACCGTTTGAAAACTGCTTGCAAAGCAGGGATTTTATCTCGGCCTTTGCAGATTCAATATCGTACCGCGCGAGAACGATGGCGTGAAAGCATGAATCCCAAAGCCATTGATAAGGGTAACTATCGCTAGAGGGCACAGTATACTGGTGATCGTCTGTGACACGGCGATTTTCCTCAAAGAGCTTACGGACCTCGCGAAAGACGTTCATCTTTTGAGTATATCAGAACACTAACTGAGCGCGGCAAGCCATAGGAGAAATTTCCGCACGCTCTCTACATTATTGAGAGTATAGCGTGCCGCCGTCCTGGCGTTTGTCCCATTCTTAACCCGTATGGTGACGCCGCGCCGAAGCGCCTTAAACGCATCCTCGTCTGTCGGCTCGTCTCCAATAAAAATTGGAATGGCTTTCCTGGAATTCTTTAGGCGAGCGAATAGCATTATTGCCGCCTTTCCTTTACCCCATCCCACATTGGGAATTATATTGAACACGAAGATACCTCCCATAATTCGAAGGTGCTTGGCACTGGCGCGGCGCACGATGTTACGCACATAGCGCTCTATCGCCGCGCGATGTACGCGAGCAATCCTGTAATTGACACTTACAGAATGCTTTTTATCTTCTACATAAATGCCACTGTAAAGACTCTCGAGAACTAACAGTTCTTTGCTGACTGCGCGAAGCGCTCGAGTTTTCGCAAGAGAGACTGTACGCAGGCCTCGCTTGCCCGTAATAATCCATTCGAATCCGTGATTGCCGACTAGCGATATATTTTTGACACGCACGTGCTTTCGTATGTTTACGAGCGCACGCCCGGAAACGATTGCGGTGGAAAATCTTCGAGAACACAAAATTAGAGCCCTGCGCATCCGTGCGCTTATTGTTGCTTTGTTAGGATTACTAACAATCGGAGCGAGCGTGCCATCGAAATCGAGCATTAAGACCGCACCTCCAGCGCGCTTTATAAGTTGCGCGATATGGGAGCGATGCGCAAGAGCGTCCAACATAACCTAGCCGAGATCCACGAGAGTTTTTATCAATTCCGCCGACCAGCGATAAATGTTGTAATCACGAACGGAGGCGCGCATCATCTTCATACGACGATGCTGCTCGGCCTTTGGCATTGTTAGCGCGGTATGAAGAGCGGAAGAAGTTTCTTCGGCACTATATGGATTTACCACGAGCGCACCCTTGAGATCTCGGGACGCACCGACGAACTGACTAAGAATGAGCACGCCTTGTTCATCAGCTCGCGCCGCGGCAAATTCCTTGGCTACGAGATTCATGCCGTCATGGAGTGATGTAACAAGACATACGTCGGCCAACTGATAGAGCTGGCGAAGTTCGGCGTGAGAATAGCTGCGACGCTCCAACACGATTGGTTTCCAGTCGCGTGTTCCAAATTTCTGATTAATTCTCTCCGCTTCTCCAACAACATACGCCGCGTGTTCCTGGAATTTTTGGATTTTTTCACGAGTCGGCGACGCAATCTGCAGAAGCGTGACAGCACCGCGATACTCTGGATGAGCATCAAGAAGGAATTCAATACCCCTGAAGCGTTCGGGAATGCCTTTTATGTAGTCCAGACGCTCAACTCCGAACGCGAGATATTTGGTATTTATCCCGAGCGCCTCTAAAACACTTCGATTTGGTTCCCCGGTTGATTCCGCGCTTCCGGGAAACGCAATTGAAATAGGAAACGCTCTAATCGATGTTTGATGAGCGCTGCGAAATATCGAAAATTGTTCGTAGTCGATGCGCGACTCTATCTCGTTTCTAACCGTGTCAATAAAACTGTTGCAGTGCTGTTGAGTATGGAATCCGATTAAATCAGCTCCAAGCATTCCCGACAGGAGTTCTTTCCGCCACGGACAGATATTGAACTGCGTGGCCGACGGCCACGGAATATGCCAGAACATCGCCACCTGTGCATCGGGACGACTTTTCTTTATGAGTGCCGGCACAAGTGCGAGGTGATAATCCTGTACCAAGACGATTGGATGCTCCACATGCTGTATCTCATCCAACAAGGTCTTTGCAAATTTTGCGTTCACCTTTTTATATTCAGCCCAATCTTCGGCTCTAAAAAGTGGGCGTACATGGGCCATATGGCACAGCGGCCAAAGCGCCTCGTTTGAGAAGCCATCATAATATGCCTTGACCTCTTTGGGGGTCAGCCAAATTCGTTTCAGAGTGTATCTTGGTTCGTCTGGAGGAACTCTAATCTTTCCTTCCTTATCGGCTGTGCTCTTGTCCGCGTCGCCGCTACCATACGCTATCCACATTCCGCCGCAGGCCTCCATTACGGGCTCAATCGCCGTAATAACGCCTCCAGCTGGAACTGTATACTCTATTTTATTCTTTACCTTCTTATGAACGTACGGTTCAGCATTAGCGAGTACAAACATTGGTCTATCTTTCACATACGCTCTAATAAACTCTTTAAGTCGCTCTGCGGTCCATGGAGAATCTATTTTTTCGTGGCGCATGCGAGCTTCCTCGCTGGCTGAATGCCGTGCTTGTCGCAGGCTCGTCGCTACCATGGAAATCTCTCCGACAAGAGGTTCAAAGAAACCTGTGCCAGTTACCTCGTCAATCGCGAAATTGCTTTTTCGAGCAGCTTTCAGCGATTCAACCATTTTCAAGATGGAGCGGTAGAACACCCACCGTACCAGAACGAAGATGACTATTGCGAAGAGAATCATCTGCACGAAAAGGCGTAGCAGGTTTGCGCGCCATATCGAAAGAATTGCCTCATCGATATAGTCGGCTTTTTCAACGACCATGAGCGCACCAATAACCTGTTTTTGTTGGTGCATCGGTTCGATGAATACGTACACTTTTTTACCGTCGCTCTGCATGAATTCGCCAGACGGTGTGTCGCTACTCATCACTTGTATAGCGAGCGCGCTTCCCGAGACATCGGATACTGCGCCCGAATATGCCGCGACCTGTCCGGCGCTGTCAAAAACCCACAGCGCGGTGATATTCTCGTTGCTTGCGATTTTGTCAATAATCTTCTGCACTGCAATCCTGGAGCCTCGCACTAACGACGGTTGGATTGATTCCGCGAGGCTGTCGGCGAGAACACGAGTTCGATATTGCAAATCGGCCGAGAGGCTTAACTCCTCTCGGTTTGCCTGATAGGAGGTAAAGCCACCAACAATAAGCACTATGGCGAGCATAACGCCGCCAGTAATAAGAAGAATTTGCCTCATCCTATAGATTATACCTGCGATACTGTTTTAACTCAAAGAGTGGCGAGCCAGACTGTCAGACCATTTACGCAAATAGGTCCAGTATCTATTATTGTAAGCATCGCTGGGAACAAAAGGGTGTTTAATAATCATTCTTCTTTTTCTGCTAAAAACATCTCGCCAAAGTTCCTCAACCGAGTATAATTGTCGAAATAGATAGGGGAACAATGATATGAACGCAACAAAATACATCTGGTTCAACGGAAAGTTGGTTCCTTGGGCAAGAGCGAAAATCCACGTGCTCTCGCACTCGCTTCACTACGGCACGGGCGCTTTTGAAGGAATTCGAATGTATGAGACGGCGAAAGGTCCCGCGATTTTCCATCTTGGACGTCACATGGAGCGCCTGATATTCTCAGCAAAAAGCCTGGGAATGAAGTTGCCATACTCGCTGGACGAGCTAATGGATGCGGCAGTTGAGACGGTGCGGAAAAACAAGTTCAAATCATGTTACATCCGTCCTATCGCCTACTTTGGGTTAGGCGAAGTGCGGGTGCTCCCCACCAATTGCCCAGTCGAAGTTGCCATCGCCGCTTGGCCGTGGGGCGCATATTTGGGCGACGAACCGGCTCGCATCACGGTGGTTAAGACACTCCGAATCCACCCGCAGACTCTTGTTGTGAAGGCCAAAATAACCGGCCATTATGTCAATTCTATGCTGGCAGGCCGCGAGGCCGCAGACAGGGGGTTTACCGAGGCGCTTCAATTGGACTATCAAGGAAATATCGCCGAGGGTCCCGGAGAGAATTTCTTTATTGTGAACGGCAAGACTCTAAGCACTCCGGCACTGGGCTCGATTTTGCCGGGCATCACGCGCGCCTCCGTAATAGAACTCGCGCGCGATTTAGGCTACAAGGTTGAAGAGCGGGCAATATCGCCCGCCGAAGCCGTAGGCACCGATGAATGTTTTTTCACCGGTACTGCCGCTGAAATCACGCCGATTGCTTCCATTGACGACGCAGAAATAAAGTCAGCGCCTGGACCGATTACGAAACACATCCGAGACGAGTTTATGAAAATCACTAGAGCCGAAAATCCGAAGTACAAGAGTTGGCTGACTTTTATAGACAAACCCAAATGAAACCCTTCTGGAGGGTGCTTTGTCGGCGTTTGCGAGCGCGCGGCATTCTAATCCCCCTCTTTATACTCCGCGTGAGTGACTTCAATCACACGCTCTATTTGCTTGATGAGTTTTTCCATCAAGTGTTTCTCGAGCTCTATTTTAACCGTAAAGTGAGAAATGTGTCTAACGGGGTCGATTTCCGACACGAACAAAGACTCGATGTTTATTTTTTTGCGCAGGAGTACCCCGGCAATTCGGTAGAGAGTACCTGGCGCATTTTCTGAGGCAATTGTTATTGTATAGCGCATGTTAGATTTTCTTAACGAGTAATCGAGTTTAGAAACATCTTACATCCCCCACCACTTTTGCTTTCCCAATGGCAAAAGTGGTGGGGGATAAAGAATTTGTAATTCACTTCGTTCATAACAACTTCTTTATTTAATCCGTATTTCATCAACAGAAGCCCCGCTCGGCACCATCGGAAAAACATTCTCCTCTCTTTTTACTCTTATATCAAGCAAGTAACTTCCTTTTGCTTTCAACAACCGGTCGAGCGCCCCGCTGAGGTCTTTTCTTTTCTCCACCAATTCGTTTGGTATGCGGTAAGCATCGGCAATCTTATTAAAGTCGGGGTTGTCCATATGCACATATGAATACCGCTCGTCGAAAAAAAGCTCCTGCCACTGCCGAACCATCCCTAAATGGCGGTTATTGAGAATGATTATTTTTACCGACAAGCCCTCTTGCGCAATTGTGCCCAATTCTTGCACAGTCATCTGAAAACCGCCGTCGCCGATTATTGCGATTACTTCTCTTTTTGGGTCTGCAACTTTCGCGCCGATGCTTGCGGGCAGGGCGAATCCCATCGTGCCTAATCCGCCCGAAGTAATGAAGCTGTCGGGATTTTGGAATTCATAGTATCGCGCCGCAACCATCTGGTTCTGTCCCACATCGGCGACAATTACAGCTTTGCCCTTCGTCTTGTTGCTAAGAATGTGAATTACTTCAGCCATAGTGATTTCGCCCGATTTAGGGTGCACTTCCGCATCCGTCACCACTTTCCGCTCTTCTTCGTCAAAGGCGCGAAATTGTTTTACCCAGGCGTCATGACGCCCTGGTTTTATCAATGGCAACAACTGCGCGAGAAAGTTCTTGGCATCGGCGTGAACAGCGACATCCGCTTTAATTACTTTGTTCAGCTCCGCCCTGTCAATATCTACATGTATGACCTTGGCGTTTTTTGCATACTCGGAAATCTTCCCTGTTACGCGGTCATCAAAACGCATCCCGATCGCAAGGAGCACATCGGCTTTGTTGGTCAGTTTGTTGGTTCCATAATTTCCGTGCATCCCAAGCATCCCCATATACAACGGGTGGTCTGTGGGCACGGACGAGAGTCCGAGCAGTGTCGAAGCAACAGGAAAACCGCCTTTCTCCATTAACCGCTTGAGCTCATTCTCTGCTTTTGACATCGGAATTCCGTGCCCTATCAAAACATAAGGGCGCTTCGCATTATTGAGAAGGTCTGCCGCCTCCTTGAGTTGATGCTGGGCCTCTGGCGCAGAGTGTCGCAGAGAAAATGTGTATTTCTTAGACGGGTCAAAATCACAAAGTTCCATCTGCGCGTTTTTGGTTATGTCTATGAGCACGGGGCCTGCTCTGCCGTGGGACGCGATAAAGAAGGCCTTGGCAATAATCTCCGATACTTCCTCCGCATCTGTAATTTGGTGACACCACTTGGTTATCGGTGTAACAATTCCGATAATCGGAGCTTCTTGAAATGCATCCGTCCCCAAAGCTGAAGTCGAAACCTGACCAGTGATGCAGACGATTGGAACAGAATCATTCATCGCATCGGCAATTCCGGTAACTAGATTCGTCGCCCCCGGGCCCGATGTAGCCATACATACCCCGGGCTTGCCCCGAAGACGCGAGTACCCTTCGGCGGCGTGGGCGGCCCCCTGTTCGTGCCGCACTAAAATATGCCGTATCGTATCTTTGTAATCATAGAGAGCGTCGTACACTGGCATTATCGCTCCGCCAGGATAGCCAAAAATCGTATCGGCTCCTTCTCTTAAGAGCGATTTCATCAATGCCTGGGCTCCAGTTATTTTTTGGATTTTCTTCTTCATGTGCAGTGCTTTGTATTATACGCGAAAGCCCGCTTGTGGCGGGCTCTGTGTGTACTTTTCTATTTTTTCGGCATTAGTACGAGAGCCCATCTTTAGCGGGATTGACGAGGACTATGACGCTTACCGTATAATGACTCATGCGGGAATGGTACTCCAGACTGGATTTCTGTCAATGGGGGGCGCTCGCTCGGGGTTATCCGAATAATCGCTTCAGACGGCGATAGACTTCATCGTCTCCGCGCTTGCCAACAAGTACGATATTGAGGACGCTACCGCTTATAAAATACACAATACGGTAATTTCCAGAGGGAATGCGGCGCAACAACGGGAATCCCTCCAAAGTTTTTGAGCGCTGTGGTGTTGGATTTTCTGCGAGCGCTACAATCTTGGCACCGATTTGCCGCTGGTGTTTCGCTACAAGAGTTTCGATGAAATCTTCTGCCTCGTGCCAGATATCAATCTTTAGCATGAAGAATCTTTTGTAAAAATTTCTTACTCTCTTTCACACCGAGCGAGCCGCGCTTCATCGCCTCCGTCGCCCGCATGCCGAGGTAAAAATCCTCTATCGTCTCCATGTCGGCGGGCGAAATTACGAAAGCGACGCGACGGCCTCGGCGGTTGATCGCGACAGGGCGCCTTTGCGCGGCATCAATAAGCTTACCGAAGCTGTTCTTTGCTTCGCTCGCGTCAAATGTTACTGTCTCCAATTTGCTCATGCGCTAATAATAGCCCAATTGGCCAATTCGTCAAGATGCTGTTTGCGGGCAAGGCAACCACCTACATTCTTGCCTTTTGTCCTCCTAATCTGAATACATCCGTAATGCTTTTAGGAAGTTCGTCTCTGCGATGCGTCACGAAAATCAAACTGGCATTGTGATGTTTTTCGATTGAATCAATTGCTTTCAAAACTCGGTCGCGGTTTTTAACATCAAGTCCCTGGCACGGTTCATCGAGTACAAGCAGGCGCGGGCCTTTCACAAGCGCCCGCGCCAAAAGCGCCAACTTCTGCTCCCCTTCTGAAATTTCCTCAAATGGTTTTTTGGCGCAACTTGAGAGGCCAAACCTTTTCAACCACGAGAGAGCAACTTTGCGCTGGCGCGAATTGCACTTTTTATACAGACCAATCGAGTCGAAAAATCCCGAGCTTACGACATCAAGGCACGAGGCCCCAATCGGATAATAAATTTGCAGTTCAGGCGCGACCCATCCGATTTTTTTCTTAATCTCCCAGATGCTTTCTCCTGTGCCGCGGCGTTTGCCGAAGATTGTTATGTTGTTGGCGTACGCCTGCGGATTGTCCCCGATGATGAGACTAAGAAGCGTAGTCTTGCCAGCGCCATTTTGCCCCAAGAGCGCCCATTTCTCATTCTCTCGAACAGTCCAATTGATTCCGCGAAGTACGGGGGTTTTGTCGTATGAGACATTCACATTTTTCATCTCGACCAGTATTCGGCTCTTTTTCGCACCACCGCGGTTTTTCGTTCCCGTCGGGAGTTTTTCGCGAGTGCCAATGCCCAAGCGACCCATCTCTTGCAAACGACCCTGCGATATCGTGCCATCGCTTTTAATGCGGAGAACATTCGTGATGCCTGACGGAATTTCGTCCCGGCTTGTCCCTGCTATTACGATGCGCATCTTGCCACGCATCAGAGATTCTAGATTTCGTCTTAACCGCGTCCGAAAGCCCTCGTCGAGACCCTCAAAAGGATTGTCGAGAATTAAGAGTTTGGGATTCTGAAGCAGGGCTCGCGCAATTCCTAATTTTCGCCGCTCGCCATTGGATAATTGGAAAAGTTTCCTCGCAAGCAGTGATTTCAATCCGAGCTGTTGGATAACTTTTTGTCTGCGTGCAGGAAATCCCGCATCCCGCTTTTCTTTGGCAACAACGAACGGATTCGTGTGTCGAATGCCCTGCGCCGAAAGCAAATTCGATACTGATGGCGCGTCTTCATTGAGCCCGACATTCCATCGTTCTTGATAAAACACTTCGTCGCTCAAAGCCCTCTTTTCCGGTCCGAATGCTACAAATGCAATCTGGTCTTGCGCTGAATCGCGGTTTTTGTTTCCTAAAAAGTGGTGGGTAATATTTCCTTTTGCGACAGGGAGAGAGCCCGCGAGCGCCCTCAAGAGAGCCGATTTGCCCGAACCATTTGGGCCAATTATAGCCCAGTGCTGGTCAGCAAGTATTTCCCAGTTCAGACCCTCGAACAAAACCTTCTCGTGCAAACGGATTAAAACATTCTCGAGAGATACGAATGATTTTATTCTGTTCATCACGACATGAACTTTATCACTCGCAAAAGATTCAGCTAGAGCATGTTCAAAAGCTCCACGCAGTAAGTGGGTCGTGCTCAATTCTGCCACATTTCCGATTCGCGGATATTCTTCATTTCCTCGCGGCAAGCGCGAAGTGATCGAAATACGGCTCCAAATCTTTAAGGGCGCTGTTATAGAGCGTCCCGCCAGTAGCGGCGTCGCAAAAAACTTCCCTCGCTCGCGCGAGCTCCCGAATCCTGCCTCTCCAGCGAACATCGGCAAGAGTGAGATCAAATAGCTCAAGCGCACGATCGCGAGCGGCGATAAATCGGCTCTCGTTTACCTTCTGCGCCAGCCGAGCTCTATGCACCTCGCTTCCGATATTGCCAAGCTGCTCTGCGAGTGAAAGGACCAGCCATCTCCCGCGGGCAAGCGAATCGTGTTGGAATGTCATAGTTTGTATTAGTCGTTCACGATTTTGCTCACTTTTAGGAGTTACGACTTCTTCCAATTCTCCGGGCGCAACGAGCGCACCGCGGCGCCGGTCTGCCACATTTCCGATTCGTGAATTTCTTTGAGTTCGGCGTCGAGCTTTTGTTTGTAGTCGGGTCGGCTGTTGGCTTTTAGCGTGATGCGCGCTTCGTTGCCAGTTTTAACGCTCTTGTACAAATCCTTAAACACGGGCTCCACGGCTTTCCTAAATTTATGCCTCCAGTCGAGAGCCCCGCGCTGGGCCGTCGTTGAGCAGTTGGCGTACATCCAGTCCATTCCGTTTTCTCCGACGAGGCGGATTAAGCTCTGCGTCAGCTCCTCGACAGTTTCGTTGAACGACTCGCTAGGGCTGTGTCCGTGCTTCCGCAGTTCGTTGTATTGCGCTTCCATCACACCCGCGAGAGCTCCCATTAGAATTCCTCGCTCGCCCGTGAGGTCGCTGTGCACTTCGTTCGCGAATGTCGTCGGGAAAAGATAGCCCGCGCCGAGCGCAATGCCGAGCGCGAGCGCGCGCTCCTTCGCACGACCTGTCGCGTCTTGTTCCACCGCATAACTTGCGTTGATGCCGCTGCCATTTAAAAAATTGATTCGCACGCTTCTTCCCGAGCCTTTTGGCGCCACGAGTATCACATCCACATCTTTCGGCGGGACAATGCCAGTCTGCTTGTTGAATACAATTCCGAAGCCGTGGGAAAAATACAACGCATCGCCTTTTTTGAGACAGGGCTTAATCTTCGGCCAAGTCATCATCTGCCCAGCGTCGGAAACGAGATACTGTATAACCGTGGCGCGCTTGGCGGCGTCCTCAAGCGAGAAAAGAGTTTTGCCGGGTACCCAGCCGTCCTTCACGGCCTTGTCGTAGCTAGGACTCCCCGACTTCTGGCCGATGATAACCTTCACGCCATTGTCGCGCATGTTGAGCGCTTGCGCAGGCCCTTGCACGCCGTATCCGAGCACGGCGATAACCTCATTCTTCAAAATTTTCCGCGCCTTTTCGAGCGAAAACTCGTCGCGCGTTACGACATCCTCAACCACCCCGCCGAAATTTATCTTGGCCATAAATAAATATAGTCGCTACGGTCGTTATTTTAGTTAAATTTGTCGGTCACCGCCCCTTGGCTTGCAGACGATACCAATTCTATATATTTTCGCAACACCCCGCGGTTATACTTGGGCTTCGGCTGTTTCCACTCGCTTCGACGGCGCGCTAACTCTTCTTCAGACAATTCAACAACGAGTGTCTTTTTCTCGGCGTCAATCGCAATGATGTCGCCGTTCTTAATGAGTCCAATCGTCCCGCCTACATACGCTTCGGGCGCCACATGGCCGATGACAAGGCCGTAGGAACCGCCTGAAAATCTGCCATCCGTGATGAGCGCGACAGACTGGCCAAGGCCCTGGCCGATAATTGCAGAAGTGACAGCGAGCATCTCGCGCATTCCGGGGCCTCCTTTCGGTCCCTCGTTTCGAATGACGATGGTGTCTCCAGGAACTATTTGACCGGAATTAAGCGCCTCGAATGATTCTTCTTCGCTCTCAAATACTTTGGCTGGACCACGGTGTGTGAGCTTTTTGATGCCTTTAATTTTGGCGACTCCGCCTCCAGGCGCCAAATTTCCGTGCATAACGACAATCGGCCCTCGATTCATAACCGGATTCTCGATGTCGTGAATGACTGGCGTAATCGAGCGCGCCTTTTTGATGCCTTTCAGATTCTCCGCAACAGTTTTTCCAGTCACGGTTATGCAATCGCCATTTATAAGCCCTGCATCCAAAAGTTCTTTCATCACCGCGGGGATTCCTCCAGCCTTGTGCAAATTTACCGTCAGATATTTTCCGCCTGGCTTCATGTCAGTTAATAGCGGGGTGCGATCGGAAATGCGGTTGAAATCTTCCATTGTGAGTTCGACTCCAGCCGAGCTCGCCATCGCAAGAAGATGCAGGACTGCGTTGGTCGAACCGCCGATAGCCATGACAACAGTGATTGCGTTCTCAAACGCTTTTTTGGTCATGATGTCGCGGGGTTTCAGACCGCGCTTGATGAGTTCATGCACCTGTCTCCCCACCGCTCTGCATTCGTCCCGTTTTTCTTTTGTGATAGCGGGAGTCGTCGAGCCGTAGGGCAAACTCATGCCAATCGCCTCGATAGCGGACGACATCGTGTTGGCGGTATACATTCCTCCGCACGAACCGGGGCCAGGACATGCTTTGCACTCGATTGCTTTCAATTCTTTGGCACTGATTTTCTTCGCCTGGTACTGCCCGACAGCTTCAAAGATACTCACGATGTCGATGTCCTTGCCGTGCAAACGACCAGGCATTATCGTACCTCCGTAGATAAAAATGCTCGGCGTATTTACGCGCGCTAGCGCAATCATGCAACCCGGCATGTTTTTATCGCACCCACCGATTGCAACAATACCGTCGAAGCGCTCCGCCCCGGCGACGACCTCAATAGAATCAGCGATGACTTCGCGGCTCACGAGTGAGTATTTCATTCCTTCGTGTCCCATCGCGATGCCGTCGGAGACTGTGATCGTGCCAAAAGTCTGCGGCACTGCTCCGGCCTTGCGCGCCCCCGCGTGCACCTCTTTTGCGAGTTTGTCGATGTGTATGTTGCACGGCGTTACCTCGCTCCAAGTGCTTGCGATTCCGACAATCGGCTTATCAAAGTCTTTATCTTTAAAACCTGTGGCTCGGAGCATTGCGCGATTAGGAGCGCGACTCGCGCCTTCGGTCATAACAGCGCTTCGAGGTTTGAGTGAAGACATAGTTTTTTGAGTATACCCCATGGGATAAGCATCCTCAACCCCGAGAGACGCTTTCTTTGCTCCCCTTATAGAGCCCAATGTCGACAATCTCTCACGGCCGTATATAATTGTTGACATGGGCAAATTGGAGTCTGAAGTTCGTCTGGAGAAGCGAAAAGGATATGTAAGAGATGGTTTCCTTCTAGCCCTTGGAATGTCAGGGGTAATACTCTTCCCCGCTGCTGCACTCGCAACACTGCAGATTATCGGCACTGTAAACAGAAATAAGTACAAGTACAACTATCAGATAAAGAGCGTTGCGTCGCGCCTAGCCAGCCGTGGTCTCGTGCGCTTTAGAGATAAAGGCTACATTGAACTTACAGGGACGGGACAGCGTGAATTTCTTCGATTGGGGCAGGAAATGATTCTTCGTTACAGCGTTCGACGCCGATGGGATAAGCGATGGCGCATGATTATTTTCGATATTCCTGAACGGTATCGAAAGACTCGGGACAGGCTTCGAGCGACTTTGCGATCGTACGGCTTTCGTCAGCTTCAGGCGAGTGTTTGGGTATTCCCATACGACTGCGAAGATCTAATTGCGCTTCTCAAAGCGGATTTGGGTGTCGCTGGCTCCGTGCTGTATACAATTGTCGAGAAGCTTGAGAATGATTCGCATCTGAAGCGAGAATTTGGAATTCAGTAACGATATCAACGATAGCTCACGGCCGTATAGGAATGTTGATACGAAGAAGGCACAAAAATACAAAAAGGCGCGCTTCTTGTAATACACGGTATCAATCCGTATAGGTTATCCGCTTGATCGACGGGACCTTTTCTCGAATCATATTTTCCATTCCGACGCCGAAATGAATTCCCGCCATGCCGCATCCGACGCAGTTGCCGATGAGGCGCAAAATCACTTCGTCTTCGTCTACGGCAACGAGCTCGGCTCCCCCGCCGTGCTCTTTAAACATCGGTTCAAATTCTTTCAAGACCGCTTCGACAGCTGTAATGATTTTCTCGGTTTTTTTACGCATACCCGCACACTATACCTCAAACATTTTCCGAAGTGCAGTGTATGGGAAAAGCGCGCAGTAAAGTCGCGCTGGACTGATGGGCGCTTTAATGAGTTTCTGTATCTGTGACTCACCCGTCTTTTTTAATCGCTCTAAATTCTTGCCTCGCATCCACTCTGTAAAAAGAGATGCGGAGGCGATGGAGAGCGCGCATCCGGAACCCTCAAACGCGACTTCCCGCACGACACCCTTTGAATCAACGCGAACTTGGAGCGAGATACGGTCGCCGCATAAAGGATTGGAGACCGATGCGCTGCGGCTCGCTTTTTTGAGCGAGCCGAAATTCATCGGATGCCTATAGTGCTCGAGAATTTCTTCGCGGTATAT
>JBBUFE010000007.1:23139-37671 GCA_038056635.1 Patescibacteria group bacterium
ATCCCGACAAATTTCGGCTTGTATTTCGCAAGAGCTTTCTTGAATACGCCGATGTTGATGCGTCCATCGGGAGTGAGCGGAACAAAATCCACTGTTGCATTTTTGCGCCGTGCCGCTACTTGCCACGGCACAATCATGGAGTGATGTTCCATGTCGGAAAGCAGAACATGATCACCTCGGCGTAGGCTGATCTCCGCGAAACCGGCCACAACTGTATTTATGCTCGCGGTCGTGCCAGAAGTGAAAATGATTTCTTCTCGGTATTCGGCATGGATAAAATCCCGAACCTGGTCGCGAACGCTCTCGTACTCTGCAGTCGCCTCTTCGGCAAGAGAGTAGACTCCGCGATGAACCGGCGCGTTCACGAAACGATAAAATCTGTCCATTGCCTCAAGTACGACGCTGGGCTTCTGCGTAGTCGCGGCATTGTCAAAATACACAAGCCCACTCCCGCGCGCGCGATTTTTTAAAATGGGAAATTTATTGCGGATTGAGCGCATCATATGCGTGCAAGTGCGGAGCGAATTTCTTTTGCTTCCTCGGCGGGAAATTCGTTGACAAAAGATTCGAGAAATCCTCTGACGATGAGCCGCTTTGCTTCGTCGCGCGGCAACCCGCGCGTCGCAAGATAGAAAAGCTCGTCCTCGCCGACCTTCCCAACCGTCGCACCATGACCGGCCTTCACCTCATTTTCCAGAACCTCAAGACGCGGAATGGCTCCCGCGCGCGCGTTTGGCGAAAGCAGGATTGCATGCTCATTCAAATCCGCGTCCGCGTTCTTCGACCCCTTCCGGATAGTAACCAACCCCTCGTAATTTGCCACCGCATTGCCGTCCAAGACTCCTTTAACGAGCGTCCTGGAGAATGTATTGGGTGCATCGTGAATGACCTCGGTTTCCAGTTTGAATGTGCCTTTTTTTGCAAAAAAAAGGCACAGCACCTTGACCGACCCGCCCGGCGCATCCATAAGAACTCGCGCTTTTACATGGCGGTCGGCGCCGCCTAACCACACAATTGGAACAACTCGCGTCTCGTTCGCACTCACTTGCACATTGATTGTTTCCACCCCGTTAGAGGCAGGCCGCGGTCGCGTATCTCGTCGTAAAGACATAAAATTTGTAACGTAATTATGGTTGAGAAGAGATTCAATATTGTTTTGCGCGACCGCGGCCTCTAACGGGGTCCGTATTCTTCATCCCAGCGACCCCGCCATCTCCATGATGATGAGGCGGTTTAATTCGACTGCGTATTCAAGCGGCAGCGTCTTTATAACCGGCTCCATGAATCCCTGCACCACGAGATTTATCGCTTCCTCCTCTGTGAGCCCGCGGCTCATGAGATAGAACACCTGCTCTTCGGAAATACGGCCAACCTTCGCCTCGTGCCCTACGGCAACGTCCTCTTCGTCGACCGTGATGTATGGCACTGTATTGGACACTGAAATATTGTCGGGCATGAGCGCATCGCACTGCACATGAGAGGTCGCTCCATACGCCCCCTTCACAATCTTCAACTGTCCGCGATAGGTAGAAATCCCGCCGCCGAAGCTGATGCTCTTTGAGATGACGGTAGACGATGTCTGCGGGGCGAGATGTATAACCTTGGCTCCCGTATCTTTATGCTGTCCCGGACCGGCAACGGCGATGTTGAGGTGTTCTGCCCGCGCGCCGCGCCCTTTCAAAATTGAACACGGATAGAGCATTGTGGTCTTGCTGCCAAGACTTCCTCCCACCCATTCCTGAATGCCGTCTTCTTCCACAATTGAACGTTTCGTATTCAGATTGTAAACATCTTTGCTCCAGTTCTGTATCGTCGTATAACGGCATCGCGCTCCTTTTTTAACGAAAATCTCCACAACCGCCGCATGAAGCGAGGATGTGTTGTAGATTGGCGCCGTACACCCTTCAATGTACTGCACCGAGGCGCCTTCATCCACAATTATTAGCGTGTGCTCAAATTGGCCGGACGCGCGCGCGTTCATGCGGAAATAAGTTTGGAGCGGCATATCTACATGCACGCCTTTTGGCACATAAAGAAAACTCCCGCCCGACCACACCGCCCCATGCAAAGCGGCAAACTTGTGTTCCGAGGCCCTGATGCACTTCGTCATAAAATATTCTTTCACCAACTCGGGATATTTTTGGACTGCGGTATCGGTGTCGCAAAAAATGACTCCTTTGTCCTCCCATTTCGGACGCAGTTTTTGGTAGAAGCCCTCGGATTCGTACTGTCCGATGACGCCGGCAAGAAACGCCCGCTCCGCTTGGGGCACGCCGATTTTTTCAAATGTCTGTTTAATGTCGGATGGCACTTCATCCCAGCTCTGGTATTTCCCTGCTTCGGTCTTCTGATAGTAAGTGATTTTCGAAAAATCCAATCCGCTCAAGTCCGGCCCCCATGTAGGAACAGGTAGCCGTACAAAGTCCTCGTACGCTTTTAGCCGCAATTCCCGCATCCACGCGGGCTCGTTTTTGATGGCAGAAATTTCTTCGACAGTCTCGCGCGTAATCCCCTTTTTGGCGCGGTGTATAAAACGATTAGGCAAAGCGTCAGACCCGCCGCCTTTAGTGTGTTCTCCGATTGGAGCTGTGGCTGTTTTCATAATTAGGCATCTATATATGCGCTGTATCCGTTTTTCTCGATGTCTTTTGCGAGCGCTTCGGTTCCAGATTTTATAATTTTCCCTTTGTGCAAAATGTGAACCCTATCCGCCTCTATCCATCGCAAGATGCGGTTGTAGTGAGTGATAATAATAATGCTGACGCCGCGGGCGCGGAGCTTGGTAATCTGTTTAGCAACAAGCTTCAATGCGTCGATGTCGAGTCCCGAGTCGATCTCATCTATGATGACGCATTTCGCAGGCAGAAGAGACAATTGCAATATCTCCATTTTCTTTTTTTCTCCGCCCGAAAACCCTTCGTTAAGAGAGCGCGAGAGAAACTCATCCGGCATGTGGAGAGCCCTCGCAGTATCCTTTATCTCGTTGCGGAAGCGCGCCATTTTGAAGTCTTTTGGTTTCGTCGTGAATTTCCGCACGGCAATCGTTAGGAGATTCGTTACCGAAACGCCCGAGACCGCTTGCGGATGCTGGAGAGCGAGCAAGACTCCCGCGCGCGCGATTTCGTCAGTCTTCATGGAAGACAGCTTGTTTTTGCCAAACGCTATTGCGCCCTTCACTATCTTGCATTTGGGATGCCGAAGTATTGTATTGCCGAGCGTTGATTTACCCGAACCGTTCGGACCCATGATGACATGCGTTTGCCCCTGCCGAAGCGTTAAGTTGATGCCGTTTAATATCGGCTTGCCTGCCCCGTAGCCAGCGCTAAGCGCTGCGGTACCGGGGTCTTCGAGCGTTACATGAAGATTTTTGATGGTTAGTGTTGACATACCCGGTTAGTAGAATGCGCCTTCGCGGCAGATGTTTTAAGATGTTACAGAGCCCGCTTTAAAAGCAGGGAATCCGTAACTCGCTTTAACCAGAAGACAGATACAATGAAAGAGCTGTACGAAATAAGTTCAAGAAGGGTCGGAGTACTGGTGTAGCCGAACAATGTTCGTAAAAAGCTTCCGATAGTGCTTTTGCTATCAAGTATGTGGGAGATGTTAAATACCGGGTCGAAAGAAAAGATGGGCAAAATACCCAGCTGCTGAAATTCATGAACGCCATGAGCAACTAACCCTGCGGCAAACATTATTAAGAAGACGCTTGTAACATTGAAAACTAACGACAGGTTCACCCGAAGCGCGAAGCGAAAAAGAGCATATCCGAGTATCACTGCGGCAAGTATGCCGAAGACTGCGCCGTAAAACTGGCCCGATTGTCCCGCAAGACCGCTGGATTTTAAATACAGGACGATTTCAGTTCCCTCTCTGAATACTGATGCCGCGACAAGGAAAAAGATTCCCAAGCCGTATCCTTTTCCAGCGTGATATGCAACTTTTTCTTTAATTCCTTTTACGGCATCTTTTTGCCGATGCACCCACATAATCATCCAGGTAATGAACCCCGCGGTAACGAGCATCAATATGCCTTCAAAAAGCGCTTCTGTTCTCGCTTCAAATCCAACAAAGAATATCTCAAGGATGATTGCTACGAGCGCGGAAATAGCAATGCCGGCGCCAGCGCCGCTCCAGACATACTTCTTGAAAACCTGTTGGTCCGTTTTGGCGAGAAAAGTAAGAATGACGCCTACAACGATGGCTACTTCAAGTGTTTCTCGGGAGGTTATTAACAGAGCGGGGAACATCGATAAAAGGTACCACGGCTAACTAACACTAAGCAAGTGTTAGTCTAATATGGCATCACGAATAACTATTGCCTAAATTTTAGCGCGCAAAATGTTAGCTGGTCGTTTTCCCTCCAAAGGGGGGTCCGCCTCCGGCGGATGATTTATATTCTAGAAAAGCTTGCAAAGAGAGGTTGTGCACTCTGTCAATAAATTCTTTATTCAGCTGTCTCCATGCATTCCCTGCCAAGCAAGATTTTGGTTTTGGGCATCGTCTCTTATGATGGCCTTTTTTGCCTGCCGGACAACATATAATATCCCGACCTTTAGAAAAAATCCTAAGTATCTCACCCATTTTGATGCGGCGTGGGTCTTTTGTCAGATAATACCCGCCGTCTTTTCCTTCAATTGCTTTAATAACACCTGCATCGCGTAGCTCATTTGCCAGATTTCGCAAGAATAATGAAGATATCGCATACTCTTTTGCTATCTCGGAAAGGGGTACAGGCCGCTTTTTATATGCATGCGCAAGCACGCCTACAATAACTATTGCATAATCTTCCCGCCTTAAAAATCGAATCATGCAGTACCTTAATCTAAATCAAAAAGCTGAAAATCGGACTGCCTTTTTCGATAAGTTCGTACGACATGCCGATTTTGTCCATGCGTTTCAAGAGAGGCTTGAGGTCCTCTTTTCTAGCGAGCTCAATGCCGACGAGCGCGGGGCCGTTCTCGCGATTGTTTTTCTTTGTGTACTCGAATAACGTGATGTCGTCCGTGGGACCAAGAGCTTCATTCAGGTAGCGCTTAAGAGCGCCTGGGCGCTGTGAGAAGCTAATCATAAAATAGTGCTTGAGTCCTTGATACACCAAGCTTCGCTCTATCACCTCTGGGTAACGGCTAATGTCGTTGTTGCCCCCGCTTACGATGCAGACCGCAGTTTTCCCCTTTAGAGACTCCCCAATCTGCTCAAGCGAGGCTATGGCGAGCGCTCCTGCTGGCTCCGCAACAATTCCATCGCGCTGGTAAAGTGAAATCATTGTCTCGCACACCTTGCCTTCCGGAACAAGAATTAATTTTCCCAAAACCTTTTTGCAGAGCTTAAACGTGAGGTCGCCCACAGTTCTTACCGCGGCGCCGTCAACAAAAGTGTCTATTTTCTCCAGAGTTACAACCTTCCCTGCCTTTAGGGCTTCCGACATTGAAGGAGCGCCCGCTGGTTCAGCGCCAATAATCTTTGTCGCGGGACTTCTCCATTTCATGTATGAGCCGAGGCCAGCGCATAGACCGCCTCCGCCTATCGGCACGACACAGAAATCAATTTGCTCTTTTCCGCCAGAGGCGGATCCGCCTTCGGCGGACAACTGTTCAAGAATCTCTGCCCCTACCGTCCCCTGGCCAGCGATGACAAATGGGTCGTTAAAAGGATGTACAAAAACCATTCGTCGTTTTTGCGATACGCTTTTGGCCTCTCCAAACGCTTCGTCAAATGTATCCCCGTAAAGCTCGATGGTTACATAAGAACCTCCCAAGCTATGCACTCTGTCAATTTTTTGCCGAGGAGTATTGCGAGGCATGAAAATAATTCCCTGTGTTTTCAATGCCTTGCAACTGAAAGCCGCTCCCTGCGCGTGGTTGCCCGCGCTCGCGCACACGACACCGCGCTTTTTTTCTGCCGGGGTTAACAAGCGCATTCTGTTGTAGGCGCCTCGCAATTTGTACGAGCGCACTATCTGCAAATCCTCGCGCTTGAGATAAATTTTTGCGCCGAAGTGATGAGATAGGCCGGAATGGAATTGCAGAGGGGTTTCGCGCGCCACCCCTCGCAAGTGTTCGCGGGCATCTTCTACCATCTTCACGTTAAAAGTCGGTGTCATACCTGTTATTTAGATTGATAAGCAACGCAAGAAATCTCGATAAGCGCATTTTTCGGCAACTCTGATACGCCGATTGTGGCGCGAGCGGGTTTGTGCTCGCCGAATGTTTTCGCGTATACCTCGTTCATTTCTTTAAAATCGTTCATGTCTTGAAGAAATACGCTGACGCTCGCGACCGAATCGAATCCAGCTCCGGAAGCGCGGAGAACTTCTTCAAGATTTTTGAACACTTGCACAGTTTGCTCCTTGATTCCCCCTTCTACCATTAAGCCCGAGGGTTCGAGCGCAATCTGCCCAGAGCAAAACACTAGATTTCCTGCCACGACCGCCTGTGAATATGGTCCGATTGCTTTTGGCGCTTTATCCGTGTGCACTGACCGCATACCCGCACATTACTATAAAAGACATGTCTTTACAATTTCTCTCAATTCTCTTCACCCCATGTACCAAACTAGTGCGACCGCACTAGTTTGGTACATGGAATAAACAAAGTGGGTCTATTGCCTATTTCCTCAAACCCAAATTCCCCCCCCTGATATGTTGAAAATGGTTTGGTCTTCTTTAGCTCGTTCAACAAACAACTTCACTTTCTCCAAATTTTTCGTCCCGTCAGAATTTGATACGCCGGAGTTCACATCCACTGCATACGGACTCACTTTGCGAATCGCTTCGGCTACATTGTCAGGATTAAGCCCTCCGGCTAAAATGACCGGAAGCGAAATTAAATCAACAATCTTTCGGCTGATATTCCAATCGTGTATCTTCCCTGTTCCCCCGCGCTGTCCGGTCTCCTTTATCGCCGAGTCTAACACTAGCGCATCCACAGCGCCTTCATAGCGCTTTGCTTCCTGTACGGCGCTCTCATCGAAAACATTGACTACTTTATATAATTTGATATGCGGAAGTTCTGATTTTAGTTTACTCATTTCCTCCATATCCCCGTGCAATTGGACGGCAGTAACGCCTGTTTTCCTTACAAGCAGAGCGACCTTTTCTGGGTCCGTAACCGAAGTAACTAAAACAGCAGAACAGGTGGGAGGTAGTTGGGAAATAATCTCGGCTGTTTTTTCTATGGTGAGAGGATTTCTCGAATGGGCGAGTTCGACATGGAATCCGAGCATATCCGCTCCGCACGAAACCACCGCGCGAGCAGTCTCAATATCCATGATGCCGCATATTTTCACTCGCACCATATGCGGTCTATAATGACACAGTGAACGTACTAGTGGAAATAGTTGAGACAAAACGCCGAGAAATCGCGGCTTTAAAAGCCGCACGCTCGATTGAATCTCTGCGGAAGGAAGCGGAGAATTTTCAACTGGAGAGACGGCCATTTCGCGCATTGTTTGAGAAAGTTCCTGTATTGATTGCGGAAATAAAACCACGTTCTCCCACTGCTGGAGAGTTGATTGCAGATTCCCCTCTCGAAATCGCCGACATGTATGCGAAAAGCGACGCGGATGTTATTTCGGTTCTTACGGATGTTGAGTATTTTGGGGGAAGTAATGAGCTACTGGAAAATGTGCGCTCGAGAGTTCCGCAAGCGATTCTTCGCAAAGACTTCATCATTGATGAGTATCAGGTGTACGAGACGCTTCTTCTGAAAGCGGATGCGTATTTATTGATTGCTTCTATTCTGAAGAAGGGTGAGCTAGCCAATTTGATTGAGTTGGGAACGAAGCTCGGGCTCGACACCCTCGTCGAAGTTCACGATGAGGAAGATGTAACAAAAGCGCTAGGCGCAGGGGCTAAAATCATTGGCATAAATAATCGGGATTTAAAGACATTTAAGATTGACCTTGCGACAACTAAACGGCTTATGAAAAAAATCCCAAAAGGAATATCGGTCGTGAGCGAATCAGGAATTGCAACGCCAGGAGATGCGCGGAGGATGCGCCAGTGCGGAATCGGCGG
Source organism: Patescibacteria group bacterium (assembly GCA_038056635.1). Lineage (GTDB taxonomy): Bacteria > Patescibacteriota > Minisyncoccia > Phycocordibacterales > UBA2100 > UBA10103. Next base: position 31,157 of record JBBUFE010000007.1, read on the forward strand.
TATTCTTGTAGGGACATCTGTACTTCAATCCACCGACCCAATTCAAAAAATCAACGAACTGAAACAAGCTTTGTATGTCTAAGGACCCGCAAAAATTTGGAGGAGCATATGTACCCGAGATGTTATGGGACACTCTCCGCAAACTTGGCGCGGAATTTGAGCGCGCGAAAAAGGACGAGGCGTTTCAGAGCGAATTCCGAGACCTTCTTCGAAATTTCTCAGGCCGTCCGACACCGCTCATTTTTGCGGCGCGCGCGACGAAAGACCTCGGAGGCGCAAAAGTGTATCTCAAGAATGAGGGCGCGAATCACACAGGCGCGCACAAGATTACTCATTGCTTGGGGCAAGGGCTTCTCGCAAAACGGCTAGGGAAAAAGATGCTCATAGCGGAAACGGGGGCGGGCCAGCATGGCGTGGCTACTGCCACCGTCGCCGCGAAATTAGGCCTTGAGTGTGTTGTGTTCATGGGTAGCGAGGATATAAAGCGCCAGCGCCCCAATGTATTTTTGATGGAGCGACTCGGCACGAAAGTCGTAGCGGTAGAATACGGAAGCAAAACGCTCAAAGACGCGGTGAACGAGACCCTGAAATACTGGATGGAAAATTTGGACGAAGCTCACTACTGCATCGGCTCGGTCTTAGGGCCCGCTCCCTATCCAGAGATGAATCGCTACTTCCAATCCGTCATCGGGCGCGAGATTCGCTCAGAGCTTGCCGAACGCCTGCCTGCGCCTGCCCGCGCGTTGCGCGCAGGCGGGCAGGCAGGCGAACACAAACTTCCCGACGCGATAGTCGCGTGCGTCGGCGGCGGTTCAAACGCGATGGGAAGTTTTTACGATTTTATTTCCGACAAATCGGTGCGTCTCATCGGAGTTGAGGCGGGAGGTATTGGGAAAAAACTCGGTGAACACTCATCGCGCAAAATTGCGGGAGAGCTCGGTATTTTCCAAGGATACAAATCTCTTTTCCTGCAAACCGAAGAAGGGCAGATCGCGCCCACACACTCTATTTCGGCAGGCCTCGATTATCCGGGCGTCGGCCCCGAACTTGCCGCCCTTTACACAAACGGCCGAGTTGAGCTCACCTACGCCACAGACGCGGAATCGGTTTCGGCAGTGGATTATTTTGCCAAACTTGAAGGCGTTATCTCTGCTCTCGAAAGCGCGCATGCGCTCGCGGAGGTCCGCAAAATCGCGCCGAAAATGCCGAAAGATTCCATCGTGGTCGCCACCCTCTCCGGCCGCGGCGACAAAGACCTATTCAACTTTGCGCGCGCGTTTAAAGACGAAAGTTTCCGAGAATTCTTGAAAGACGAGTACGAGCGATATTAGTTTTCATTTGTGGCATAGAAGCATTGTGTATATAATATAGGTATGAAAATAAAGTATTCAATAAAAACGAAATACGGTGAGTTTCAGGCCATGATTTGGCGTGATGAAAAAGAGGGTATTTATTTTGTCTCAATTCCTGCGTTTCCTGGCATTCTTACTGAGGCGCGTACGCTCGCAGAGTCTAAAAAATACGCGGCCGAAGTCATAGAGCTTCAGTCCCTTGCCGCCCTGGAAGATGGGAAGGTCATTGTTGATGACACGAGACGCGTGTATGGAAAGTCCATCCGTTCCGGAGCGTTAGCGGTTGTAGCATGAGCATCCTTCCCGTCCTCTCGGCGGCGAAAATACTGCAAGCGTTATTGCGCGGAGGATATGTGATAGTTCGACAGGTCGGAAGCCATCTTCATCTAAAACACCCAAAGGACTCTCGCATCCTTGTTACAGTGGCTCGTCACAGCCGCGATGTAACGCGAAAAACCCTCGCCAGTATCATGAGGCAAGCAAAGTTATCGACGCAGGATTTCTTGAAACTACTTGGTAAATAAAGTATCACCTTATTCCTATGAATGACTTTGACCAACTGTTCGCGAATACAACAAAGTCGCTTTTTATGGCGCACATGATTGCCGGATATCCTTCAATGGAGATTTCGGAAAAGATAGCCGAGGCGCTTGTAAAAGGCGGGGCAGATATCATTGAACTGCAAATTCCTTTTTCCGACCCGATGGCCGACGGCCCGACAATTGCGGTTGCAAGCGAAGAGGCCCTCAAGGCTGGCGCAACAGTTGCAAAATCACTTGAACTTCTTAAAAAAGTTGCAGGGCTCGGTAAACCAGTCGCTGTCATGTCGTACATAAATCCTGTGTTTCGCTACGGCATACCGAAGTTCGTAAAGACTATTGCTACGGCAGGAGCAAGCGCCCTTATCGCCCCCGATTGCCCGTTTGACACCGAAGAAGGTCAGTCCCTTCTTTTCGCCTGCAAAGAAAACGATATCGCTCTCATTCCAGTAGTTTCCCCAGGGGTGCCGGAAGAGCGCCTGAAGCAACTCGCCAAGAATGCGAGCGGATTCGTGTATTGCACATCTCGCCAAGGCATCACGGGTGCCACAAGCAAATTCGCCAAAGACCTCGAGAATTTCGCCGTTGTCGCTAAACGAGTCTTTAATCTCCCACTCGCGGTGGGCTTTGGCGTTAAATCGCGCGAGGATGTCCAGTCGCTCGCAAAATTCGCCGACATCGTAATAGCGGGAAGCGTGTTTGTAAATGTCATCAAACAAACAGAAGGTTCAAATATCCTATCAGTCGTGGAGAAAACTGTCGACGAACTTGTGCACTAGTGTGATGTAGTACATCCCCGACCGGGTTGACAAAAAAGGCCGTGCGGGTATCATTTCCCCTATGAATCGCATGACTTCACGCGGATTTGGATTCTTCTTTTATGGACTCTCCGTCGAGAGTTCGTCTGCGTTATCGTAGAAATACCGATACCGGAAACGAGCTCTCGAAAGAGAGCTCGTTTCATTTTAATAGGTTACAATAGCGAAATCACTTGATTTCCAAAGAGCCAATATGGCAACTCTTCTACTCATTCACGGACCAAATCTAAATCGCCTAGGCAAGCGCGATGCTTCAAACTACGGCTCAAAAACGCTCGCGGAGATTGAAGAGCTTGTAACTTCTGAAGCGGACAAGCTAGGTCACAGTGTTGAGACCTTCCAGTCAAATCACGAGGGGGCTCTTATTGATTTTCTGCAATCGGAATCTAAAAACGCGAGTGGCATTATCCTAAACGGGGGGGCGCTCACCCACTACAGTTACGCTCTCCACGATGCGCTCGTGGATACCGGATTACCGTGCGTCGAGGTGCATCTCTCTGACATCAACTCCCGCGAAGAGTGGAGGAAAATTTCAGTAACCGCTCCCGCTTGCATCGCACAAATCTCCGGAAAAAAAGAAGCTGGATATCTTGAGGCCTTAGAGATATTGCAGAAAAATATTAATAAATAGCCAATAATTCATGACCGTATCACCCCGCACAAAGCTAACCGCTGTCATTGGAAATCCTATCGGGCACAGCTTGAGCCCTCTTTTGCACAATCAAATATACGCAAAGGAGAAAGTTGGTGCTGTTATGCTTGCATTTCAAAACGCGAATATCGCTGAACTGGTGTCTGCAATACGCGCGCTTCCGATACATTTGACGGCAGTAACTTTGCCTCACAAGGAATCCATCATTCCTCTTTTGGACGAGGTGGATGAAAAGGCGCTCGCCATCGGTTCTGTGAATACAGTTATAAATACTGGTGGAAAATTAAAAGGTTACAACACTGATGTTGTTGGCATTGCTGTTGCGCTTAAGGACGCATCTCTCAAAGGAAAGAGCGTTTTGATATTCGGCGCTGGCGGAGCCGCGCGCGCTGTTGCCTTCCATGTGAGGGAGTGCGGAGCGAATATTTTCAGCTTTGACAGAACATTCCAAAAGGCACAAGCTCTATGCGATAAGTTTGGCGGCACTGCTCTGGAGGCCAGTGCTCTAAATGAAAGGCAATTCGATGTCGTCGTGAATGCGTCCCCGGTGGGATTACATCCGAATACAGATGCCACGCCTGTATCCAAGGAGATAATACGCAAGGGAAGAATAGTCTTTGATTTAGTCTATAATCCTCTTGAAACGCGCCTGATGCGAGAGGCAAAAGAGAAGGGGGCGCAGGCGATTTCCGGCCTCACCATGCTCATTGGACAAGCTCTGGAGCAGGAACGCCTGTGGCTCGGGAGGGACATCCCAGATTCCGGCTATACTGAATTACTGGAAAATGAATTGAGCAGTCGTTAACAGTGAGGAGTCTATCCCAGTCCCACTTTTGCAAAACATATTTAGAAAATTATGACAAAATCACGCAGACAGGTATATGCATCGGCAACGCGCTTCGCCCGACAAGGGAAGTCCTATTCGGACACGCGCGTTGAATGTGATTTATCGGCAAAAGTGGGGCGGGACATAAGAGCTTCTAAGCTCGCTTCGCTCGCTAACAATCTCTAATGTATGGCCTACAAAATAATAAAAAAAATGCCGACGACAGACGAGATTATCGCCTCGTACCCTCTTTCCGCAACCACAGCCGCAAGCATCGCGGAACACACCAAAGAAATCTGCGACATTCTTGCCGGCAGAGACGACAGAATCCTGTTCGTCATAGGGCCCTGCTCGGCGTGGCCGAAGGAGGCAGTTCTTGAATACGCGCAACGGCTTCAGAAACTCTCCGACGAAATCAAGAAAAAAGTAAAAGTGGTGATGCGCGTATACATTCAAAAGCCGAGAACGGTGCGCGGGTGGCTTGGGCCGGTTAATCAGCCCGACCCGTTTGCTCCAGCCGACATTTCGAAAGGCATAGCTTACTGCCGGGAAATGATGGTCAGAGTAATTGAAATGGGGCTCCCGATCGCGGACGAGGCGCTCTTCACGCACAACGCAAAGGGTTTTGCCGAACTTCTTTCCTGGATAGCAATCGGCGCGCGAAGCGTTGAGGACCAGGAGCATCGTATTTTTGCGTCCGGGACAGATTGTCCTGTCGGGATGAAAAATGGCACTTCTGGTTCTATCGACGTAGCCGTGAATGGCATAGTTGCGGCACAGCACAAACACGTTGCAGTTATAGACGGCTACCAGGTGGAAACGCAGGGCAACCCGTACGCTCATCTTGTCCTCCGCGGCGGCGAAACCAGTCCAAACTACCGCCAGGAACATGTGCGCTTGGCCGGAAAGATGCTTGAGAAACACCGCGTCAAAAATCCCGCAATCATAATCGATGCCAGCCATGACAACTGCAAATTAGACGGCGTGAAAAGCGGCGCACAGCAGGTAGTCGTCGTGAAAGAAGTTCTCGCCTGCATGAAAACAGACCCGGAATACCGGCGCCTCGTGCGAGGACTCATGATGGAAAGCTTCCTGAAAGATGGCGCCCAAAAAGTCGAGTCTGCGACGCCGGGAACCATAGACCGCGGAGGATTATCCATTACCGACCTGTGCGTCGGATGGGATGCAACGGAGAAATTACTGCGCGAAATCTAGAAGATGTTATGAGCAAAGCGAATTACATATTCTTGACCCTGTTAAATCCCGCCCTAGGCGGGGCGGCAAAGTCGCATTTAACAGAGCGTAAGTTGTTTTTTAGTAGAACTTATGAGCAACGCGAATTAGTTGTACTTAACCCCTGTGAAATGGCCGCTTTGCGGCCCCTTCGCGAAGCGAAGGATTTCACGGGGCTTAAGATTTCCTAAGCTCACCTTATTCGCTAAGCAAATCCAAAGGAAAAACTAACATGACCAACTCACAATCTAAAAAGCTCGACGTAAACATCGGAGAACATATACGCTATCCGATTATTATCGGCACGGGACTTGAGAAGGAGATTCTGTCTGCGATAGAGAAAGAGGGGCAGAATCGACGCCTTGTTATTATCACCGACAGCCGGATTAAAAAACTCTATGGGCAATATCTGCTCTCGATGCTCAAAAAATCAGGGGGCCAGGTGGAGCTGATAAGCTTCCCCAACGGGGAACGAAACAAAACGCAGGCGACTGTAACCGCCTTACAGCACGCGCTCCTCAAAAAACGCTACGGGCGCGACACCCTCATTATCGCCGTGGGCGGAGGAGTTGCCGGCGATATCGTAGGATATGTGGCGGCGACCTATCTTCGAGGCGTGCCATACATACAGATGCCGACCACTCTCTTAGCGATGGTAGACAGCTCGGTCGGCGGAAAAGTCGGGATAGATACGCCTTATGGGAAGAATACGGTCGGAGCGTTCTACCAGCCAAGAGCCGTAATCGCCGACTTGAACTTTCTCGCAAAACAGTCGCGCAAGAATATCGTGAACGGTCTTTTGGAGGCGGTAAAGACATTCATTACTTCAGATAAGATCGCTGTTCAACTCGCTTTAAAACTTAATCTGGATGCCCCTCTTAAAACTCCCGATGTGCTTCAAGAAATCGTATTCCACTCCGTTAGGATAAAAGCGGCTATTGCCGGCAGAGATGAGAAGGAATCTAATGAGCGCCGCGTGGTAAATTTCGGGCACACAATTGGGCACGCGCTTGAATTACTTTCAGGATACCGCTTACCTCATGGATACGCCGTCGGATACGGAATGTTGGTTGAAGCAAAAATTGCCGAACTTCT
>JBBUFE010000008.1:0-18234 GCA_038056635.1 Patescibacteria group bacterium
GGCGGAGGAACAGGAAGCTATATGGTGCTTCGCGGTCTCAAAAAATTTCCCTTTGATATCACGGCTGTGGTTACCATATTCGACAATGGCGGCTCCACTGGAACGCTTCGAGATGAGTTCGGGATTTTGCCTCCGGGAGATTTGCGCCGCTGTCTTATCGCACTTTCCGAAGGCAAGCGCAGGGCAGTGCTCCGAGACCTCTTTAATTTCAGATTTGATAAAAAAGGAAGTTCGCTCCACGGGCACAGTTTCGGCAATCTTTTTCTGCTGGCGCTTTCCACTATTTATGGCGGTGATATAAAGGCCATTAAAAAAGCGTCCGAGCTCTTGAATCTCAAGGGAAGGGTGCTTCCAGTTTCTTTGGACAGTTCGCATGTACACGCCACGCTTGAAGACGGAACGGAAATAATCGGGGAAGCAAACATTGATATACCGAAGCATAGAGGCGACCTGCACATCAAGAAACTGACACTGGAACCAAGCGCGCGCATTTTTGAGGAAACGAACAAGGCGATTCGAGAGGCTGACCTTGTTGTTATATGTCCCGGGGATATCTACTCATCTCTTGTGCCAAACTTATTGGTCGGCGGAATGAAAGAAGCGCTCCGCGAAAGTAAGGCGAAAAAGATTGCGATTTGCAACTCTATGACCAAATGGGGAGAAACGCATAATTATGCGGCATCGGACATGATTCGCGAGCTCCTGAAGTACAGCGGCTTGAAAAAGTTCGACTACGTTATCTGCAACACAAAAGAGATATCGAAGAATGTGCAGGCGAAATATGCGGAAGAAAAGAAATACCCTGTTCGCATAGACTCAAGGCTGGAAAAGTGCGCGACAAAAGTCATTAAGGCCGATTTACTGATTAATTCAGAGGTGATGCGTTACGACCCAGAGACTGTCGCAAAGATTTTATACGAATTGTGAGACCTGTCCCGTTAGAAGCCCGCTTTCGGAATTTCAGACAAAGGGTCGAGGCAGTGAAACGAAAATCAATATTACTTGCGGAGGAAAAAGCTTCTAACGGGATGAATAAGGAATGCAGGATTAGGGCCAAAAGGATTGTCGCGTATCTCAAGAAGGCATACCCTAAGCCCAAAAGCGAGCTTAAGTGGGAAACGCCTTTTCAATTTGTCGTTGCCGTGATTTTATCCGCGCAATGTACGGACAAGGTCGTGAATCGCGTAACGGAAAAACTCTTTCGCAAATACAAGACGCCTCAAGACTTCGCTCGGGCTACACAGCAAACGCTGGAAATGGAAATCTCCTCAATACCGTTTTTTCGCAATAAGGCAAGACACATAATCGCCTCGGCGAAAAAAGTGCGCGTCGATTTCAAAGGGCGGGTTCCAAGAACTGCAAAAGAACTGCAAACTCTTCCGGGAGTGGGATACAAGACGGCGCATGTTGTTTTGGGCGAGCTTTTTAATTTGTGGGAGGGAATACCCACGGACACCCATGTGCGCCGATTTGCGCTTCGTTTCGACCTGACCGACAACACCGATTTGACAAAGATTTCTCACGACTTGGAATCACTCATACCAAAAAAAGATTGGAAATATGTTAACAATGGGCTGATTTTATATGGGAGATATATGTGTCCGGGGCGTATGCATGACTGCGCGGCACATCCGCTCACAAAACTCTGGCCTCGGGCCGCAAAGCGCTGGCCTCGACGCTGAAATGTGTCTCCTAAAGTATACCATGGTCTAATTTAGGAGACACATTTCGCGAGTTCTAATTCTAAATGCAACACCTAATATGTGTTGCATTCAGAATTAGATTACGGGTTTTTACGTTTCCTTTTCTTGGTTAACGACTCGCCCCGACACCAACTTTGGCATAATTTTGCTGAGAGCAATTATTGTGAGAGATATATGGTTGGCAGCTATTTCTTGACGATTAAAAAGACCGGCATGAGGCAAAATAGAAGCAATGCCAAAGTTGGTGTATGGGCTCGCTGGATTAGCGCAAAATAGGTACTATGGGAGAATGAAGGTAATAGTAAACGGACTGGCAATTGAATATGAATCACAGGGCGAAGGGCGAGTGATTCTCATGTTGCATGGGTGGGGTAACACCATGCATTACTTTGACGCTCTGTGCAGCGAAATAAAAGGTTTTCAAATCGTACGTCTTGATCTCCCCGGTTTCGGAGGTTCTGAAACGCCACAAAAGCCGTGGACTGTGGAAGTGTACGCGCGCTTCGTTGCCCGCTTTTGCGAGAAGTTGCATATCGAGCCCGCTCTTATCATTGGGCACAGTTTCGGCGGACGCATCACCGCCAAGGGCGTAAGCCAGAAAATATTAAATCCGCAAAAGATCGTGCTGATCGCTTCCGCGGGCGTTGCGCACCGGCGCACGGCGCGAAATATTGGATATACAATCATTGCAAAAGTCGGGAAATTACTGCTCGCGCCATTTCCAAAAGGCGCATATAACCGTTTCCGATATGCGCTTTATCGCAGCACAGGAAGCGATTATTTAACCGTCGGTTCTATGTCCGAAACATTCCTTCACATGATACGCGAAGACTTAAGCAATGCAGCAGCCGCCATCAAAACGCCGACGCTACTCATTTGGGGCGAAGATGACGCAGTCACACCCGTCACAGAAGGCAAAAAACTTAACGCGCTCATACCAAACTCCAGATTGTATGTTGTTCCGAGCGCCGGACATTTCGTGCATAAAGAAAAACCGAAAGAAGTGGCGGAATTAATCCGCGGATTTATATGATTATACAATTTTTGTCGAGATATCGCCCTCGCTACATTAGGTCGCTGGTGTATATGCTTCAGTCGTGCGAATACAATATCGGCGATTATCTCGCTTGGTACTGGAGAACAAAAGATTTCAGCCGAGTTGAGCGGAGAAAACAATTGGTCAAGACGCCAAAAGCCATATTTTTGCTTGCTTGCGCGTACGCCGTAGTTTTTTTGTTTTTGATAGTCGCGTATTTAGCCTTTCGTGTTGCGCCATTATTGTCTCTCATCCTTCTTATACTCGCGCCATATACGCTGGCATACGGGATTATTATTCCGCTTGCGCTCATTAATCTGATGCAGAAACCGATTGAACATGTCCTGCTATGGAGGGCGAAAAGAAAATTGGCACTGCACAAGGGAACAAGAATTGCGATAGCAGGAAGCTTTGGCAAGACAAGCATGAGAGAGATTTTGAAAGCCGTCCTTTCGGAAGGCTTGCCTGCGCAGGCAGGAAAGAAGGTTGCGTCGCCGCCATTTAGTTATAATACTCCACTTGGGATTTGCCGATTTATAGAGCAACTCAAGGGCAATGAAGAAGTGTTGATTTTTGAACTGGGAGAATATTATCCGGGAGATGTATTGAAATTGTGCAAACTTATAGACCCGCAAATTGGCGTTATCACGGGCGTCAATGAAGCGCATTTGGAGAAATTCGGGACGCTGGAAAAAACGACGAAAACGATTTTTGAGCTAGCTCAATATCTCAAGGGAAAATCCAAAGAGAAACTATTGTATGTTAACGGCGAGAATGAACTGGCGCAAAATTATGCGTCTAAAAATCATATTTTATATTCGCGAGAGGGCACAGGAGATTGTCATATTAAGGAGCCGAAAACCAACCTTACAGGCGCTTCTTTTACTCTTGTAATGGGCGGAAAGAAATCCACCGTAACTTCTTCGCTTCTCGGCCTGCACAATGTCGGACCGCTTGCAGTTGCGGCGCATATTGGTTCTCGGCTTGGGCTGACAAGAACACAGATAGAAGAAGGGATTCGAAAAACTCGCGCCTTTAATCATCGTCTGGAAGCGAACGAAGATAAAAATGGCGTTATCACGATTGACGATAGTTACAACGGCAATCCGGATGGGGTACACGCGATTATTGAATTTTTGACATCAATAAAAGAGCGCCGCAGATGGTATGTAACTCCCGGTTTGGTCGAGATGGGCGCGAGAGCAGAGGAAGTACACAGAGAAATCGGGCGAAGGCTTGCAAAAGCGGAAATTGAAAAGGTCGTTCTTATCAGAAATTCTGTGACTTCGTATATTGAACAGGGATTAAAAGAAGCCGGATATTCGGGCGAGGTATTATGGTTTGAAGACGCGCTCCTGGCATTTAACGCGCTTCCCCATTTGACCGTAAAAGGCGACATCGTGCTTCTTCAGAACGATTGGCCGGACCAGTATGCATGATGCCTCGCCACAATTTTCAGAATTGCGAAGTGTGTCTTCAAAACTATACCATGGTATAGTTTTGAAGACAGTTTTCCTGGCCCTCGGGCTGATTCGCCAGATTTGTTTCGTTTTGAGATGACGGAAGTTTGGTCTGTGGTATATTCGATGGATGAAAACTATTGCCGTGATATTTGGAGGCAAAAGCGTGGAGCACGATGTTTCCGTAATAACGGCTCACATCCCGATTATTGAAGCGTTGCTCGCGAGCGCGAAGTTTGATGTGTGGCCGGTCTACATTTCGAAGGACGGGTCTTGGTATTCGAATAAGGCAATGAACGACCTGGGCTTCTTCAAACAGGCGGATTTTGAATCTCGGCTTGCGCGAGAAAAGAAATTACAACTCTCTTTTGATGGCGGGCTCACCCTTGTATGGCCGGGAATAATTTCCAAGACCGTCCGCATAGATGCAGTCTTTCCCGCGATGCATGGGACATACGGCGAAGACGGAAGTCTTATGGGACTTCTTCGAATGGCCGGAGTTCCTTTCGTTGGTTGCGATATGTCCTCCTCCTCAATTTCTATGGATAAGGTATTTACCAAGCAAGTTCTAGAATCCGAAGGCATCCCAACTGTTCCGTTCGTGTGGTTTACAAAAAAAGAGTGGCTGGACGACAACGCTAGTTTTCAAGAGCAAATTTCTAAACTACATTGGCCTGTGTTTGTTAAACCGGCGCATCTTGGCTCGAGTATCGGAATAACGAAAGTAAAAAATGAATCGGAACTTCAAAATGCAATTGAAGTTGCATTGCACTACGACGACAAGGTTCTTGTCGAGGAAAGCGTTGAAAATTTGATAGAGACAACGCTTCCTATAATGGGCAACGATGTTCTGCGTCTCGCTGAAGTCGAACGGCCCTTAAATAAGACAGAGCTTTTTGATTTTAACGATAAATATATGTCTGGAGGAAAGAAAAGTGGCGGGGCGAACAGCGCATACAGCCAGATTCCAGCGGATATTGGAGATGAGCTCACGGCAACGGTGAAAGAACTGGGAAAGAAAACATATCGCGTTCTTGGATGTTCTGGAATCGCGCGCGTTGATTTTCTGATTGACGGAAAAACGAACAAAATCTATGTCAACGAAGTCAATACTCTTCCAGGAAGCTTGTATCACCACAATTGGAAGAAGGCAGGAGTTTCCAGCATGGAACTTGTCCTAGGGCTTGTTTCTCTTGCGGAGGAACGGTTCAAAGAGCAGAAAGACCTTACTTATACATTCCGTTCTGATATATTGAGCAAAGTCGGCGGGCCGTCTACAGGTGCCGCCACAACCGGCGGCCCGAAGATGCCCTAAGGCTCGCAATATATGTATAAAACAGCCAAACAAAAGAGATTTTTTATTATTGACTTTGACAGCACCTTTTCGCGGCTTGAGGCGCTGGATGAGCTTTTTGCGATTGCACTCAAGGGGAATCCCGACAAAGATAAAATCGTAGAACGAGTTAAGGAAATCACCAAGGCGGGGATGGAAGGAAAAATCGATTTTTTGGAATCGCTTCAAAGAAGAGTTCCTTTATTACGCGCAAACAAAGAGCACATTGAAACGCTTGTGAAGGTTCTCAAGAAGAACGTAACGCCCTCGTTTATTCGGAACAAGAGATTCTTGAAGGAGTACGCGAGCAACATTTTCATTTTTTCCGGCGGATTCAGGGAATATATCCTTCCTGTTGTGAAGCAATACGGGCTTTTGGAGAGAAATGTGTTTGCGAATACTTTTCTTTTTGATAAAAGAGGAAATATTACCGGGTTCGATAAAACAAACCTCCTATCTCAAGCGGGAGGCAAGGTTCTGCAGTTAAGAAAGCTCAAACTCGATGGAGAGGTATTTGTTATCGGCGACGGTTGGTCGGATTATGAACTTCGCGCATCGGGTCTGGCAACTAAGTTCTTTGCATTCACAGAAAATGTGTCACGGGAGGCGGTGGTCAAGAAGACTGACCATGTAGTTCCAATTTTTGACGAATTCCTGTATATTAATGCTTTACCCATGGCACATTCTTACCCTAAAAATCGGCTGAAAGCGCTTCTGTTGGAGAATATCCATCCAGATGCAGTGGCGCGATTCAAGAAGGAGGGCTACAGTCTGGAACTATCACCCAAAAAACTCGCTGAGGACGAACTCTGCGCGAAAATGAAAGACGTCGCAGTGCTGGGAATTCGCTCGAAAACGGAAGTAACTAAGAAGGTACTGGAGAACTCGCCAAGACTGCTCGCAATCGGCGCGTTCGGCATCGGCACGAATCAGATAGCACTGGAAGAATGCTCCAAACGGGGCATTGCTGTTTTCAATGCGCCGTTCAGCAGTACTAGAAGCGTTGTGGAGCTTGCGATAGGCGACATCATAATGCTGATGCGCAAAGCATTCGATAAAAGCGCAAAATTGCACGCTGGCGTATGGGACAAGTCGTCAAAAAATTGTTTTGAAATCCGCGGAAAGAAATTGGGAATACTCGGTTATGGAAATATCGGAACACAGCTTTCAATCATCGCAGAAGCGCTTGGCATGGAAGTTTATTTCTACGATATCACGGAGAAGCCCGTACTCGGCAATGCGCACAGGTGCGGTTCAATGGAAGAGGTCCTGAAAAAATGTGACATTGTAACCGTACACATGAATAGCAGCCCGAGCAACAAAAACCTGATTTCAGAGCGCGAGTTTGCTTTAATGAAGAAAGGATCAATTCTTCTTAATTTGAGCAGGGGGTCACTGGTAGATGTTTCGGCTTTGGCGCGATACATCAAAAGCGGCCACATTGGGGGAGCCGGCATTGATGCATATACAAATGAGCCGAAAAGCAATAAAGAGGCATTTGTAAGCGAACTCCAGAATTTGCCAAATGTCATTCTCACCCCGCATATAGGCGGAAGTACGGAAGAGGCGCAAAGAAATATCGGTGAATTTGTTTCGGCTAAAATCATTGATTTTATCAATGCGGGGAACACATGCTTGAGCGTTAATATTCCGAACATCCAGTTGCCGGAACTCAAAAAGGCGCACCGCTTCATTCACATTCATCACAACAGCCCCGGTGTCCTGGCGAGCATTAACGGAATGCTGGCGAAGCACAAAATTAATGTTCTGGGCCAATACTTGAAAACAAACGAATCCATAGGTTATGTAATAACCGATGTCAGCAAGGCATACGACGAGGGTGTTATTGATGAGCTGAAGAATATTCCGCACACAATAAAATTTAGAGTATTATATTAAAATGGCGAAAAACATTTATTTTACAGTCGGCCCGACGCAAACCCATCCTAATCTTGGAGAATATTTGAACGATGGGCTGGAACGAGGAATCTACTCGATTTCGCACCGAGGTAAGCAATTCGGCGAGCTCTTTGCGCATACGGTTTCCTCTCTGAAGAAATTATTGGATGTACCTGCAGATTTTCACATATTTTTTATCGGCTCTGCAACCGAGGCAATGGCATTGGTTATAGAGAACTGCGTTGAGGAGAAAAGCTTTCATTTTGTGAACGGCTCTTTCTCAAAAAGGTTCTTTCAGACGGCCGAGGAGTTGCGCAAGCACCCCGAAAAATGCGAGGCCCCTGCCGGCGAAGGATTTGACTTGAAAACCGTGGCGATTCCGTCGGGTGCGGAGCTGGTCTGCATAACCGTGAACGAGACTAGTACGGGAGTTAAGATTGATATGCCAGGCATTCGTTCGCTGAAGCTAAAACATCCAGACAAGCTTTTTGCAATTGATATTGTTTCCTCAACCCCATACGCAAAAGTGGATTATGGCGTAATAGATTGCGCGTTCTTTTCTGTTCAAAAAGGATTTGGAATGCCCTCGGGACTCGGCGTCTTAATTGTGAATGACAAGTGCATAGAAAAATCGGTGGAATTGCAGAAGAAGGGAATGAACATAGGCAGTTTCCACAATTTTCCTTCGCTTCAGAAATCTGCGCAGAAGAATCAGACGCCGGAAACGCCGAACACATTGGCGATATATGCGCTTGGACGCATATGCGATTCCTATAATAAATATGGGCTAGAAAAAATAAGAAAGGAAACCGACGGAAAAGCCGAGTTGATTTACAACTTCCTCGATAAGCATCCGGATTATGCTTCGTTCGTCAAAAAGGAAGAATGGCGTTCTAAAACGGTAATTGCTGCAGAGACTACGGAAGGTTCTGCGACGGTACTTAAAAAATTGGCTGATAAAGGGTATATAGTTGGTTCTGGATATGGTGAATTTAAGGACAGGCACATTCGGATTGGGAATTTTCCAATGCATAAAATTGCCGATGTCAGAAAAATACTGAAGATTTTAGAGTGAAGTTGCAATTGAAGCGCGTGATTGTACGATGGTTAAATGAACGGGAAGAAGCATGTCGGGAATGGTAGAAAACTCGCGGTATTTGATGTGGATGGCACTATATTTCGCTCAAGCCTTCTGATTTCGCTGGTTAATCGCTTGATACAAAACGGGACGTTTCCGAAAAACGCGGGGCGCGTTTACGAGCGCGCGCACACGCGCTGGCTGGACCGCGAGGGCGACTATGATGAGTACATCCAAGCTGTGATTGAAGCGTTCCAGAGACATTTAAAAGGAGTTCACTACAGTGTTTTGGCAGACGCGTCCGAGGATGTCGTAGAGCAGGAGTGCAAGCGCGTGTATCGTTATACTCGCGACTTAATAGCCGGCCTTAAAAAGAAAGGATATTTCATGCTTGCAGTTTCTCATTCCCCGAAAACAATTCTGGACAAATTCTGTCCTCGTCTCGGTTTCGACAAAGTTTACGGTTCGATTTATGAAATCGGCCCTCAAGAATGTTTTACGGGAGTGATTACAGATGAGCACCTTATTTACAACAAAGCGAATATTTTGAAACGGGCGGTTGAAAAAGAAAATCTAACGCTGGAAAATTCAATCGGTGTCGGCGACACGGAGTCCGACATTTCATTTTTGGAAATGGTGGCGGAGCCGATATGTTTTAATCCGAATCAGAAGCTGTACCGCTACGCGAAACGAATGGATTGGAAGGTAGTGGTGGAAAGAAAAGATGTAGTCTACGAGTTATAGAGAGCCAATAGGGCGATATATCGCCCTAATAACTTACCGAGGACCGTCCTTGGTAATCCGCTTAAGTTATACGGGCGTGTTTCGTGACTATTCGCCCTAGATACTAACAATCACCGGAATCACAATTGGGCGTTTCATTGTGCGTGACAAAAGGAATCGGGAGACGGATTCGGCGAGGTCTTCTCTTGCGGCGTCAAGGTCTCCGGCTCGAGGGGTCTGCATGGAGCGTTCGACGCTTTTTCTGATTATTAAGCGCGTTTGGTCCATAAGTTCTTTGTTTTCGCGCAAGTAAACGAAACCGCGCGAGATTATGTCCGGAGATTTGTGAAGACGTCCGGTGCGGCGGTCAATTGTCGCGACTACTACGCAGAACCCTTCTTGACCGAGCGCTTTACGGTCGCGCATCAGAACATCGCTTAATTGCGAGACGGTATTACCCTCAACCACGCGCATTTCCGACGGCGCTTTCATGGGAAGCATAACGATTTTTTCTCCGCCATTTTGTATTTCAATAATGGAACTGTTGTCGGGGATAACAATATTCTTGCCATCCACTCCAATTTCTTCGGCAAGGTCGGCGTGGACGCGCAGCATGTAGTGATAGCCGTGTATGGGAATGAAGAACTTCGGCTTGATTTGCTTGTGAATCCACGCGGCCTCCTCGCGGTTGCCGTGGCCGGAAGCATGCACATCGCTTGCGTAGTAAGTAATGATGTGCGCGCCTTGGCGCGATAAGTTGTCTTTCAGTTTTTGTACCGCGCGCTCATTTCCGGGAATAACCGACGATGAGAGAATGACGGTATCTGTCGGCTGGAGGCGGATGTATTTGTGCGTTTTGTTGCCGATTCGCGCTAATGACGCGAATTCGTCGCCCTGCGCGCCGGTCGCGAGGATGATGATATTCTCCTGCGGATACTGCGGCATATTCTCGACGGCGATGACGGTATCGTCCTTGTATTTAATGAGGCCGATTTCGCGCGCGATTTCTATATTGGTGCGCATTGAGCGCCCGTCTATTACGATTTTCCGTCCGTATTCTTCGGCGAAATGCACGACGCGGATTAAACGCTCAAGGTGCGATGCGAACATTGCAATGATGAGTCGGCCCTTTCCGTTTTTGATGATGCCGTCGAGCGTCTTGTAGACGGTTGATTCTGGAATAGAGAAGCCGGGTTGCCAAACATTTGTGCTGTCCATCAGAAGCGCGAGAACTTTTCGATTCTTGAAAATCCCGAATTCTTTTTTTTCTTCATCCGACGGTTCGCCATCCAGGTGATTGAGCTTGATATCGCCGGTGAATACCGCGTCCCCCCACGGCGTTTCTATAATTATGCCCATGGAGTCTGGGACAGTGTGAGTCACGCCGAAAAAACGGATTGTCGCGCGCCCTAATTTAATAACCTCGTCCTTTTCGACTTCGCGAATCTGGACGGGCGCGGTTTGCGCGAATTCTTCTTGCCGTTTCTTAATCATCATGCCTGTCAGTTTGCGGGTGTATATTATCGGATTTCCGATTCTATCTATGATGTATGGAATGCCGCCAATATGGTCCAGATGCCCGTGGGTGATTAGGAGCCCGCGGATTTTGTCCCGCCGTTCTTCGAGGTAGCCGGTGTTTGGAAGAATGTAATCAATTCCCGGCGTATCTACTTCGCTGAACGAAAAACCGCAGTCAACGATAAAAATATCGCCGCCGAATTCTATTGCCGTCATATTGCGCCCTACTTCCTCGACGCCCGAAAGAGGAATAATTCTAACCGTGTCTTCTCCCGGAACGGGAATTGCCACTGGCGCAGGCCGCGTTCTCGAATCCGGCGACTGGTGTTCCACTCGCGTTTTTCCCCTGCGAGGCGGGCGAGATGAGCGAAAAGAGGAGCCAAAACGAGGGCGTCCTCCCGGCCGCGGAGCGCGCTGCGGGTGTCCATGCTGTCCTCCCCGAGCGCCAAGCGGGCGGGCATGCGCCGCGCGGCCCGCGACCCTTTCTGGCGAGGGCAGTCTGCCGCTGCTATCTTTATCTTGTGGCAATTGATGGTCCATAATTTTTTGCCCAGTTTTATTCACTTACGTTAGTAAAGAAGTTCCAAACGCTTTCTGTTTCTGCATACCACTCATGCACATTGAGAAATCGCTCGGAGGGAGTCGTGAGGGCTCCCAGCTTCACGCCTCGGATAGTTTCAGGAACGACATAGATGAAGTCCGGAGAATAAAGGAATATTGCCGGCTTGTCTTTTGAAATTGCTGACACAAAAGAATTGTAGGATGTCTCGCGCGCCTTTCTGTCGGTCGTTGCGCGCGCGCTTGCCAGCGCTTTATCAACCTTAGAGTTTGCGTACATCGCGAGATTCAGTCCCGGGTCGTTGCGCTGGCTCGAGTGCCAAAATGCGAATAAATCCAGCGTACGTCCTACGACCTCTCCAAAAAGCAAAGCATCGTATGCGCGCGGGCGTATAACATTCGTGTTAAGTTCCGAAAGCGGATACACCTTGACGTTTACTTCAATACCGGCAGAGCGCCAAGAATCTGCGAGCTTGTTTGCAGTTGAAACGAGCTCTGGCGAATCGGATGTCGAGAGGGAGAACGAAAGCACCTGTTTCTTTTTCTTCCATACTTGCGCCTTTTGATCGAGCGTCCAGCCTCCCTGGGAAAGAATGTCCCGCGCTTTATCGGAATATGCGGATGGCGGCGATGTTGTAGAACTTATGGAAGCCGCAGGATTGCCCGAAAGAACCCCCGGGGGGACCGGGCCTTCCAGAATCGAGCCGTAGCCCATGAGCACCGTGTCTACAATAGACTGCTTATCGATACTCGCGTCTAGCCCAGCGCGTACTGACGCATCGGAAAGCGCCGGCGAGCGCCCCTGATTGAAAAATACTCCGAACACTCGAGGAAGCGGGACGCGCATTATGACACTGTCCGTCCGCTTTACAGATGAGAGACCGGTTGGCGACACGCTCGCCATGCTATCAACTGCGCCAGAATTGAAAGCCTTAATCAATGCCTCCTCGTTCTGATAAAACAAGAACGTAATTTTATCCAGATAGGGCGCGCGCAAAGCGAATTTATTAAACGCCGCAAGCGTGTAGCTTGTAATTACGCCAGTGCTGTCTGTTTGGAAGGAGTCAACTTTGTAAGGACCGCTTCCGATTGGACGCGTGTTCAGAGGGCTGAATGGAAACTCTTCCGCGCTGACGGAACTCCATAGATGCTTGGGCAAGATTCCGAGAGTCGTATTTTCGAGAAACGGAGCGTATGCGTATTGTAGTTTGAATACCACTGTACGTTCATCAGGGCTCGAAACAGCGACACCGTCCCAATCGGCGCGTCTCGGGCTTTTAGTCTCCGGGTTTTGCGCGGATTGCACTGTAAAAAGAACATCGGAAGATGTAACGCGCGTGCCGTCGTGGAATGCCGCGTCGGGGCGCAGCGTGAATGTGTAAGTCGTGCCGTCTTCCGAAATTTCGTAATGGTTTGCGAGGTCGGGCACTATAGTTCCATTAGGCAGCGCTCTCGTTAGCCCGGAGTATAAAAGCTTCGTCAAATCTCCATCTGCCTGTGAAATATCAAGGATTGGATTTATGAAGCGCGGCGGACCCACTATTCCTTCTGTAAGGGAACCGCCTTTCGCGGGCACAAGCACTGAAACCGCATTGTTTACTCCAACCAAGAGCGCAATCGCGCTTGCGCCGAGAATTATTGAAAGAATGTAAAGAAGCAAGCGCTCCCCGGGACTGAATGTGCGAAGAAGCCCATCCAGCATAGAAAAATAAGAATGGCTCCGCGGTTTTATCATCGCGGTTTTAATTATTTGAGAAGGACGAATTGCGCTCTCTCCGGACGGACCGCCAGTTGTGGCGGTACCTGTGGACGGTGTGCCAGAGTCAGAATCCAAATGTAGTTGCATGACTCTATAACGCGCTCGCGCGGCCGTCATCAAAGACGCCTTCGCAGAGCTTAACTAATTAATAAATTTATGAGTGCCGATAGTGCAAAGAGAATACCGAGAATTATGGTAGCAAAGAATAAAGTCTTCTCCAACCCCCTGCGAGTGTGGAATCCGGAACTGAAGTTATCGGCTCCGAAAGCGCCGCCTAGAGAAGCACCGGTTCGTTGCAGAAGAATCGCAATAATAAGCAACACCGAGAGCGCAATCTGCACGTAGGGCAGTATTCCTTGGAGAACCAGCATGTTCGGGGAGTATACCCCATGAGATAATGAGGTCAAGCTGATTGACACTCCATCCTAGTCTTATATAATGCCCCTCTCATTATAAGTTTATAGATATTGTTTATATGAAGAAACCATCCCAAAATACTAAGATTAAAATTCATCCTCTCGCGGACAGGATTCTTGTTAAGCCAGAAGAAGATTCCCAAGAGAAATCGCCATCGGGAATAATAATTCCGGACACGGCGCACAAAGAGAAGCCGGAGCGAGGCAAGGTTATTGCCGTCGGCCCTGGAAAGCGCGGAGACGACAACGAGCTCATTCCAATTTCCGTAAAAGTGGGGGACACGGTAATGTTTTCCAAATACGGATATGACGAGGTGAAAATCGGGGATGAAGAATACTACATTGTTAATGAATCAAACATTCTCGCTGTCATTAAATAATTTTAATAAAATTCATAACATAAATAATCTATGTCAGCTAAACAAGTAATTTTCGATGAGGATGTGCGAAGCGCGCTAAAGCGCGGAGTTGATGTTGTCGCCGGAGCCGTCCGAGTAACGCTCGGGCCCCGCGGACGCAACGTCGCACTGGATAAATCTTGGGGCGGGCCTACTATTACAAACGACGGCGTTACGATTGCGAAAGAGATTACGCTTGCCGATAAATTCGAGAACATGGGAGCATCAATCGTCAAAGAAGTCGCTTCCAAGACGAATGACAAAGCTGGCGACGGGACGACAACCGCGGTAGTTCTTACTCAAGCAATCGTGCACGAAGGATTAAAACGCACGGCGATGGGCGCGAATGCAATGATAGTTCGCCGTGGAATTGAAGCGGCGGCGCGCGATGCGGTGGACGCCCTGAAGGCAATGGCGCGGCCAGTAAAAGGCAAATTGGATATTCGCCAAGTCGCTTCCATCTCCGCTGAATCGGAAGAATTGGGAAAGACGATTGCCGACACTGTTGAAAAAGTGGGGAAGGACGGGGTCGTTACAGTTGAGGAATCTCAATCATTCGGCATTGAATCTGATTTTGTGGAGGGAATGGAATTCGACAAGGGATACGTCTCTCCGTACATGATAACTAACGCCGAGCGAATGGAAGCCGAGATGAAAGACGCGTCTATCCTTATTACAGACCGCAAAATTTCCACAGTCAAAGACATTTTGCCGTTGCTTGAAAAACTGGCGCAGACCGGGAAAAAAGAACTATTTATAATTGCGGACGATGTGGACGGCGAGGCGCTTGCGACGTTTGTTGTCAACAAACTGCGCGGCGTTTTCTCGGTGCTTGCAGTCAAGGCTCCGGGATACGGCGACAGAAAGAAGGAAATGCTTGCGGATATTGCGATAACTATTGGCGCGCAAGTTGTTTCGGAAGACCTCGGAATCAAGATTGAAAACGCAGACCTCTCGATGCTCGGGCGAGCGAATCGCGTTGTGGCAACGAAAGATTCTACAGTGCTCGTCGGAGGCAAGGGAAAGAAATCCGACATTGAGGCGCGCGTTCTGCAATTGAGAAAGCAGTCTGAAAACTCTGATTCGAAATTCGACAAAGAAAAATTGGACGAGCGCATCGCGAAATTGTCGGGCGGCGTTGCGGTAATCCGCGTGGGGGCCGCTACCGAAACGGAAATGAAATACTTGAAGAGCAAAATCGAAGACGCAGTGAATGCGACAAAAGCTGCCATCGCCGAGGGAATAGTGCCGGGCGGAGGTTCCGCTCTTGCGAAAGTCGGGGAGAAGCTTTCCAAGAAAATTGATGCAAAGGCGCACGACGAGTACACGATTGGTTATCGAATTTTGCTATCCGCACTTTCAGCGCCGCTACTTCAGATTGCGAAGAACTCTGGGCGAGAAGACGGCGCAGTCATTTTGCAGGAAGTGATTAAGAAAGGCGGTTCATTCGGATTCAACGCGTCCACAGAAGCGGAAGCCGGAGAAAGCAATATAGTGGATATGTTTGAAGCGGGAATTATCGACCCGGTGAAAGTTACAAGAAGCTGTGTGGAAAATGCGGCGTCCGCCGCGGCGGTTCTCCTTACAACCGAAGCCGCGGTCGCGGACATTCCAGAAGAGAAGAAAAATGGACCTGCCGGCGGAATGCCAGGCGGGATGGGTGGCGGAGAAGATTACTAAATCTTGGGCTGGTAGAGAGAAGGGCTTGCATCTCTCTCGTAAGTGATATAATTTCGACATGAAAGGAGACTCTGCAATCGAAGTCGGTGCAGTTACAGCTGAAGATTTGCAAGAAGTGCGAAAAGAGTTAAAAGAGGTGTCGGAAAAATTGAAAACTCTCGAAGTTCGTGTAGCAAATGTCGAGCAAAATTTACTAGGCAACTGACTAACTGATTAAAAAATATGACTACGGGATATATTTTTCTAGCAATCGCCGCTGTTTTAGTGTTGTGGGCTGTCTTCGCTTATAACCGCTTTGTCACGCTTGTGAACCGCGTCAAAGAAGCATGGGCGGACATTGATGTTCAGTTGAAGCGCAGATATGATTTGATTCCGAATTTAGTGGAGTCGGTGAAGGGTTACGCATCGCACGAGGCGGGTACTCTGCAAAAGGTTACCGAGGCGCGGACGAAAGCAATGGGCGCGTCGACGGTCGCGGAGCACGCAGAGGCCGAGAACATGCTGACAGGCGCCCTGAAGTCTCTATTTATGGTTGCAGAAAGCTATCCTGATTTGAAAGCGAGCGCGAATTTTGTGGAACTTCAGCGCGAACTTTCCGACACAGAGAACAAAATACAAGCGGCTCGGCGATTCTACAACAACGTGGTGCAGGAATTGAGCGTTGCGATTGAATCGTTCCCATCGAACTTGATTGGCAAAGCCTTTGGCTTCACAGCGCGCGATTACTTTGAACTTGGCGCCGATGAACAAGCGGCGAAGAATCCCGTGAAAGTCAGCTTCTAGGTGCGAGCTTCTGGCTTCTAGCAAATACGCAAAGTCTTTTGTATTGTTCCTAGAAGCTAGTCAGAAGCTAGCAGCTAATTTATATGACCACTCTTTACACCCAACAAAGTCGAAATGTATTCCGCACATGGATGCTGATGAGCGCGTTTTTCCTATTGGTCATGCTCGTCGGTTGGGCGATTTCGTGGTACATGCAGACTCCCGGAATACTTTGGATTGCTGTCGCATTCGCGCTCGTTATGAACATAAGCGCATATTGGTTCTCCGACAAAATCGCGCTATCTTCCACGGGCGCCAAAGAAGCCGACCCGGTTAAATTTCTTGAATTGCATCGCATACTCGAAAATCTGGCTATAACAGCCGGACTTCCGAAACCTCGTTTGTATATTATAGAAGATAACGCGCCTAACGCGTTTGCGGCGGGGCGCGACCCTAAACATGCGGTTGTAGCTGTTACAACAGGTCTACTCGCACAACTTGACCGCTCGGAGCTCGAAGGCGTGCTCGCGCACGAACTATCCCATGTTGGCAACCGCGACATTCTCGTTATGACGGTTGCTGTAGTTTTGGCGGGGCTTATTACCGTCGTTGTCGATATGTTTCTTCGCGTAAGTCTTTTTGGCGGGGGAGGCAATCGCGACCGCGGGGGAAACGCAATTCTTGCGATAGTGGCGATAGTCGCTTTAATCCTCGCTCCGATTGCCGCGCAATTAATACAGCTTGCGATATCACGCAAGCGGGAATTTTTAGCCGACGCCTCCGGCGCGCTCCTTACTCGCTATCCGGAGGGTCTTGCATCCGCGTTGCGAAAAATTTCTTCGTATCAAGCGCCGATGCGAAAAGCCAGCCACGCGACCGCGCATCTTTTCATTTCTAACCCGTTTGGAGCCCACGAAGCAGGAAAGTTTATCGCAAAGATTTTCGCAACCCATCCTCCCGTTGAAGAACGCGTAGCCGCGCTTCACGGGATTAATATATAAATGTCCGAAGCAAACTTCTCTCGCGCGTCAATAGGTCGATATATCGCCCTATTTTTCCAGCCATTATAATAGTAGGTCGATATATCGCCCTATTTGCTTCTGCGCGGATTCACCCCAGTGCGCAGTTGGTCAAGTCTCTTTTGATGCCGCGGGCCGCCGATGGAGGGCATTCCGGCCGATAAGAAAATCTCCAAGTAATTAAGAAATGATAAATTTCGGCCAAAGACACGGCATAGCGGATCAAAATCTCCCGCAACCAACCGCTTATGGAGCCGCCCTATGGTTGAGCCGCTGACATTGAGCGTTTGTTCGATTCTGTAATAAGACTGATCGCGTTCCAGCATTGTAATTATTGCCAGCCGTTTTGCGAGCATTATCCTTTCGGTCGATGTAAGAATGGAACGCACTCGCGCTTTTCCTCGTGCGAGGCTTGTTGAAAATAGGGCGCTCATGAACGCGTCCACAATCTGCCGCTCGATTTGATATCCGATCTTGCGCTTAGAGACGTGTGTCATAGGGCGATATATCGCCCTATATTATCATGAGCGGTGGCTTTATGACCCGTTGATTGGGCTTGGATGTGTATATCGGATATACTGCGAACCGTGGAGGTGTCGCATAGCGGTCTAGTGCACCGCGATTGTTCCCGATTTGCAAAAGAATGACGCATGTGCGACATTCTTTCTAGCAAATCGCAATCCCGTGCAACGCGGAGGGTTCGCATAGCGGTCTAGTGCGCGCGCTTGGAAAGCGCGTGTGGGGAAACCCACCGAGAGTTCGAATCTCTCACCCTCCGCGTTGCACGGGAGAAAGGCGGCGTGTCGCAAGGCATCGAGAGTTTGAATCTCTCCGCCACCGCCAGTTAGGAAATGAAGTCATTGGCTCGCCCGCTACCTGCCCGTCCGGCAGG
>JBBUFE010000009.1:0-1142 GCA_038056635.1 Patescibacteria group bacterium
GCACTACTTCGCTCCTCCAGGCTGGGAGCTACGAAGTGCACGGCACATTATTTGCTCGTATGCCAGTTTTAGTTTGTTTTATACCCTGTTAGAATTGAGTCATCTATACTCCATGACAAATATTGAAGGACTCGGCATTGCTTCGGCGTTTCTGACGCTCTCTGCTTTTGTCGCGAACGAGTATGGAAAACTTACGACCGAAAGTTTTTGGTACGACTTTATAAACTTTGTGAGCGCCGTCGGTTTAGGATTCTATGCGTATTCGATAGGTGCAATTCCGTTCATCATTACGAACTCGGTGTGGGGGCTTGTTTCAGGCATTGATGTAATTAAATACATTTTCGGCATGCGCAATCATCGCCGACATCGTCATCTTAAAGGTTGAGCAAAGATACAGTGTGATGTATTGTTCTCAAGTTGCGGTCGTGGTGTAGCCTGGTTAACACATCTCCCTGTCACGGAGAAGATCGCCGGTTCAAATCCGGTCGACCGCGCAAGGCCTCGCCCAAAAAGTGATATAATAAACTGGATGATTAACTCAATTATAAAGTTTTTTGACCGATTGGAAGACCGAGTGCGCGGAAACTTAAGCCATTATCCGATTACCTACGCTGTAATTAGTAGCGTGGGGGTCGTGCTTATTTGGCGCGGAATCTGGCATACGGCAGACTTATTCCCATTTATGACTGGTCCGGTCTCAATGATAATAGGCTTAATTATGCTTCTTCTGACCGGGCTTTTTGTCTCGTTTTTCATTGGCGACGCCATTCTCATCGCCGGTTTGAAGCGTGAGAAAAAACTGGCCGAAAAAACCGAGCAAGAAATTGAAACCGAAAAGGAAGAGCTCGATGGTGTACGAGAAACCGTCAAAAAGATGGCGCGCGATTTGGAAGAAATAAAAAACAAGATTGTAAATAAGTAAGCGCACTTACTGTATATTTCAGCAACAGAAAGTTGCGTGATATCATCTGTGGCGCCATCGAATCGGAACCGATGCGCAAATATGCCGATGTAGCTCAGTTGGTAGAGCGTCGTCTTGGTAAGACGGAGGTCTCCGGTTCAATCCCGGACATCGGCTCTATGTAAATTAAAAGTTGGAAAATCGCTGTAATTGCTTTAGGATTAGCCACGTTGCCGCCTTA
>JBBUFE010000009.1:1242-11319 GCA_038056635.1 Patescibacteria group bacterium
TCGGTTCAAGTTACCTCGGAGCGCAGTCAAGCCCAGAATCGCGAGAAAGCGCTGGAGATGATACGCGGGAGACTTTTTAAGATGCGAGAAGAAGCGCAGACCAAAGAGTCGCGGGGATTCTCCGTGGCGGCAACGACAAAAATCGAGTGGGGAAGCCAGATTCGCTCTTATGTTTTGCATCCCTACAAGCTCGTGAAAGACCATCGCACGGAACATGAACGAAGAGATACGGAGGGCGTGCTCGGCGGAGATATTCAATCCTTCATTGATGCGGAGAATAGTTTGTAACCACTCCCCACTGCGCTATAATGATTCAATGCTCACTGTTTGTTTTGGATTTTTTGTTTGCCATACCCCATACGCCATACCCCATACGCGGTACTCCCCTTTATGATTCAATACGACAAAGTCACAAAAGTTTACAACGGCGGCCAGCACGCGGTAGAAAACATTACCTTCAATGTTGATTCGGGAGAATTTGTTTCCTTTGTCGGCCATTCGGGCGCGGGAAAAACGACTCTTCTCAAAATGTTGTTTGCCGAAGTTTTGCCCACGGAGGGGACAATCTACTTCATCTCTCGTGATATCAGCGCGCTTTCTGACCACGAATTACTCAAATTGAGGCGTAAAATCGGCACCATATTCCAGGATTTCCGCCTTCTGCCGACAAAGACCGTTTATGAGAATATCGCTTTTGCGCTTGAGGTCGCTGGTAAGGGCGACGAAGACATAAAGGCGGATGTTCCCCATGTGCTTGAGCTCGTGGGCCTTCACGACAAGATGTGGAGTTTTCCCGGCGAACTTTCCGGCGGGGAACAACAGCGAGTTGCGATTGCTCGCGCGATAGTAAATCAGCCAGATGTGCTTATTGCCGACGAGCCGACCGGGAACTTGGACCCGATAAACACCCATGACGTAGTGGAAATTCTTAAGAAGATTAACGACCTAGGGACGACGGTGCTTCTTGCGACCCACAACAAATCAATCGTGGATTTTGTCGGCCGACGAGTTGTAACTATGGACCAAGGCCGCATCGTCCGCGACGACAAGATGGGGAAGTACACATTATGAAAGCTTCTGGCTTAAAGCTTCTAGCTTCTAGAAAAATACTTGCTAGGGCTGTTATAATTATTACGAGTTGCTAGAAGCTAGCAGCTAGTCCCTAGAAACTATGAGTCTCTGGCTAAACACAAAACGAGTTGCAAGATACGGTCTTATAAGCTTCATACGAAACGGCTTCGTTTCTCTTTCGGCGGTGCTTATTATGACAATCACGCTTTTGGTCGTCTCTGGCTTAATGATTTCTGGAGCGGCTCTTGATTCGACCCTAAAACAGTTGACGAAAAAAGTTGACGTGAATGTTTACTTTAAAACTGATGCAACCGAGAGTCAGATTACGGATATGAAGAAATCTCTCGAAGCGCTTCCTGAAGTCGCATCCGTATCATACTTGAGCCGAGATGTGGCTCTGGCGCAATTTCGAGAACGCCACAAGAACGACCAGCTTACAATTCAAGCGCTCGACGAATTAAACGACAACCCGTTCGGCGCGTCGCTCGAAGTTCGCGCGAAGCAAACATCCCAATATGAATCGATTGCCAAGTTTCTGGATGCTCAGCAAGAAAAAGCCACTAGCATTGGCAACTCCATAGACAAGGTTAATTTTTACCAGAATAAAACTGCAATAGACCGGCTCACGAGCATAATTGAAACTTCAAAAAAGTTGGGCGCGATTGTCGCAATCGTTCTAACTCTCGCCACAATCTTGATAGCGTTTAATACGATTCGTCTCACCATTTACACTGCGCGGAATGAAATCAGCGTTATGAATATCGTGGGTGCGAGCCGTTGGTATGTGCGCGGGCCATTTATGATTGCAGGCGTTCTTTACGGAGTTGTTTCTGGCGTGATTGTCCTCATTTTTCTATATCCAATAACGCTTTCCGTGAGCCCCGCACTCGAGAAATTTCTGGGCACATTCAATGCGTTTTCGTACTACACAGATTCGTTCCCGCTCCTTTTTCTTGTTGTAATCGGGTCCGGAATCGCGCTTGGCGCTTTATCAAGTTATCTCGCAGTTAGGAGGTATTTGCGTTCGTGATATAACAATATGATGGTTGTGCGCCCGACACGATTTTCTACCAGTGTGTTTTTACTGTATGGTGAGGTGTGTATAGAACCTTCTTTTTTGATTGCTTATGTCTGACCATCGAAAATCGGAACGGGCAGGCAAAGATAGCGGACACAAGTATATTTTCGTCGTGGGCGGGGTAATGTCGGGCGTTGGCAAGGGTATCGCGACAGCTTCCATCGGCAAAATTCTTTCCGTGCGCGGGCTCTCCGTGAATCTGATGAAAATTGACCCGTATCTAAATGTGGATGCGGGCACGATGAATCCGACAGAACACGGCGAGGTGTTTGTTCTTGATTCTGGGTTAGAAACGGACCAAGACATGGGGAACTACGAGCGCTTTTTGGGGCGCGATTTGGGCGCCGAAGATTATATGACAAGCGGAATGGTGTACCGCTCCGTAATCGAGCGCGAGCGCAATTTAGATTATGGAGGAAAGTTTGTAGAAGCAATCCCGCACGTTCGCGACGAGATTGTAAACAGATTGCATAACGCCGCGAAGGCATCTGGCTCTGATGTTTCCGTAGTGGAAATCGGAGGCACTGTCGGAGATTTTCAAAATGCTCTGTTTATCGAAGCCGCTCGCGTTATCAAAATGAAGAATCCCGAAGACGTTCTTTTTGTAATAGTTTCTTATCTTCCGATACCAAGCACCATCGGCGAGATGAAAACTCGGCCGACACAGCACGCGGTGCGCGAACTCAATTCCTATGGCGTTCAACCCGACATAATTATTGCGCGCTCAACGCATCCGCTAGACAAGAAGCGCAAAGAGAAACTCGCGATTGGGTGCAACGTTATTCCCGACCACATCATCTCCGCGCCCGATGTGGAATCAATTTACGACGTCCCCATAAATTTCGAGCGCGACCATCTCTCCGACATTCTACTGCATGCATTGGGGAAGAACGCTCGGCACGATTCCGACTTCGCGGCATGGAAGACATTTACCGAACACACTCACGATGGCAAGGGTACGGTGAAAATAGGAATTGTGGGAAAATATTTTGACACGGGCGACTTCATACTTTCGGACGCATACATCTCCGTCATTGAAGCGATTAAGTTTTCCGCATATACGCAAGGCGTGAAGCCAGAGATAAGCTGGTTGAATGCGAAAGATTATGAGACGAACCCATCCTCTGTTTCAGAATTGAAAGATTACGACGGCGTTCTCGTCCCGGGAGGTTTTGGAGAGACGGGCGTGGAAGGAAAGATTAACGCCATCAAGTTCGCGCGCGAGAACAAAATTCCTTACTTCGGACTTTGTTACGGCATGCAGTTGATGACAGTTGAATATGCGCGCAATGTCGCAGGGCAGAAAGGCGCGCACACGACGGAAATCGACGAAAAATCGACAAATCCCGTGATAGACATTCTGCCGGAACAAAAAGAAAAAATGGCGAGAAAAGCATACGGCGGCACGATGCGCTTGGGCGCGTATCCGTGCGAGCTTGTACCCGGCACAATCGCGTACGAAGCGTACCTGCCTGCGCAGGCAGGCGGCCAAAAATCAGTTTCAGAGCGCCACCGCCATCGCTATGAAGTCAATCCGGATTACATTCCACAGCTGGAAAAAGCAGGCCTAGTTTTCTCGGGAAAGTCGCCCGATGGGGTCCTTATGGAAATCGCAGAGTTGCCCCGTTTAGTGCACCCGTTTTTCCTGGGAACCCAATTTCATCCGGAATTCCGCGCCCGCCCTCTTACTCCGCATCCTCTGTTTAGCGCGTTCATCAAAGCTGCTTGCCTGCGCAAGCAGGCGGTTGAACGCGCTGAAGCAAAATGACAGCGTCCAAGCCTAACTCGCTTAAACTCATCTCGCTCAACATTGAGATGTGGAAACATCTAGATATCGTTATTCCTTTTCTCATTCGTGAAGCGCCCGACGTAGTGTGCATCCAGGAACTTCTTGAGGACGATATCTCCAAATTCGAAAATGCCTTGGGTGGGCTGGCCCATTTTGCCCCACGGCAGAAATTTATCACTCCGAATGGATTACAGGTAATCGGCATTGCTTTACTGTCGCGATTGCCCGCCGTTGAAATCTATCAAAAGTATTACGTCGGTGGGGAGAATCATATCGTCGCGTACGATACGACAAGTGAAAAAACGAGACACGAAACCGAGAGCTGCGCCGTGCTATTCGGCACATTTGAAAAAGACGGGACGGAGTTCAAGATTGGGACAACGCATTTTACATGGTGTCCAGATGGAATGGCCACCGATTTCCAGCGCGAAGACATGCGAAAGCTTTTAGATATCCTCCAATCTTTCGGCGAGCTCATTCTTACGGGAGATTTCAACGCTCCACGCGGTGGCGAAATATTTTCGATGCTTGCGGATAAATATAAAGACAACATTCCAGAACAATACATGACTTCGATTGACGGCAATCTGCATCGCGCAGGCCAGCTCAACTTAATGGTTGACGGGCTCTTTTCCACTCCGGAATACGAGGTATCAAATGTACAAATGATTAGAGGAGTCAGCGACCACTGCGCTCTTCTTGCGATAGTATCAAAGAAAGGGATTGGAAAAGATGTTTGACAATTTCTCTGTATAAGTGATATTGAATTTTTGATTTTTCCACCTTTTCCATGTATAATGAGCCATGGTTTCGAAAATTCTAGACGAGAGTTTTACATTTGACGATGTTCTAATCCGCCCTGCCGCGAGCGCCATGGAGCCTGCGGAAGCCTCTCTTAAAACAAACATAGGCGGCATCAATTTTTTGGTGCCGTTTCTTTCCGCCGCTATGGATAAAGTGACGGAAGTCAGAATGGCAATAGCTCTAGGGAAGCTCGGAGGCCTGGGCGTACTCCACCGAAACTGCTCTATCGAAGAACAAGCGAAAATGGTGAAGGAGGTTAAACAAACGGGCGTACGAGTTGCTGCGGCGTGCGGGCCGTTTGCGGCAGACCGCGCGCAGGCACTCGACGAAGCGGGATGCGACGTGATTGTGATTGATTGCGCGCATGGCCACAATTTGAATGTCGTAGCGAGCGCAAAGAAAATAAAAAAGGCGCTTAAACACGCAAAAATGATTTACGGAAACATCGCGACGGCGGAAGCCGCGAAAGAAGCGTGTAAATTTGCCGACGCGATAAAAGTCGGCGTGGGTCCTGGGAGTATTTGCACGACTCGCCTAATTTCCGGTGTTGGGGTGCCGCAACTCTCTGCGATTCTTGAAGTGGTACACGTTGCATCTAAGAAGGGCGTTCCCGTGATTGCCGATGGCGGAATTCGCACATCGGGCGACATCGCGAAGGCGCTTGCCGCCGGAGCTTCGGCTGTAATGCTAGGGAATCTTTTCGCGGGAACAGATGAGACTCCCGGCAATATAGTTGAGAAAGACGGCAAAAAATACAAAGAATATCGGGGCATGGGTTCAAAATCAGTCATAGAGAGCGCGGCAGGGAAAGAGCGCTATTTCACGCACGGGCGCAAGGCCGTGCCGGAGGGCGTTGAAGCATTGGTTCCGTACAAAGGACCTCTTGCGGAAGTTGTGGCGATGCTGACTTCTGGCATTCAAGTCGGCATGGGGTACGTCGGCGCGCGCAATCTCAAGGAGTTCCACAGCAAGGCAAAATTTATTCGCATTACCTCGGCCTCTATCGCAGAAGGAAAACCACATTCCCTCGCGGGGATAATCGAATAATTTCCACCATTGTACGCGCCGCGTTTGTGATTGAATAATGCCTAATTTGGCGTAAGTTATCCTGTTGCGAGAGCGTCTAGTGGTAGAAAATGCATAACTTCAGATACATATTGCACTCTTTCGTCAAGAAAGAGGCATGAGAATAACGAGCATTAATTGAATACGCGCGGAATATGCTCGGATTGAAGGACGCGAACACGAGAGAAAGAAATAAAAATATTGCGGGAGGTCTTCAAACAACTCTTCTTTTCGCCAGCTTCGCCAGGTGTGCATTCCGCTCCGCTTCAAAACCAGCCGTCTTGAGACCGTGCCGCGAGATCATAAGAGCCGCATGATGAGCGCCAAGATGGTGCGGCATGACGACATATGACGCGCCAGCCGCGTAGAGCTCCTCGGCATCACGGACCTGGTGGGCGAGCGTGATGATAACGCCCGCCGGATTCGTCTTGCGATAGAAACGAACGAGAATCAGGTTTGTCGCGTGGTCTGGGATGGAAGAAATAATCATGCGGGCGCTCTGGAAACCGATTTCCTGAAGAAACTCGATATCCTCGGCGTCTCCGTACCGGAATGGAATATTCTGTTCCTGCAAACGTCTCACCGCATGCGGGTCGTAGTCAACAACCAGGTAATTCAAACTTATCCCGGATGCTGCGGACACGAATTCATTGCCCACACGGTCATAACCGAAGATGATGATATCCGGGTTGTCATGGCTCGCTCTTGCTTCGCGATGATGTCGCTTACGAATAGAGATTATCTCTAACAGTCCGCGGAGACGCGCATATATCTGATCGGCGTAGATGATAAGATAGGTTGACCCTGCGATCGTGACGACGCCGATTAACGTTACCAGTGAAACGACCTCCTGATTGATATGGCCGAGCGAATAACCGAGCGCGGCCAAGATGAGCGAGAATTCGCTAATCTGCGCCACAGTGAGTCCCGCCATGAAAGCCGTTCTCGTCCGATAGCCGAGGAGATTCATGAGTACGAAGACAATCAGCGGGTTGCCGATAAGTATGAAGAGCGACAGAACGACAACGGGGACGAGTACCGAAAAGAGCTGGCCGAGAACCATCTGCGCGCCGAGGAGAACGAAAAAGATTAGGATGAAAAAATCGCGAAGCGGCTTCATGCGCGCCCCAATCTCATAAGCAAATGGCGACACGGCGAGCATCACGCCGGCAATAAGCGCCCCAATTTCGATTGAGAAGCTGATAACATGGAAGAGCGACGCCAACCCGAGTCCCCACGCTATCGAAAAAACAAACAGAACCTCCTGATTACCGCCGACATAAGAAACCAGCTTGGGAAGTATTCGCTTGCTGACCCAATAAAGAAAGAGAGAGATAAAACCGCCCCAGACGAAGAGCCGGATTAGCTCTATGCCGATAATTGAAGAAGTCCCGAACGGCCCGCCGCCGACCGCGGATACGGCGCCGAGCGCAGTAACCGTAAGCAGAATTATCGTGGCGATTAAATCCTGCACGAGAAGAAAGCCGATCGAGATTTTACCGTAGAGTCTGCCGGTGTCGCCGCGATCGGTAAGCAGTTTAAATATGATGATGGTGCTGGAGAATGTAAGAGCAATCGCCACATAAGCCGATGCCAAAATATCGAATCCAAGCAGGCGTATGATGAAAAAACCGATAATCGAGGTAAAGACCACTTGGCCCACACCGGTAATGAACGAAACGCGCCCGACTTCTCTAATAATGTCCGGATTAAGAGTGAGCCCGACAATAAACAGAAGAATAGAGATGCCAATCTTTGAAAAGAGTTCCATCTCGTCTCTGGAATGAAGAATGTTAAGCGCGTAGGGACCGACCAGCATGCCGGTCGCAATGTATCCGACAATGAGAGGTTGGCGCAGGAAACGCATTGCGAGCGAGACCGCCGCCGCCAGGATTAGTATGGTCGAGAGCTCAAGAAAAATAGGCACAATACTGCTCATTGTACACCACTCGGAGTGGCATAATTATCTTTGAGAGCAGGCATTATTAAATTAAAAGATTTATTATTTATGAGTACACTTAGAACTATCGGAGTCGTCGGGAGCGCGGCAGCACTCCTTCTTTCGGCAACCATTGTGTTCGCCCAAGAGGAGCAGCCGACAAATACCAGCGAGCGCGCGGCCGCACCCGTGGTTGACACACGCCCGGCAATCGCGCCGGTGACTTAGGAAGATGTCAAAAAAGCCGCGCAGGAACGCGTGCAGAATGTTCGAGAGGACGCACAGGCGCGCACACAAGCTGCGCGCGAAGAAGCGAAAGCTCTCAATCAGATTCCCGACAGCTCGGCTGCGCTTGACGCAAACGCGGCCGCCTCCGCTCAAGACATTTCGGGTTTCTAGCTAAAAGAAGTGTGCGCACGGAAAATTGTCCTGCTTTAGCGGGACGATTTTTCGGCGGTTGAATAAACGCGCTATTTAGCGTATCGTTTCATTATTGCGGGATCGTCTAATGGTAGGACTGCAGATTCTGGATCTGCATATCTTGGTTCGAGTCCAAGTCCCGCAGCCGAATTGAAGTTTTTTACAAGCGAAGCGTTCGATTATAAAAAAGCTTCAATTCGCGTCGCAGTGTCTCGCACAGAGACGCAAGACGAGAAATAATGATTTACGCGTAAAAATCGCGTCGAAATTAGTACATTTTCGACGAGGGTATTTTGAGATAGGTTTGGAGTTCGCAGAGCTTGAAATTATGATGGATGAAATCAAGACATTTTTCGTGCGGAGAGTATAATCGAGCATACTCGTATGCTTAGTGTCCCAAGTTCCCTTATCAAACGTCTTGCTTTAGGAGTAGTTTTTTTCTTGGCGCTTAGCGCCACAACTGTCTATGCCGCTGCGCCGTCGGAAATCCACATAAGACCGGACGGCAAATTTCTCGCGACCAATGTCGTGGTTATTCAAAAAGCCGGCACCTCGAACTTCTTTTCTCGCGTCACTTGGGGCGATGCTTATGTGCGCGTTACTGTTCTTGCGCACAAGGACACTGTGATAACAAAAGCTCACGGCGAATCCGCTACCGTAAGTGACATTCAGGAAAAGGATATTCTGGATGTAGAAGGGAGGCTTTCCTCGGGCGACGGAGTGCTAATAATAAATGCTACGCGCATCCGCGACACCTCGCTTCAAGTTGAATCAAAGAATATCTCAGGCACGGTGGCGAGCGTCGACCCAGGAAAATCTTCCCTCGTAATTTCCAACAGATTACTTGGAGAAACGACAGTAGTACTTAATTCATCGACAACCATACGAAAGGGGGAGCGCAATATTGGGCTCTGGGATATTTCTGCGGGAGATAAAATCCTTTCGGCGCCAGGCAACTATGATTACTCTAAGAAAATCTTTGCGGCGGCGCACCTAGAGGTTTATCAAGACAAGAGTATTTTTAGAGAGCGAAATTTCCAAGGGACACTCAAAAGTATTTCGGGAACGACTTTGCCGGCGGTCTTGACTATCGGGGTAGGCGACACGAATTACACGGTTTATCTTTCAGCCGGTGCGGAAGTATTAAACAGCAGGAGAAAACCGGCGAGCCTCACGCGGTTCGTCGTGGGCGACGAAGTGCGGTTCTATGGCGCTATCCGTCCGACCAATTTGTCGGAAATTGATGCGAGCACTCTGCGCGATTTGAATTTTTAGCGGAGGAGCTGGTCGACAATGTGGAAAACGGAAGCTACAAAACTTGAGGGTCTGTTTTGTGCGCTAGGAGAGGGAGCGGATTCGGCAGGCGGAGGAGGGGGCTGTGAAGACGCGGGTGGCGGGGAGAATGAACCCGAATTCTGGAATGTTCCACCTGCCGCAGGTATTGCTGGCTCAGGCGGAGGCGAGGATGGCGGAGGCGGCGCGAATGAAGACGACGCCGGAACTGTGCCCGTATTCTGGAACTGTGTAAACATCCGCTGTTGCTCCGGGGTCATGTTACGCGGCATTTCACCGGGTCTGAAATCCTTTTGACTCGGCATGTGCCGTTCGTCCGGCCTCCCCTTCTGTTCGTATTGTGGCGAGCGCCGTTCCATTTCGAATCGCGAAGTACCTTTGCTATCTAGCTGACCTCGCTGTTCTTCGGATTGTTCCTTAAATCCGTTTTTATTATCCTCAAACATCTTCCTGCACTCTTCCTCGGACGCGCAAGGCATACGCCCCGGAGGAATTTCGAATCCGCGGCGTTCCATCGCGCGCTCTTGCCCGAACTCTCGGCCTTTTCCGGCAAATCCATGCTCCTCGGCGAATTTCATACACTCTTCCCGATGCGCGGGGTCATCGCAAAACGCCTTG
>JBBUFE010000010.1:0-13649 GCA_038056635.1 Patescibacteria group bacterium
GAGAGTTCCAAGAAACACCAACTCTTACCGCCTTGCAATCAAGAGAGCTTGGGTAAGTTGCAGGAAAATTATCTGCCCCGCCTGGGCCCGTGTTGTCAGTGGGGTCATCCCCATATTGAATTGTGCTGCGGAGCGTGTACGAAACCCCGTTTGAGTTAGTGGCTTCCGAGAGAGCGATTGTTCCGGCGGGAATACTGCCGACATTTCCGACTGAAGCGTAGGGCAGAGAGCGGATGTATTCCATGCGTTCGTTGGCAAGCGCGATTGCGCCGGCGCGCGCCTTGTTGTTCGTCACGACACCCACGCTCAATTGAAATGCCGCCGCAACGCCGACAAATACGACAAGCATCAAAGCGCTTCCGACTATTGTGTCCAGCAAGGTTACTCCGCGCTGAGACGAGCTTCTAGCTTCTAGCTTTGAGCTTCTAGAAAAGAAATTTCTGAATTGATGTTGCATATTGACTAGAAGCTAGCAGCTAGTCCCTAGTAGCTAATTTATGTTTTGCGACAGGGAGTAAATCGGGCTTATCATTGAGACGGCGAAGAAGCCGACGCCCGCGCCTATGAAAACCATTAGAAACGGCTCGATAACAGTAGACATGTCTTTTGTCTTTCGGTCAACCTCATCCTCATAAAATATCGCAAGTCGCTTCAGCATTTCCGTCGTCTGGCCTGTTTCCTCGCCCACCGCCATCATTTCTCCGACGAACGCCGGGTACAAATCTTCTCTGCGGACGAAAGACGCAGACAGCGGCTCCCCGCGCTCCACATTTTTCTGCGCTGTATGAATAACTTCTTTGAAATAAGAATTCTGCACGACTTCGCCCACGATATCGAGCGCGGTCAGAACATCAACTCCGGCGGTGAGAAGCGATGCGAGCGTGCGCGATGTGCGCGCGGCGTTCACCTCCTTCACAAGAGGACCGACAAGAGGCATGTGCAGGAAAAAGAAATCGCTTGCTCGCCTTCCAACAGCCGTATGCATGAGCGCGTAAAGAGCAAAAACGATTCCTACGAATGAGCCGAGCGCGAGAGTCGTGTATTCAACGAGAAAATTGCTGATTGCGATTATTGACTTCGTCGAGGACGGCAACTCTGCGTTCATTTCCGAAAATGTCTGCGCAAGAGTAGGGACTACTTCTATCATCATCAGAATTGCTATGCCTATCATTGCAATAATGACTATAGTAGGATAGATGAGAGCCCCGCGAATTTTCTTTTTGAGGTTGTACATCCGCTCCATCTGGTCGGCGATTACAGTGAGGGACGCTGGCAAGTCCCCGCCTTCTTCGCCCGCGCGCACCATCGCGACAAAAAGCTTGGAAAAAACCTTCGGCGATTTCGCAAGCGCCGCGTTTAGCGGGTCTCCGCGCCGGATGGCGCTTGTAATTTCAGAAACTGTTACAGCCATCTTCGGATTTTTTATCTGCCTTTCCATTACGGAAAGCGCGCGGGCGAGCGCCAATCCGGCGGAAAGCATCGCCCCTAAATTCCGCGCAAAAAGAATTTTCTCGTACTCGGAGATGCTAGTTAATTTTGCATTCCAATATTTGAGATTCAAGAATCCGTGCCCCGACTCCTCCAAAACAGAAAGTATGTGCCCGCCTTCGCTTCGCACGATTCCATAAAGCTCGAAGCGGTCGCGCGCTTCCGCAATTCCCTTGTATATTTCTCCGTCGTTTTTTTCCGCTGTGTAAGTGAAACGAGACATGATACTAGTATATGGTATGTCGTATATGGTATTTGGTATAAATCTAAAAACAGGGGGATTAAAGTCGGTCGGAGGCGGAACGGATAAGACCAGTGAGAAGTTTGCCTGCGCGACTCATCTGTTCCCGCAATACTTGCAATGATTCTTTTTTGAGAAATACAAGATCGTGTGCAATTAGCATATGACTCTCAAGCTCTGAAAGCGAGGCAAGGGCGGTTTGGTAAAAACCTTTCTTATCTTTACTGGTACGGCGCGCAAATCCTTCAGCAATATTTGCTGAAACTGATACTGCCGCACGACGCGCCTGGCTTGTTAAACCAAATTGCTCTTCCGACGGAAAAGACCTTGTTTCTTTATAAACCATTACCGCGAGTATCTTTGCCTCTTGCCACGCGTGTAAATCCGTAAAATGCTGGATTTTGACTTTGCTGTCTTCCATACGAGATACGATATACCAGATACAAAATACCTCCGAGTAATTACTCTGTAATTACTCGGAGCACTTCCTCTATCGTCGTGATTCCTTGCGCCGCCTTAAATATCCCGTCTTCGCTCATTGTCAGCATGCCTTCCTTGCGCGCCCTCTCCTCGATTGCATCCCCAGTGGCATTTGCCATAACAAGTTCTTTGATAGTTGCGGTAACTGGAAGGACTTCGTAGATTCCAACGCGCCCCGCATAACCACTGGGGCACTCTGCAGTGTCCTTCGGGCGGTAGAATGGAACATTTTTCCATGTCGCATCTTTTGCGACACCTTTTTCCTCTTTGAGGGCGCGCAATACGGTGCCGGCGTCAATCGTTTTTTCCAGTTGCGCTTGCTCATCCCGCGAGAGTTCGTATTTCTCTCGCCCGGGGCATAGTTTTCGCACTAATCGCTGGCCGATAATTACGCGAAGCGTTGAGACCAAAAGAAACGGCTCCACTCCCATATCAAGCAAGCGCGGAATGGCGCCAGACGCGGAATTAGTGTGCAGGGTTGAAAGCACGAGGTGGCCCGTGAGCGCGGCATTAATTGCGAGAGACGCGGTTTCTTTGTCGCGAATTTCGCCGACCATTATTATGTCCGGGTCCTGGCGCACAAGAGAACGCAGGCCGTTGGCAAAAGTGAAGCCGATTTCGGGGCGCACCTGCGTCTGATTTATGCGCGGCATTTGATACTCAATCGGGTCTTCTATTGTTGAGATATTCACGTCCGGCGTGTTGATAATGTCCAAAAGTGTGTAGAGAGTGGTGGATTTTCCCGCCCCCGTTGGCCCGCAAGAGAGAATCATTCCTGTCGTCCCTCGCATCGCGCTGTGAATTCCCTCGAGACCGCTCCCGTGAAAACCGATGGACTCCAGCGTGAAGCCGGAAATGCTGTCGCGGAGCAAGCGCATCACGATTTTCTCTCCGAAATATGTCGGCAGAACGGAAACGCGGAAAGATATTTTCTCGCCTCCGCTTTCCGCGCCGAAGCGCCCGTCCTGCGGCAAGCGATGCTCGTCCAGCTTCATGTTCGCCAAGACTTTGACGCGAGCCGTGATGGCATTCGCGGCATGCTTAGGAAGCGACATTGCATCATGCAAAATTCCATCAATACGATAGCGAATCAAGAGAGTTTCTTCCAACGGCTCGATGTGAATGTCGGAGGCTCCCTGCGCGTTCGCATGCCGAATCAGAGTATCCACTATGCGGACGGCTGGCACTCCTTCCGCCACTTTCCGCAAATCTTCCGCGGTTCCTTCCGCGCCAGCGTCGGCTTTCTCAAGCGCTGAAGTCTCGCGCTCGATAACATCGCCCAGATTGTCCTTGAGCGACTGCTGATATTCTTTGAGTGCGAATTTTATTGAGGCGACATCGGTGAGACGCGGCAAAATCTTGAGGTGCGTTCTTTTTTTTATGAAATCAATCGCCGCCAAATCGTCGGTGTCGAGCATCACTACCTCTAGTTCATCGCCGCGGCGGTTATAGGCAATGATGTTGTTGCGCCTGGCGACAGGCTCGGGAATAAGGGAGAGCGTCTCGAATTTTATGTGCGTGCCGACAAGCGACACGAAAGGAATGCCTAGAATGTACGCGTATGTTCTGCGAAGCTCGTCTTCCTCGATGGCGCTTTTCCCGACCAAAATCTCCCCCACGGGTTTTCCGGATTCTTGCGCCTCCTTTTCCGCAACGTCAAAATCCTTCTGCGAGACCAGCCCCGCATCTGCAAGAAAAGATTTCAACTGTGTGTCGCTTATATACATACAGAAGTAGCTTCTAGTGGCTAGCTTCTAGCTTCTAGAAAAACCAGGCTCAATCCAGGTCATGCGCAGTTGAATTATAACAGAGAAATAGTGATTATTTCGCCATCAATCACCTAATCCATCAACGGCTTCTTGACATCAAAGTTCGTCGTTCGATACACCCAGTTAATCCAGTTGGAATAAAACACTTGGCCGTTTGCGCTCCAATTCCTCTCTGGGGTCTTGGTCTCGTCGCCCTTGGGAAAGTAGTTCTGCGGTTGGTTAATCGCTTTGCCTTCTGATTTGTCCCGGAAATATTCTTCCGCTATATCATTTCGATAATATTCCGGATGTCCTTGCACATATATCTCGCGTCCAGAGCGCCCCGCAATTAAATGCGGGCCGGCCTTTTTGCTCTCAATAAGAACTTGGAACTCCTTATGCCCCGCAAAATCCTTACTCTCGGCCCCGCGCCAGCGAGAATGCGGTATGTACACTTCGTCGTCCATTCCCGAAAGAAACGGCGAGCCAGTCTCGTGGCACACATGGTGCAGAAAAATGCCGAATATTTTTTCTTTGTAGGAGTGCGGGGAGATGCCGTACTTCTGGTAGAGCTTTGCCTGCGCGGCCCAGCAGCTATAGACGGTTGAGGTGATATTTTTATGCGCCCAATCCATGAGTGCTGTCAGCTCTTCCCAGTAGTGAACATCCTCAAAGGCGCGGTCTTCAAGATTTGCTCCGGTGATAATCAACCCATCGAGGCCTGCCTCTTTCACTTGCTGAATGGTTTTGTAGAAAGCATCGAAGTGGTCCTGTTTCGACCTGGACTTGTGCGTGTCGAAGTATACGAAGGTCGGGCGGATTTGGAGGGGCGTGTTGGCGAGCAGGCGCAAGAGTTGTACCTCTGTTCTCTCCACAACCGCGCTCGGCATGAGGTTGAGAATCCCAATTTCCATTGGGCGGATATCTTGTTTCTCTGCCTGTTCTGTCGGCATCTCCAGCACTTGTTCGCGCTCTAGATAAGAATAGGCCGGAAGTTTTTTGTCGATAATTAGAGTCATATTGAATGATTTTGAATTATAAAGGTTCATCGGGCAAACCCCAAGCGCTATGAGATGATTTAATCGGGGACCTCGAGAACGCGCTGAAGGGGTGAGGCCAAAACCTTTCTTGACAAGAGAATCCTTTCACATATACTTCTCATAAGTTCCGGCATCAGCCGGACGCTTTTTTTAGAAGTCTTTACTAATTAACTAGAAGCTAGAACCTAGTCCCTAGCACCTAATTCATATGGCACTTTTCGACCTAAAATCTCTTAATTCCGCTCTCGAAGAATTACAGCACGAGCGGGGCATTTCGCGCGAAAGCGTAATTGACGCGCTCTCCACGGCGCTCGCCGCCGCATACCGCCGAGAATACGGAAAACGCGGACAGATTATCCGCTCATCTTTCAATCCTGAAACGGGCGATATAGAATTTCGCCAAGCGAAAATCGTCGTGGATAAAACTTTGGTAAGAACGGCAGATGAGGAAGACGGTCTGCCCGCCGAAGTTTTGGCGAAGGAGGGGGGCGACCACCGCTCGCGATTTAATCCAGAACAGCACATCATGCTCGAAGACGCGCAACGCATCAAAAAGGACGCGCAACTTGATGAGGAAATTTCTTTCCCGCTTGAAGCGAAAGAAGATTTCGGGCGCATCGCGGCGCAAGCCGCGAAGCAGGTTGTGATGCAAAAAGTGCGCGAAGCGGAACGCGCATCGATAATTTCAGAATTCGGCGAACGAGAAGGCCAAGTTGTTACAGGGCATGTGCAGAGATTCGAGCGCGGAAATCTCTACGTAGACCTCGGTCGCGCAACCGCAATACTTCCCTACGACGAACAAATCCCGGGAGAAAGATACCGCCAAGGCGAGCGCGTGCGCGCGCTTCTCTTGCGCGTCGACGAAGGCGTGCGCGGAACTTTCATCCGCCTCTCGCGCTCGCACCCAAAATTTCTGGTGAAACTTTTTGAAGCAGAGGTGCCCGAGCTGGCTTCCGGAGTCGTTGAAGTGAAAGGTATTGTTCGCGAGCCGGGAAGCCGCGCAAAAATCGCGGTGTTCTCAAACGACGACCACGTTGACCCAGTGGGTGCCTTGGTGGGACAGCGCGGAGTGCGCGTCGCAGTCGTTACTTCCGAACTTGGGGGCGAGAAAATTGATGTTGTAGAGTGGTCGGAAAAGCCCAACGATTATGTCCAGGAAGCGCTGAAGCCGGCGCAGGTTTTGAGCACCGAGTTATTCGAGGATGAGAACCGAGCAGTCGTGCAAGTTGCAGAAGACCAGCAGCCGCTCGCCATCGGGCGCGGAGGCCAGAACGTGCGCCTCGCCGCCCGCCTTACAGGATGGAAAATAGATATCCGCTCCGCAGGCGGAGAGCAAATCGCAGGAACGGAAGAGGGCGGTGTTAAAACCACCGAGGGGAAAGCCGAAAAACCTGAAGTCATCGCAGAAAAATCTGGGGATGCAACCCCGGAAAGCTAACCCCAGCACCAGAGGACACCCGCGCTCGCCCCAGAGTTGGTGCGAGGTTTAGTATTTGCAGGCCGCAAATATTAAAAATTCAGAGTTGCAAAATAATCCTCGGTTGTCTCCGCTCGGCGAATCATCTTGAACGAACCGTCCGGGCGGAGCAGAAATTCCGCCGAGCGCAGTTTGCTGTTGTAATTGAATCCCATCGCGTGTCCGTGCGCCCCCGTGTCGTGAATAACGAGAATATCACCGGAGTTGATTTTCGGCAGCTGTCGATTGATTGCAAACTTATCGTTGTTTTCACAGAGCGAGCCCACGATATCGTATTTCGCATCTGTCGGCGCATTTTCGCGTCCTAAAACGGTTATGTGGTGATACGCGCCATACATCGCAGGACGCATAAGATTCGCCATGCATGCATCAAGCCCGACATATTTTTTATAGGATTCTTTTACATGGCGCACCCTAGACACCAGGTAGCCGAAAGGACCCGTGATATATCGGCCGCATTCAAGAAATATCTTCACTGGCGCGGCGCGTTTCCCAAAATGTTCTTCATATGCCTTGCGAACTCCGTCTGAAAAAGCCGAGAGGTCGAACTCTTTTTCTTCCGGTTTATAAGGAATCCCCAGGCCCCCGCCCAGATTGATAAATTCAAATTGAATGCCTATTTTTTCTTCTATCTCTCTCGCGAGAACAAAAAGCCTGCGCGCTGAATCGACAAAATATTTCGCGCTCAATTCGTTTGATATCGGCATCGTATGAAGCCCGTATCGGCCCACGCCTTTTTCTTTTGCCAGCCGATAGCCTTCAAGCAATTGTTCCCTCGTTACTCCGAATTTCGCCTCCGCGGGATTTCCTATGATTTCGTTGCCGGAAAGCGCGGGTCCGGGATTGTATCTGAAGCAAATGATTTCGGGCAATCCAACGTGCTCTTCGAGATATTCCAGATGATTGACGTCGTCAAGATTAATAATCGCTCCCATTTTTTTCGCCTCGGCAAATTCTTCGAATGGCGTATCGTTTGAGGTGTACATTATTTCTTCGCCTTTGATTCCCGCCCTATCCGCAATTACTAACTCCGGAAGCGCGCTGCAGTCGGCTCCGCATCCTTCCTCCTTGAGAATCTGAGCAACAGCCGGGTTCGGCAACGCCTTTATTGCGTAATATTCTTTGAACCCGGGGTTCCAAGAAAACGCTTCAATTAAACGCCGAGCTTGATTCCGTATTCCTTCTTCGTCGTAAACATAAAGAGGCGTCGGGTGCCCGCCAATAAGCGCCTCTATCTGATTTTTCGTGAACGGAATTGTTTTCATAGGTTGATTCTATTGGTTGGGCTTCCTTTCTACAAATTCTAAGCGTTTTGTCACAAATTTATTACGATTTGTTATAAATATAACAAAGACTATGCTGTGATTTTCTTAAGCACGGAAAATGCCCGGTCTATGTCTTTGTCCGCGACAATGATGCTGAATTCGGTTCTGACTGAAGTAACTTCGACGAGACTGATTCCTTCGAGCGCGATTGCTTTAAGAATGGGATAATAAACTCCGGGAACATTAAGACTGGATTCCGGAAGCCGCACGGTAATCGCGGAGAGCCCGTCGATTCGCCGGAGTTCCGTTTCTTTTTTGAGACTCTCCGCGACTGTCGCTTCAAGGTCCTTGCTCACAATGAGAATTGTTTCGCGAAGTCCGCGCAAGAAATTGAAGAAAACATCTTTTTCCCTCCGGGCATTGCGCGATATGGATTCAAAGGCATCTGAAGATTCCGAAGGGTTTGGAAAAATAAATTGAATCAAATTTGAGCGGACTGTGATGTCGCTGATTTGCCCTAAAAATTTCATTCCATAGATGGGCCTCTGTACGTTTTTCGATAAACGATGCAAAGCCATGGCTATGGCAGACTCGGAAACCTTCTCAAGCAGTCGCGCCTCGACATCGGGTTTGATTCTTCTCGCAATTTCAGCATTGTTGGCAACACCTTCAGAAATTACCTCCAAAAGAAAGGGCGACCGCCCCACAACCTCCTCAACCACGTGGCTAATGGTTTTCATTGTTATAATTATAACAAATTGCAATAAATATGCAATATTCTCCCAAAAATTTGCCCGCTTGTCCAGCGGGTATAGAATGGCGGTGAGAAAGGTTTATCTATCCTTTCCTTGTTATGACCCCGACACTAAGTTTGCCGTTGCCTCTTATGAACCAAATTGCTTTC
Source organism: Patescibacteria group bacterium (assembly GCA_038056635.1). Classification (GTDB taxonomy): domain Bacteria; phylum Patescibacteriota; class Minisyncoccia; order Phycocordibacterales; family UBA2100; genus UBA10103. Next base: position 8,644 of record JBBUFE010000010.1, read on the forward strand.
AATGGTTTTGTAACTATGAGTGAGAAATCTGATATATCTGGAATTGCTTCGGCGCAAAATTACGGCAAACTTAATGTATGGGTATGAAAATATCAATACTGGGACATGGGAATATGGGTAGCGAGATTGAGCGGCTCATTCGCGCCGGCGGTGCTCATGAGGTTTCAATCGCCCTCGAAAATGCGAGCCCTAAAATAGATATGGGCTTAATTAAAGAGGCCGATGTAGTAATTGATTTCACTTCCCCGGAGATTGTCCTGCAGAACATTCGCACAATCGTTTCGGCTGGCAAAAATATGGTGGTCGGAACCACCGGATGGTACGAGCAACTTGGCGAAGTCGAAAAACTGGTCCAGAAAAATGGAACAGGGCTGATATACGCCCAAAACTTTTCAATCGGCGCCAATATTTTCTTTCGGCTCGTGGCACATGCCACAAAATTAACTTCCGCGTTCGGAAATTATGACCCGTACGGTCTTGAAATCCATCATGCGGGGAAAAAAGACAGCCCGTCCGGGACGGCGCTTCGCACGGCGCGTGAAATCCTTGAGAATTCCGCGACGAAAAAAACTCTGCGGACCGATAAACTCGACAGACAAATCAAACCCGACGAACTTCACTTCGCTTCCGTCCGAGCAGGAAGAAACCCGGGGTATCACAGCGTGGTCTTCGACAGCAGCGCCGATTCAATCACGATTTCCCACTCCGCCCACAATCGAGAGGGTTTTGCAGAAGGCGCAATTCTCGCAGCCGAATTCATCAACGGTAAAAAAGGCGTTTATACATTTGATGATGTGATACGCGCCAAAAAAATCGTATGACCCCGACACTAAGTTTGCCGTCGCCTCTTATGAATCAAGTCACGATGTACGAAGTCGTAATAATTATCAGAACGCCTAATTGCGCTGAAATTGCTTCGGCACAAAATTACGGCAAACTTAGTGTATGGGTATGACCCGAGCGAAAAATACATTAGAAGGAGCAATCACCGCAATCGTGACGCCTTTCACGAAGAAAGGAGCGGTTGATTTTCCTGCGCTAAAACGATTTCTAAAATATCAGCTTGATGGCGGCATCAACGGCATTGTCGTTTGCGGTTCCACCGGAGAAGCGGTCACGCTGAATGAGGAGGAGTATTCGGAAGTCGTGAAATTCACAGTTGATGAAGTGGGAGGCAGAATCCCCGTCTGGGCGGGAGCGGGCTCTAATGATACGGCGCGCGCAATTTGTCTCTCTAAAATTGCCGAGGCGCAGGGCGTTGACGGGCTTCTGCAGGTTACTCCGGCCTACAATAAACCGACTCTAAGCGGGCTAGTCGCACACTATAAAGCGATAGCCGCGTCAGTTGACCTTCCCATTATTCTGTACAATGTCCCCGGACGAACCGGCTCTAATGTCTTGCCCGCCGCTATTTTGAGAATTGCCAAAGAAGTTCCGCAGGTGGTTGGAGTCAAAGAGGCGTCGGGTAACATAAACCAGATTGGAGAAATTATTGAGGGCGCTCCAAAAGGTTTTGTAGTTTTGGCTGGTGACGACCCTTTGGCGCTTCCAGCAATGATTCTAGGAGGCAGAGGGTGCATCAGTGTTGCCTCTAACGAAGCGCCGAAAGATTTTACCGCTCTCTGCCAGGCAGGACTAAGGGGCGATTGGAAAGAGGCTCGCAGGCTGCACTTCAAACTCTTGGAGCTGATGAATATTAATTTCATAGAAACAAATCCGATTCCAGTGAAGACGGCTCTTGCAATGATGGGTATAATCGAGGAGTCATTCCGATTGCCTTTGGTCGTTATTGAGGAAAAAAATAGGCCGGCGATTAAACAGTGTTTAACAAAATTAGGATTGCTCAATGGTAAAAATTAATTCCAACTTTAAGAATGTTTCTCAAAGGTATTTCTCTGCGGAGATAGCTATGAGGGCAAAGCCCTTCATTGACGCGAATCCGGGCCTTGAAATCTTCAAACTCGGCATCGGCAACACGACCGAACCCATCGTCCCGGCTGTCATCGCGGGCCTCCGAGAGGGAGTCGAGAAATTGAGCAAGCGAGAAACCTATACCGGATACGGCGACGAGCAAGGCGACACAAGATTGCGACAGGCAATTGCAAACTGGTATGAAAAACGAGGTGTAAATGTCGAGCCATCTGCCGTATTTGTAAACGACGGAGCAAAAACCGATTGCGCTAATATTCTTTCGATCTTCTCGGATGAGAGCGTGGTGGCAATTAGCGACCCTGTGTACCCTGTCTATATGGACTCCAGCACTATTGCCGGAAAACGAATTGTTTATATGCCGGCTACAGAGAAAGATGCTTTCATTCCGCAACTTCCTAAAGAGAAAGTTGATTTGATATATCTGTGCAGTCCTAATAACCCTACGGGCGCCGTTGCGACAAAAGAGCAGTTAAAACAGTTTGTCGACTATTGCCTCGAACATAAAGCCATCATCATCTTTGACGCCGCATATTCGGAGTACATAAGCGACCCCGGCCTTCCAAAAAGCATTTATGAAATCAATGGGGCAAAACAATGCGCTATTGAAATACAGAGCTTTTCGAAATCGGCGGGGTTTACCGGCGTGCGGCTTGGATGGAGTGTCGTTCCGAAAGAATTAGTGGCGGAAGATGGCTCGGAAGGAATCCTGAACCAATATTGGAACAGGAGGCAAATGACGATGTTTAATGGAGCGTCCAATATCGCGCAAGAAGGAGGCCTTGCCGTTCTTTCTCCAGAAGGACAAAAACAAACCCATGAACAGGTTGCTTACTGCATGGAAAATGCGCGAATCGTTCGAGAAGGTTTGGAAAGCGCGGGCTTCAAAGTTTTCGGCGGAGTAAACGCTCCATACATTTGGCTAAAATGCCCGAAGGGCCATTCCTCTTGGAAATTTTTCGACGCACTTTTGACTAGAGCGCACTCGCTCACAACTCCGGGAGTGGCGTTCGGAAAAAATGGCGAGGGATATATGAGATTGTCCGCTTTCGGGTCCAGAGAACATATCGAAAAAGCCGTTCACTTGATTAAAGAGAGCTTTTAGCGGTACTCGCCACTGGCAGAAATAGCATAATCCTTGTACACTCTCTCGCATGAACCTCTGGCACGATGTTCCGCTCGGTGAAAACGCACCTGACGAATTCAATGTAATCATTGAAATTTCGAAAGGGTCGCACAATAAATACGAGATTGATAAAGAAACAGGGTTGATAAAATTAGACCGCGCGAATTACGGCGCCGCGGCATATCCGTTTGATTACGGCTTCGCCCCGCAGACGCTTTGGGAAGATGGAGACGCTTTGGATGTAGTTGTGCTTACAACCTATCCAATCGACCCAGGAATTCTAGTTTCCGTCAGGCCGGTTGCAGTTATGGAAATGACTGACAGCGGTGAATCAGATTACAAAATAATCGCGGTACCGACCGAGGACAGGCGCTGGGAGGATGTCCAAGACCTTAAAGACCTCAATTCTCACATGCTCCGCGAATTCCAGAATTTTTTTGAAACAATCAAACAGCTAAAATCCAAACCGGCGGTTGTTACTGTGCATGGCTATAAGGGCCATGGAGAGGCGCTTGAAGCAGTGAAAAAATCGGTTGACTTGTATGAGAAACAGTTCGGGAAATAATTGACCATTTGCCGTGTGTTACACTTCCTATCGATGGGAGGTTTATTATCCGTCCAGTTAGCAAACTGCCTAATATGAATCCCGTTAGAAATCGCGGACGCACACAATCCGTATATAATGAAAGAATCGATATTATAAGAATTAGTCGAATGTGGCGCCGACTTTGACAGTCCGCGTCCTATTTCTAACGGGATGAACAAATTAACACCGGTTGCTTTAACAACATTGACTGCGCTTTTTGCGTTTTCTGGCGTTGCTTTTGCGCAAGACGCCGTAACGTTGCCCGCAAGCGTTTCTCCTCAAGTCCCGCGCGGACCGGTGCAGCGGTTCCTCGACAGGCGCATTGATATCAAAAGTGAAATCAAAGATGTTCGCACTGAATATAAAACGGACGCGCGAAATCTTAGAGAGGAAACAAAAGAAAGGGCCAGGGGGGCAACGACCTCAGAAGATCGCCGCGACATAAGGAAAGGTTTCCGCGTTGAAAGAAAAGATTTGAAGGACGAACGAAAAGCTAGCACGATAGCCTTGAAAGCGGAGCGGAAGTTGCTCGCAAGAGTACACGCCGATGCGATGTGGCAAAGATTCGGAGTCGCACTTAGGCAATTTGATAACTTGTCTGCGCGAATACAATCGCGCATAGATAAGCTTAAGAACCAGGGAATTGATATAAATGCGGCGGAGTCAGCTCTAAATACTGCCAAAACTATTATAGCGCAGGCAAAAACTGATGCTCTGGCTCTATCCGATTTAGTCGCACAGGTCAATTCCGCGAGCGACGCAAAAGCACTCCGAGCAGAAGTTTTGGCGGCTGTTAGGAAGACAAATGCCAGCGTAAGAGCGGCTCACAAAGCACTTAAAGCGGCCGGGGAAGCCTTAATCATCCTCGCTCGTTCGCAAAGGGCGGCCGAAACGGCTGTCGAAGCAACAACGGAGCAGAAGGATAATTAACAAAATAATTACTGATATTTATGGACGAAAATAATCAGATGAGTAATCAAGTTCCTGCATCGGGAGAAGCCCCTCTCCAAAAACGGTCTTCGGGTACTGGCTCTCTTGTCGGCGCTGTGATTATAATTCTTTTGCTAGCGTTCGGAGCTTTGTACTTCTGGGGAGCAAAATTGAATGACGGGAACAGCAATCCGCCTCCGCTTATTTTAGGGAATGAGCCTGTAGCGGATGAAACCAGCGACACTTCAGCCGGCCTTCCTCCGATGGGATCCTCGGACGAGGCGGCCGCAATTGAAGCTGACATAGAGGCAATGAATTTTGACCAATTAGACGCTCAAACGGCAAACAACCTGCAAGGGTTTGAAGGGAGTGCGCAGTAGCGGAATATAAGTGTGCGCCTTAGACATCCTTAGGGCATTCTTCGTATTGATTTAA
>JBBUFE010000011.1:0-3935 GCA_038056635.1 Patescibacteria group bacterium
TGATTTAATATGGAAAACATCGCATTAAAAGTTAACTGATTGGCGGGCAGGTTATTTCATTGAAACTCGCTCTAATTTGAAAAGTGTGATAAGAAAGACCGATGTCTGATACTGAAACAACTAAAAGTTCCGCGACAAATGTAAAAGTAACGCGCGATACGGAAAGCTGGGAGGCCGAAGTGAAAGCAGAAATTCCTGCGGATGTGTTTCTTCGCTACCGCGCCTCCGCGTTAAAAGAAATGCAGAAATCTGCGAAGCTCGACGGCTTCCGGCCAGGGCATGCGCCCGAGAGTGAAATCATTCGCGCCTATGGAGAAACAGCAATTTCTCGCCAAGCGGTTGAGCATGCAATTCAACATGAGCTTCCAATAATCCTTGCGAAAGAAAACCTCCCCGTCGTTGAAACTCCTCGCGTAACAATTGAGACCCCAGCCGCAGGGAAATCAGTTTCGTTCACAGCGCGCGCGGCTCTAGCCCCCGAGGTTATACTTCCTGACTACAGAACAACCTCAAAAAAACATTCGGGCAAGACAGAAGAGGCCGCGATTTCCGACGAGGAACATTCAAAAGCGCTTACATACCTCCGACGCGAACGCGCGCGAATTGAAAAAGTAGAAGCCGGTATTGAGCCAAAAAAGGCTTCGGAGGAATCCCGCGCTATGGAAGAAAAGGATTTGCCAGAGTTAGATGATGCATTTACCCAAAGTTTGGGGTATGAAAATACGGCTCATTTCGGGACTAAAATACGAGAGAATATGAAGGCGGAGAAAGAGCGCCAAATCGTGGATAAACGACGCCAGATAATACTTGAGGAACTTGTTAAAGAATCGAAAATTTTCTACCCGGCAGTTCTCCGCGAATACGAGTTAGACGAGGTGGAGGCGCGGATGAAAGACGACCTCTCGCGCGTCGGCACAACATTTGAAGCATATTTAGCCGAGTCTAAGAAGACGCGCGAGCAACTGCGCGGAGAGTGGAAAGAGCCAGCCGACAAGCGAGCAAAAATTCGTCTTATTCTTTCCGAAATAGCGCGTAAAGAAAACATCGAGCCGGATGCAGAGGCGCTTGCGAAAGAAGTGAGAAACGCCCGCAAGCATTACAAAGACGCCAGCCCAGAAGCCCTACGCGCGCACATCGCCCACGCGATGCGGAATGAAGCGGTACTGCAATTTTTGGAGAAAAATGATGTTCCCACAGCAAGTGAATTTGATTCTAAAGACAAATCTGCTACGATATCTGTATGAAAGCCGAAAATGCTCCTCGTTCCCAGATGCTCGTGCCGATGGTCGTCGAGAAAACATCGTTCGGCGAGCGCGCGTACGACATTTATTCGCGCCTTCTCAAGGAGCGCATTGTGTTTTTAGGCGGTTCGATTGACAGCGAGGTTGCAAACCTCGTCATAGCGCAACTTCTCTTCCTTGCGTCCGAAGACCCGAAAAAAGATATTTCATTTTATATAAATTCCCCCGGCGGTTCAGTGTCAGCGACGCTCGCTATGATTGATACCATGAATCACATCCGGCCCGATGTTTCCACTGTGTGCGTCGGCGTTGCGGCTTCCGGCGCGGCATGGATTCTCTCCGCCGGAGCGAAGGGCAAGCGGTTCGTTTTGCCGAATTCGGAGGTGATGATTCATCAACCGCTAGGAGGAGCCGAGGGGCAAGCATCCGACATCGAAATAACCGCGAAGCATATTCTTTCCACGCGCGACCGGCTCAATAAGATTATGGCTAAAAATACCGGCCAGCCGGTGAAGAAAATCGAGGCCGATGTAGACCGCGACTTTTTCATGACGGCCGAGGAATCAGTAAAGTACGGCATTGTGGATAAAGTGTTGATATAAAGTGGGTATTCCGTATTTGGTATATCGTATTTCGTATTGGGTTCATACTAGATACAAGATACTAAATACACGATACCTCGCTGGCGGTGTCCAGAACGTGTGCTATACTCCCGAAGTACACTAATTAATATTTATGACTTTTAATTCCCGTTGCGCCGTCTTAAGTATGAACGCGTTATCAGCATTCCGTCTACAGGTGCCGACATCAACCCTGTCGGCCCTTATTCTCAAGCCGCAGAATCAGGTGTAATTGCCGCGTACATAAAAACGGACGCTGGGGGAGCCCACGCGTATGACGTTAAAAATCGCCCTTCTTCTCATCGCCCTTGCGGGCGCGGTTGGAATCGGATTCGGATATTTTCTTAGGTGGATTATCAGTTTGGGAAAACGCGGTTCGATGGAGCTTCTGGTCCGCAAGATGACGCTGGACGCGGAGGTGAAAGCGAAACGCATTACTGAAGAGGCGGAAAAGCGAGCGGCAGAAAGAGCCGTGGAGCAGTCGAGCGAGTTCAAAGAGCGAGAACGAGAACTGAAACAGACGGAAGAGCGCCTTGTTCGCAAAGAAGAACTTCTCGATAAGCGCCAAACAAATCAAGACGCGGAACAGGAGTCCCTCGCGAAGAAAGCGGATGAAATCCAAAAGACCAAAGAAACGGCCGAGGAATTGGTGCGCACCCAGCAAGAAAAACTTGAAAAGACCGCTGGTTTAACGGCGGAGGAAGCAAAAAATGAGCTTCTGAAATCAATCGAGAAACGATACGAGAGCGACATCGAGGGCAGAATGCGCAAGCTTGAAATTACAAGCAACGAAAAACTGGAAAGACGCGCAAAAGAAATTCTAACGACATCAGTTCATCGCCTCGGCAATTCAGTCGTGTCCGACGTTCTTGCGACGACCATTTCCCTGCCAAGCGATGAAATCAAGGGCAAAATCATAGGAAAAGAGGGGCGGAACATTCGCGCGTTTGAGCGCGCGACCGGCGTAGACGTAATCGTTGACGACACGCCGGGCACAATCACTCTTTCTTCTTACAATCCAATCCGCCGGCAAATCGCGCGCATCGCGCTCGAAAATCTAATCCTAGACGGCAGAATTCAGCCGGCGAAAATCGAAGAAGCAGTTGTAAAAGCGGAGGCCGAAATAAACAGCATTATAAAAAAGAAAGGAACGGAAGCTGCATACGAGGCGCGCGTTCCGAATCTCGACCCGAAACTTCTCATGATTTTGGGGCGGCTATATTTCCGCACAAGCTATGGCCAGAATGTTCTTGACCACTCGGTTGAAGTGGCGCACTTGGCTGGGATGCTCGCGGATGAGCTGGGCGCCGATTCGGCAGTCGCGCGCGCGGGAGCGCTTATGCACGACATCGGAAAGGCAGTAGACCATGAGGTAACGGGTACGCATGTGGAAATCGGCAGAAGGATTCTGCAAAAATTCGGAGTAGACGAAGCTGTAATCAAAGCAATGCAGGCGCACCATGAGGAGTATCCTTACGAAACCCCTGAATCAATGATTGTGCAGGTAGCAGACGCCATTTCCGGAGGACGCCCAGGCGCTCGCCGCGACTCTGTTGAAAACTACATCAAGCGTCTTGAGGAACTTGAGGCAATTGCAAATAAAATGCCGGGGGTTGAAAAGACATACGCAATCGCTGCGGGCCGTGAAGTGCGTGTAATCGTTAAACCGACAGAAATTTCCGACCTCGATGCGCGCAAGCTCGCGAGAGATATTGCGGACAAAATAGAAGCCGATTTGCAGTATCCGGGGGAGATAAAGGTGAGCGTGATTAGGGAGACCAGAGTGATTGAATACGCGAGATAATGCCTATCTTAAGCCAAAAAAGCTCTCTTTTGACTTATCCACAAGGTTTATCTGGAATCTGATTAATTAGTTGACAGCCCGAAAATATGGCTCAATATGGTAGGAGGTCGGCTAAACGTGCGGAAACTCCGCGCGTCGCCCGAGCGCTTTCGGCGCTCTAGGTCGAAGGCAATGGGCATTGCCGATTTAATTATCATTAATAAAAAATACATCTATGGCAAATAAAACAGATTTGATTGACCGAGTACACGCGACAATCGGATGCACAAA
>JBBUFE010000012.1:0-8791 GCA_038056635.1 Patescibacteria group bacterium
GAGCGCGTACCGCCGCCGGCCGCCTTGCGCAAAAAGGGTATGTGCGTTTCGTGGAAAGAAATGGCAAAAGGTTCGTTGAGATAACAGAGAAAGGAAAGCGTGCATATGTCTTGGAGCAGGCGAGATTTGCGGCATACACCAACATCAATAAGCGTTGGGACAAACGCTGGCGCATTGTTATTTTTGATATTCCAGAAAAAAGGAAAGTTTTGCGCGAAAGGGTACGAAGACTCGTCCGCGAATTCGGATTCCTTAAACTGCAAGACAGCGTATGGATATTCCCCTATGATTGCGAAGAACTAATCGCGATGATGAAAGTGGAATTGCGGATTGGTAAAGATATTTTATACATCATCGCAGACAGCGTCGAAAACGACAGGTGGGTCAGAAAACAATTCAATCTTCCACAAGAAGCGTAACGGCTCGTGCATTCTTTCCAATATCCGATATCCCCTATTCTGTTGCTATAGCGTATTATTTAGGGATATGGAAATAATTTGGGGATACTATGCAGACACAAGGTGCGAGCGCAGGAAACCGCGCTGGAGATCGTGAAGCGCTCTGACAAAGGAGCAGCCCTTCCTATTTCTTTGTTCCCTCTCCACGAAGAGGCAACCCGAGATATCTCAAAAACGCCTCCGCTTCTTTTTTGTTTTTTGCCGTTGTAACAATCGTGACCGCGAGCCCGAAAATATCCTTGCTGTCTTCGTCGGATGTCTCCGGAAAGACAATGTTCTCTTTAAAGCCGATGGTGATGTTACCCATTTCATCGATGGTTTCCGGCTTTATGCCGCGGAAATCTTTTGACCGCGGAAACACGATGTGAATAATTTTGTCTAAGAAAGACTCCGCCCTTGCACCGCGCAAAGTCACCTGGTAGCCAACTGTGTCCCCTGCGCGAATCTTAAATGTCGCGATAGATTTCTTCGCCAATCTTTCAGCCGGAGCCTGGCCTGTAATTCTCGCAAGTCTGTTCTTTATCACCTCGCGCTTCTTCGGGTCGTGCTTTGCGCCGACACCCGTCGCAACAACGATTTTGGAAACCTTCGGAGCCTGCATTACGCTTTTATATTTGAATTCGGTCTTAAGTGCTTCAAAAGTCTTGCTCTGTGTTGTTTGATTTTTCATACTGTATACGGAATACTAGATACTGAATACTTATTTAATTTCCTGACCGCTTTTTACGGCGACTCGCTCGCGTACGCCATTCTTTCTTACGATGCGGATGCGAGTCGGCTTTCCCCCCTTAGGGTCCGCGAGCATCACATTCGAAATATGTATAGACATCGGCTTGTCCACGATTTGTCCCTTCCGATTCTGCCCGGATGGACGGCGATGCTTTTTGACAACATTGACGCCGTCTATGAATACGCGATTCTTTTTTGGGAGCGCGCGGGCAATCGTGCCGGAAGTGCCGCGATTCTTGCCCGCAATCACTACAACTTTATCTCCTTTCTTTAATTTCATATCTTTATCCATTTGCCTTGCCCCGTAGCCAAGTCCGAGGGACTTGCGGTAGCGGGGTCTCCTTTTTTTAGTTTCATATTTCTAAACAATCTCCGGAGCCAATGTGGCAATTTTTTGATAACCTCTCTCTACAACTTCACGCGGAATTGGGCCAAAGACACGATTCGCTTTCGGCTCCTTCTTTTCCCTCTCAACTAAAACCACCGCGTTCTCGTCAAATCGAATATAAGAACCGTCTTTTCGGCGGAACGCTTTCTTTTGGCGAACGACAACGGCGCGATGAATATCTTTTTTCTTCACGGCTTTGCGCGGCTGGGCTGTCTGGACGGACAGCACAACCTCATCGCCGAGCTCGGCGTAGCGTCGCTTTGAGCCGCCGAGCACTTTGAAAATGCGCCCGGTCGTTCCTCCGGAGTTATCAGCAATTTTTACAATTGAACGTGGCTGAATCATATCACTTAACGATTATGAATCGCTTGCGTTTGGAAATCGGCCTCGTTTCTCGAATAGTCACTTTTTGACCGATTTCTGCGGTATTTCCCGGATTGTGGACAAGAAACTTCTTGCTTCTTCGGATGTATTTCTTGTATTTGGGATGCTTGACGTAACGCTCTACTTGAACAGTGGCGGTGTCCTTCATGGCAGACTTAACAACAACTCCTTCAAGGAATTTTCCCTCCTGCGCGGTGTTTTCTGTATTGTTTTGCATTTCCATAATATTTGAAGTTGCGCAATGCTACGCTTTCTTTTGCTCTTTAGCAATCCCCGGCCGGCCGACAGGCAGGCCGCGCGATTTAATTTCAGTCAATATTTGCGCTATCTCTCGTCGCAAGTTGCGGCCCTCTCGAACATTTCTAGTACGGCTTCCTGCTCCGCCAAATCGAAAAACGCGCAGAGCTTCGCGCTTCTCCGTAACTGCAGCCAGTAATTTCTCCGTGCTTTGTGTTTTTACATCGTCCATAATAGTCTTTATTCTCTTTCAACAATGCGAACTTTTACAGGCAGTTTCGTTCCCGCCTTGCGGAGCGCTTCTCGCGCCATTGTTTCCGGTGCGCCGTCAACTTCAAAAATAATTCTTCCAGGACGCACATCAAAAACGTGTCCGGTCACGTCTCCTTTTCCGCTTCCCATGCCGACTTCCGCCGCTTTTTGGGTGCGTGGTCTGTCTGGAAATATGCGTATCCATATCTTCGCGTTTTTTCCCGCCGCGCGCGTGAGAGAACGGCGTGCCGCCTCAATCTGACTTGAGGTAAGACGCGCTTGGCTAAGCGACTTTAGCCCGTATGAGCCGAATGCAAGCGAAATGCCGCGCGTCTCCGGCGCAACCAGACGTTTGCCCCGCCTGCGACCGGTTTGCCACTTTCGATATTTTTGTTTTTTTGGAGCGAGCATAAAAAGATGAGTTATGAAATATGAGTTAAGAGTTACGCAGACCGTCTACAGGTGTCGATACCAACCCCATCGGCCGAACGCCGGCTCTCGCAGAATTAATGCCGCGGCCTTCTGCGTCAGTTCTGCGTTTATCTGCGGTGAACACATCGCCTCGGTAAATCCACACCTTTACGCCTAAAACTCCATAGGGTAGATACGCAGCCTCGCGAGCAAAATCAATGTCCGCGCGAAGCGTCTGAAGAGGAACGCGCCCTCTTTTTATTTTTTCGGTTCTGGACATTTCCGCGCCTCCAAGACGTCCCGCCAAAGTGATGCGTACGCCTTGAACGTCGCGATTCGCCATAACCTTTTCTACGGTCTGCTTCAAAACGCGCCTGAAAGGCATTCGTTTCTCTAGTCCCTCGGCAACCATGTATGCGACTACTGGCGCAAGAGATTCAGGGGAACGCACCTCTTCTATGTCCAGGCGCACGGTTCGAGGTTCTACTTTTTTAATGTCGCGTATAACCTTTTCTAATTCCTTTATGAGCTTGATGCTCCCCTCTCCACCGCGTCCAATAACAAGCCCGGGGCGCGACGTCTTAATGAGAACGCGAACAATTTTCTCCCTTCGCTCAATTTCAACGGATGTCACGTAGTTCCCGCGCAAACGCTTTTTAAGATATCGACGAATCGCAGAATCAATCATTACATTTTCCCTGTATTGCGCCGGCGTCTTTGAAAACCACCTGGATTTCCAGTCTCGGATTATACCGAGGCGATGCGCGTATGGGTGTACTGTGTGGGTCATATGATAAATAGCTTCTAGCTTCTAGGTACTAGCTTCTTAGACAACTTTCTAACGGGCTTGCCCTCCTTAGCTTTGGTGACGGAGGGGGCAAGTTCGATTCGCACTATGCTGTGCGTTTTGCGCAAAGTCCCGGAACGGCCTCGTCCAAACGGCCGCGCGCGCCGCAAGACCGCTCCTTTGTCAACGCTCACGTGCTTCACGAAAAGCCCCTCTGGTGCCACGCCTGAATTTCGAGAATTAGCAACCGCCGATTCAAGAAGTTTCCTAAAAGCTTCGGAAGATTTTTGCATTAAAAAAGAAAGTGCAACGCGCGCCTGCGGAACTGTTTTCCCTCGTATTAAATCGGCGACTAGACGCACCTTTCTCGGCGACTGATGATAGTTTGTAAGTAATGCTTTCATGGTATGTTCCAATTTACAAATGATACGAATACTGCAAATGGCTACAAATATCGGAATGTCTTATTCGTAGATATTCGTAGATTGGAATGCATTCGTAGATTGGTACTTTCATATATTTATTTCTTCGGCTTCGCCGTTTCGGCTGTCGCTTTTGCAGCTTGGGCGGTCGCAATTTCTGCCTGCTGTTTCTGCATCTCAATTTCTTTCTGCATTTTACCTCCGTGCCGGATAAATTTCGTGGTTGGCGAGAATTCTCCCAGAGAATGGCCCACCATGTCTTCCGTCACGAAAACATCATTGAAAATCTTGCCATTGTGAACCGCGAAAGTGTAGCCGACGAACTCTGGTGAAATCTGCGACCTTCGCGCCCACGTCTTTATAGCCCCTGCACCGGATTTCCGGCTAGAGACTTTCTTCGCGAGTTTGGCGTCCACAAATGGACCCTTTTTTAGCGAGCGTGTCATAGGAATAGTTAGTAGCGCGTAGTTGGTAGTTTGTAGTTCAAGTAAGTCCAATTAAAATCCCGCACGAGCGGGCACGCACAATGTATCCGAAATGAGGTAAGAAGTCAAACAAAACTGACAACAAAACTGATCGTTTACTTTTTCCCTCTCAACTTCAGCGAGAAGGCACAAGGTTTTTTGACGGTTCGGGTCTGCACTCCGTCAAAAAACTTTGTGCCTTCGAGCACTTTTTATTTCCTCTTCCCAACCCTGCGTCTTGTAACCAAAAATACATTAGAATATTTTTTAGGGCGCCGAGATTTCTGCCCTTTGCCCGTGGGCTTGCCCCACATAGAAATGGAGCGGCGACGACCCCTGCCTTGCTTGCCTTCACCGCCTCCGTGCGGATGGTCCACCGGGTTCATCGCCGAACCTCGGACAGTGGGCCTTACCCCCATCCAGCGCGAACGGCCGGCCTTGCCGATATTCACCAAGCGATGCTCTTCGTTGGAAACCTCCCCCACGGTTGCCCACGCGGTGCCTATAATGCGGCGAACTTCAGTAGAAGGCATTTTCAAGTGCGTGTAGCCTGCGTCTTGCGCGACAATTTCGGCGAAACTGCCAGCAGAGCGAACCATTCGCGCGCCATTCCCCGGCTTTATCTCAATGTTGAAGACAAATGTTCCCACCGGAAGCTTGCCTAAGGGTAAGCGATTCCCAGTTTTTACAGGAGCATTTTCAGAGACGATAAATGTGTCGCCTACTTTTATTTTCTGCGGAACAACTACGTAGCGCTTGGCGCCGTCTCTGTATACTGCAAGGCCGATAAACGCAGAACGGAACGGGTCGTACTCTATGGAAGCAATTCTTGCTGGGATATCTTTTTTGTCGAAGTAGAAATCCACCATTCGGTAGCTACGCTTGTGGCCCCCTCCCTTGTGGCGGGTGGTTATACGGCCCCGGTTGTTGCGCCCCACTCCCCGCTTGTAGCCGCTAACGAGCGCTTTTGTCGGGGTGTTACCAGAGAGAAGCTCTCGGTAGTTGAGCCGTGTCATTCCGCGAGTCCCCGGTGAAGTTGGTTTATAAATCTTCATAAATTAAATATAGATTAAAGCTGAACAATTTTACATGACTTTTAAAGTATCGCCCTTCTTCAAATAAACGTACGCTTTTTTGCCTCCTCGTTTCACGCCACGTTTACCCGTGCGAGCACTGCGCTTAAATTTGCTCGGTACAGGAACAATTTTCACCATCCGCGGGGTCACTTTGTAGAGCTCTCGCACAGCTTGCGAAATCTGATGTTTATTCGCAGTTTCTGCAACATCGAAAGTGTACACGCCAGCCGCCTCATGCATTGTCGCTTTTTCCGTTATTCGCGGTTTTAGAAGAACATGCGAAGAATCCGGTGCAGTGTTTGCCGACACATTCGCCGCAGTTGCGACAGGGACTGATGCCCCGTCCTTCTTAACTTCTGCTTTCTTGTCTTTTCCGAATAGGGGCATGTTAGTTTTTCTTAACGAGTAATCGAGTTTAGAAACAACTTACACCCAGCACCTTTCACGCTAACGATGCCATTCGAAAACGGATAGTGCTTCTTCATAATATTTTGAGCAAGAAAAATCATATAGTGGAAAAAGGTGCTGGGTCTCGAGTCTCTGCCTTCGGCAATCGGCTCTCAATAATCGCGACTGCCGCTTCCGGGTTTTCAATAACCAGATACTTGCTCCCGAGGACAGAGACCGGGTTAAGATTTCTGACGTTTGCGTATTCCACACTCCCGATATTTCGGAAACTCTTGTGCGCGGCGGGAGTGGACTCGGAAAATGCAATCAGCGCGGCGTTTTTTCGCTTGTCCCTTAGCTTCTCAAACCCTGCAATTTTCGAGAGCGCGACAAGCACGTTTCTCGCGACTGCCGTCTTTGGCGCATCAATGCCGAATGAGTTCACGAAAAGAATCTCGCCGTCTTTAAATTTTCGGGAAAGCGCGACGAAAAGAGCTTTTGCGCGCATCTTTTTCGGAATTTCCCTCGCGTAGACTTTTTCTTTGAGAGGCCCGTGCGTTACGCCTCCGCCTTTCCAAATCGGAGAGCGGATGGAGCCGTGGCGCGCGCGGCCCGTGCCTTTCTGTTGCCACGGCTTTCTGCCGCCTCCGCGCACATCTCCGCGACTTTTCACGTGCGCGATAATCGGGCGGGCGTTTGCCTGCATGGTCGTTACCACCTGATGCATCAGGGCGTCATTCCACGGTACAGAAAAAATGTTCGCGGGGAGCGCAATCGTGCCGGCCTCTTTGCCGTCCTTTGTATATATAGTGGACTCAAGTTTCTTTTCCATATTTTATTTTTGTTCCGTACCTCGGATTTCAACTAATGCCCCAGGCCGACCGGGAACTGCGCCAGAAATTACAAGCGTATTCGTCGCCACATCAATCTGAAGAACGCGGAGATTTTTAACCGTAACACGCTCACCGCCCATGCGGCCCGCCATGCGCATACCTTTGACTACGCGTCCGCCCGCGCGCCCGCCTCCGCCGATGGAACCGGGACTGCGCTCCCTGTTTTTCTGCCCATGACTCCGTGGTCCTCCGTGAAAGCCGTACCTCTTCACAACGCCTTGAAAACCTTTTCCTTTTGATATTGCCGAGACGGAAACCGTGTCCCCGGGCGTGAAAACAGAGACATCTAGGCTTGCGCCGACTTCTAACATTGAACTTCCAACATCCATGCGAAATTCTCGCATGTGCTTAATCGTCTTGCCTTTTGTATGCCCCAACTGTGGTTTCGCAATATTTTTTTCCTTTTTCGCCCCGAATCCCACTTGCACCGCATTGTAGCCGTCTTTTTCTTTGCCCTTAATCTGCGTTACGGTCATGGGTCCCGCAGTAATTATTGTTGCGGGAAAAACGACTCCCTTGTCATCGAAGACCTGGGTCATTCTTCCTTTTGTGCCTAGCATAAACTTGTTAAATTTCATTGTGAACGCAGTGAACTAGGAAATCTTACACCCAGCACCATTTTTGCATCCCTATAATTCGTATCGTCTCGCGATTCGGTTGAGACTGTCTCAACACTGTCTCGCATTTCGCACATCAGAACGGATACAAAAATGGTGCTGGGTCGTGAGAATTATAGTCGCGCACTGCTCGCTCCCTAATTCTCTACGAAAAATCGCGCAACGGCATTTCGCGAGCGCGAGATACCATTGGTCCTTCGACTCCGCTCAGGACAAATCCCAAGCTATCGCGGGACATAGCGTTGGAGAAGTATACACACGCCCTCCCAAAGTGCAATCTTTTGAGAGTTCTCCATGTATCTGGGATTGCGCGCCTTTGATTTGAATGCGTGTCTCCTAAATAGTACCATGGTCTCAATTAGGAGACATTTTAGGCGATCGAAGCGCGGAAGAATTTGCTGGCTATCGCCGTACTCTCCAGCGCATATCTTGACTCATTAATATTTTTTCCAACTTCAGCGAGAAGACACAGTAGTTTTTAACGGTTTGAGTGATTAGTCCCGTCATCACCCAGTAGGTCATTCTGCTGAATGAGGTGTACATCTCTACCTGATGTGCCGTTAAAAACTACTGTGTTTTCGAGCGCCCTTACTTCTCCTGGAAAATGGGTATGATGTTGACAGTCTGCGATTCCGTAATGGAAGATGGGGATGCTCCGGGGAGGGCTGCGCACGAGAGCGTGTATGTGGTCTGCCCGATTATTGGGTTAGAAGTCTTTCCGGCAGAGCCTGAAGAACTGCCGTTCCACGAATCTTCGTTAGTGCCTGTAACCGCGCATGAAGATACGCGGTCCAGATTCCAATAAACCCATGTCGGGTCCCCGTTCCGCACAAGTAATGGCTTAATCTGGAGATGACCTGTCGCGGTAAACGCGCCGAACAGATTGGAGGCGCCGAAAGAAGCTGCTTGCGCGGAAGGAGGAGCGAGACAGGCGCCACCGGAGCATCCGCTTACACATTGTTGGTAAAGCGATTCCGAACAGCTGGCATTTTTGTAGTAGACGTCAGAGCCGGAACAGAAGTACTCCGGCGTGCAGGTGCCGCCGCCCCACGTCACCTTGCTGAAATCTACCCACCCTACGACATCCGCCCCCCAGGCGTATCCAGAAAAGGTTCCGTTCGAAAGAACGGGTCCGTAGTCGGGATTCTTGCCGCTCAGGCTTATCCACCCGTCCCAATTTCCCGAAAGAGCTGTGCCGGCAAGGGCTCGGGCCCAGCCCGTAACGGCTCCCGTGCCACGGTTCAGTTTCGCCCGGCAAGGCGAAGAAGGACAACCGTTAAGTTCAT
>JBBUFE010000013.1:0-2391 GCA_038056635.1 Patescibacteria group bacterium
AAAGCCAAAAGGCCGCCCCCATGAGGGGCACGGGTTGTTTTTATTTTACCTGTGCCCAGCCATGGAAACGGCCTGGTTTGTTCTGCATTTTGTTTGAAGATTCGCACGACGGTACTAAATCCAATAATTTTGGGCGCAGAGCGCCAACTTTGGTTTATAGTGTACCTGTGGATCTTAGGGTATGAGCCCTACATTGACGTACTTGCTTGTTGCAAGAGTGGAGCCCCTGCTTGAAGAAGGTTTGTCAGTGTTGTTTGAAACGCAGAACTATGTAAGGATCCATCGATCCCTAAGGAGTAGAATACATGTCTATCGGACATTGTAAAGGACAGGATGTGGATAACGGACATAGGCATTAGCCACTGGGGAATAGCAACTAAAAGACCACGGGTTGCAGGTTTTTGGCTTTCCCCTATACCCTAAACCCTAGTCGCTAATCTCTAGCATAACGGGACAATGGTCGGAGCCGTATACTTCCGGCAAGATTCTGGCACTCTTTATTTTTTTGGTTAAATCTGAACTCGCAAAGAAGTAGTCAAGGCGCCAGCCGACATTTCTGGCACGAGCATCCGCGAAATGGCTCCACCACGTGTAATGTCCGTTGCCCTTTGTAAAAAAACGGAATGTGTCAACAAAACCTGCGTCAATAAATGCTTGCATCCCCTCTCTCTCTTCTTTTGTGAACCCATGTTCGCCCTCGTTCTGTTTTGGATTCGCCAAGTCATCTGGCGTGTGCGCGACATTAAAATCCCCGCAGACAATAACTGGTTTTCTCCTCTTCAATTCTTTGCAATAGGCGAGAAATGCCGGGTCCCAATGCTTATGGCGAAGCGAAAGGCGGCTCAAATCCGGCTTGGAGTTGGGAGTGTAAACATTGACGACGAAGAAATCTCTGAACTCCGCCGAAATTACCCTGCCTTCTGCGTTCGGGTCGCCATAGCCATCATCGGTGACTTTATATTTCTTCAGTATTTGTTCCGGCAGACCGAGCATTGTGGAGATTGGTTTGGTTTTGGCAAAAATGGCTGTGCCGCCGTATCCTTTTTTCTTCGCCGAATTCCAATATTCCTCATAGTCAGGCAAATCAACCGCAGATTGATGCTCTTCCGCCTTTGTTTCCTGAAGGCAGATAATGTCCGGCTTCACTTTTTCAATGAACGGAGCAAACATGCCCTTATTGTGGATGCTTCGTATGCCGTTTACGTTCCAGGAAATAAGTTTCATCCCCCGCATAGTAACATTCAGTCACTTCAAGTATTTTTTCTTTTTCAATTTTTCTGGCAAATAAGATTCATTGTCACCAGCCCCGTGATCGCTTTGCGATTTTACGGGGTACTTTTCGTATCCCTCGCCATACTTCAATTCCTTCATGAGCTTCGTTGGCGCGTTGCGGACCTTGAGCGGAATAGGAAGATTGCCAAATTTTTTCACATCTTCGAGTGCAGAGAAAACCGCATCGTAGGCGCGTCGGTCTTTTTTGCACTGGGAAAGATATGCGACGCCGTGGGCGAGATTGATTGTCGCTTCCGGATAGCCGATTGTTTCGACTGCGCGAAAAACGGCGTTGGCAACCACGAGCGCGGTTGGTTGAGCAAGCCCTATGTCCTCGCTCGCAAAAATGACCATCCGGCGGGCGATGAATTTCGGGTCCTCGCCGGCCTCAACCATGCGCGCGAGATAATAGAGGGCGGCGTCCGGTTGTGACGCCCGCATTGACTTAATGAATGCGGAGATGGTGTTGTAGTGCTCTTCTCCTTTTTTATCGTAACGCAGATGTTTTGATTGAATTGCTTCTTTAAGCGTGTCGAGGGTGATTTTTCCGTACAACTTTTCTGCCGTTTCTAAAACTCCAATTGCCTGTCGCGCATCGCCTTGCGACATCGCGATTAACCAATCCCTGGCATCTTTTGAAACTTTGAATTTTGTTCTGCGCATAATCTGCGTCATGTCGGCGTCGTTTAGCGCTTCGAGCACGAAGACTCTGGAGCGGGATAGCAGGGGAGCAATGACCTCAAAACTCGGATTTTCCGTTGTCGCTCCAATGAAAGTAATGTCGCCACGCTCGACGAAGGGAAGTAGAAAATCTTGTTGAGCCTTGTTGAAACGATGTATTTCGTCTATAAAAAGAATCCTAGCCTTGCCGAATGGCAGACCTGCCTGCGCAGGCAGGCCGCCGCGCTTACCGACAATTTTTTTGATGTCATCCTTTCCGGAATCCACCGCAGAGAGTTCATAGAAGTCCGCGCCGAGGGCATTTGCATAAATACGCGCGAGCGTCGTTTTCCCGCAACCGGGAGGCCCCCAAAGAATGAAAGGGAACAATTCTTTCTTCTCAATTGCGACGCGCAGAGGTTTCCCGACACCTGTCAAATGCTCTTGCCCGATGAATTC
>JBBUFE010000014.1:0-4983 GCA_038056635.1 Patescibacteria group bacterium
CGTGTCCAACCTAATCGAGCGGGTGCGTGTCTGTGCGAGGGTTCGGAGCGCGAGGGGTCTGGACTTCAAAGGTTCGCGAGCCAGCGAAACCCCGTACCCGCATGGATACATGCCCATGAGCGCTCTCTTAGCGCTTGGACCACTGCGGGGCGCGGCGAGCGCCCTTAAGACCGAATTTCTTTCTCTCCTTCGCTCGCGGGTCGCGTTTCAAAAAACCGCGCTGCTTTAAATCTTTTCGGAATTCCGGAGTAATTTCGTTTAATGCGCGTGAAATTGCGTGGCGGATAGCAACAGCCTGCGCCTTGTGTCCCCCGCCTCTGACATGAACAGAAACTGCGTACGCCGAATTGGTGGTAGCGAGAGATTCAAAAGCAGTCTTAACAAATAGCCCTTTCGGAAAGTATTCATCTGCCGCCTTTCCATTAATTGTCATGGATGAGCCTTTTGCGGGAACCAGACGCGCTCGCGCGCTTGCCGTTTTTCTTCGCCCCACTGCCTCCGTGTATGTTTGTTTAGTTGTCATAATGTCAAAGACTGATTTTCAGATTTTTCATTCGTCCTGCAAGCATCGTATTTCGCGGAAGCATGCGCAGGATTGCGCGGCGCAACGGCTCGCTATTGCCTTTTCGATTGCGCAATGCTCCAAGAGCCTCTGTTTTCAGACCTCCCGGGTATCCAGAGTAAGTGGTGTACTTCTTCCCGAGTTTCTTGCGATCGCTAATAGACAATTTAGAAGCGTTTACTACGTTGACCTTTATAGAAGAAGGTGTGTGAGGGGTGTATCCTGGTTCTGTTTTGCCCATCAGCGTTTTTGCAACGAGCGAAGCGATTCGTCCCAAAGTTTTGCCCGACGCATCAATTGTATATTCAGATTTCTGCATATATTATTATTTTCCCTCATCCGCGGAGAGCAACTCAATGCGTGCCGATTCAATCGCCCGCTTGCCTACGCGCCCCAATCTTACAATCCTCGTATAACCGCCGATACGCTCTTTGAATCTGGGCGCTATGGTTTCGTGCAATTTTAGGACCGCGTCACGGGCACCTCCCATGCGCGATGAAACGATTCGACGTGAGACGGCAGTATTTTCTTTGCTAGCCGAAATAAGCCGTTCCACGAATGGACGCAGCTCCTTTGCGCGGGCTACAGTTGTAGTTATCTTTTCGGAAAGGAAAAGGGACCGAGCTAAACTGCGCAAGAGAGCAACGCGTTGTCCTTTTTCGCGGCCTAATGTCCGCGTTTTCTTGTGGTGCTTCATACTTTGGTATTTGGTATTTAGTATTTTGTATTTCGTATTGGATACAAGATACCAAATACGAGATACTGTATACGAATTCTATTGTGAGCGCAGAGTTAGCCCCAGATTAGAAAGTGCGCGCTTGATATCTTGCAATCCTTTCTGTCCCAACCCTTCTATGGAAAGCAGGTCATCTTCGCGTTTTCGAACCAGCCCGCCCACAGTGCGAATCGATACATTATCAAGCGCCGCCTCGACTCTTTGAGGGAGCTTCAATTCCGTGATTCGTGTTTTGAGGACTTCAGCGTCCAGCGCCCCCGCCTTTATGTCCCGGCCATCTTCCTTCGATTGGGAAGAGGCCGAGCGCGCGCCAGCTTCATCGGAATCTTCCTCCTTGAAACCGACAACGGCTTTCAACTGGTGAATCATTGTCTCGATTGAGCGCTCGAGGGCTTCGCGCGGAGCGATGGTTCCATCGGTCTCAATTAGTATGCGCAATCGGTTGAAATCTGTCCGGTCGCCGACGCGCATGTTTTCCACTTCATAATTCACGCGGCGAATCGGCGAGAAAATGGCATCAAGCGCAATTGTTCCGACATCAACTCGCTCTTTTTGATGAGCCTCTTTCGGAACGTATCCCAATCCTCTTTCAGCGCGAAGCTCAATTTCGAGCGCGGTTTTGCCGGTTATATCTGCAATGTGGCTCTCTGGATTAAGAATTTCAACTTGACCAAGCAACTTCAAATCGCCGGCTGTTGCTTCCCTCGGGCCTTTGACAAGAAGCCGAAGAGTCTGCGGCTCGTCTGTTAGTATTCGCAGTCGAATCTTGCGTATATTGAGTAGAATAGTGACTACATCCTCTTTGACTCCTTCTATGGTAGAAAATTCATGAGGAACGCCGGGAATCTTCACATGCGTTACCGCCGCACCCGGAAGTGAAGAGAGGACAATGCGGCGCAGGGAATTTCCGAGAGTGTATCCGTATCCCGGGTATAGCCCGTCAATTTCGTAAGTGCCGCTTTGTTCAGACTCGGAAACTATGCGTGGTTTCGAAGGAAGCGCGATGTGATAATCAGACATAAATAAATTTAGCGCGGTTAGCCTTTAGCCAGTAATAAATAAATACCGAAAAAAATCACAAAAGTGGTCGCCATTGTAGCACTATCTGCTGTAAAACTCAAACACCGTAGAATAATCAATGCCAGTCTCTGCAGACGAGTAACTCGGCTCTCCGATAACCTCTGCGCGCATAAGAGCAGGGTCAAATTTTATCCAGGATGTTTTTCTAAGAGCCCCTGCTTCTTCAGGGTCGTTTATCTTCCCATACATTTCACTCTTTCTGCTCCCTTCTCGCACGGCAACTACATCGCCTTTCTTTACGCAGTATGACGGGATTGTGATTCTCTTGCCATTTACTGTAATATGCCCATGCGAAACCATCTGACGGGATGCCCTGCGAGTAGGAGCAAGCCCCGCTCGATACACAGTATTGTCCGCGCGCAATTCGAGAGATTTGTGCAAGGCTTGCGCCGGATCTTTCACGGCAAACGCTGCCTTTGCATAATTCGAAAGCTGGCGTTCAGAGAGGCCGTATGTATATCGGAGTTTCTGTTTTTCAAGAAGCTGGCGGCCGTAATCGGACCCGCCCCTTCTGCCGCGGCGCTCCTTTGTGTTTTTAGAGCGTGCTTCCGAAAGAGCAAACTTTTGAGTCTGTGTTTGCTCAAAAATTCCTGCGCCTAAGCGTTTTGCAATTTTATATTTTGATTTAATCTGCAACATAATGTTTTAGTATTTTGTATTTGGTATTTCGTATTAGATACAAGATACCAAATACAAGATACCATATACGAATTCTATACTCTTCTTGGCTTTGCTGGGCGAGGGCCATTGTGCGGTACTGGCGTGTCATCAGCAATTCTCACTATATCAATTCCCTTGCCTGCGAATGCTCGAAGCGCAGACTCTCTGCCAGCTCCAACTCCTCGTATTATGACGTCAACTTCTTTGATACCGATTATATTCGCCTTCTCTCCAACAATCTCGCCGACTTTTGCGGCAGCGAACGGAGTCCCTTTCTTAGCGCCAGAAAATCCGAGCGCTCCGGAAGAAGACCACGCTACGGTATTTCCGCTTCTATCCGCGAGCAAGACTTTTGTATTGTTGTAAGTCGCGTGAATATTAAGAGTGCCGACGGTAAGATTTTTCTTTGCCACGCGCGCCAACGAGCGGGATTTAAGCCCGGCGTCAACACTTCCGCCTGATTTTCGAATTATGCGTTTTTTTCCCATGTTAGAGATTTTTAGCGAATGATAATGAGATTAAAAGCTCTTACACCCTGTTAAATACGACTTGGAAGTTCTATTGCCAAAATCGTATCAGACATATTTTCGCTTGTAGTCAGCACTATACCTGTTATGGCTCTTTTTTCCAAGTCGTCCCGTCGCAGACGGGATTTAACAGGGTAAAGTTTGCCAACCGCAAAATGAACGCGCTACACGCGCTCATTTTGCGGGACAAGCCTTTATGTTTTCTCCAGCTTGCGTCTGCCTGATGTCATTGTTTTACGAACGTTGCCGCGCGTCGTGCGAGAATTTGTTTTCGTCCGTTGTCCGCGAGCAGGAAGATGCGCTAAGTGCCGGAGTCCTCGATATGACTTTATGTCCTTTAGCCGTCGGACATTGCCGGAAATCTGTCTGCGCAGTTCGCCTTCTACTGTAAATCTCTCTATTGCCTCACGAATGCTGGCCTCCTCTTTCGCAGTCAAAGCCGAGGGCTTCTTTCCTTCGTCTACATGAAGTGAGCGCAATATAGCCAATGCCCGCGGTCTACCCACGCCATAAATAGCGGTCAAGCCGATTTCGAGCCGTTTGTTTTCTGGAACTGTTACTCCTGATATACGCAACATAGCTTCTAGGGACTAGATACTAGCTTCTAATTAATTCATTACTCCTAACTTGGAGCTTTTAACTTCCAGTATCACTAGAAGCTAGAAGCTCGAAACTAGAAGCTAACCCTGTCTCTGCTTATGCCTGGGATTTGAGCATATAACCAAAAGCCGCCCATGGCGTTTGACGTGGCTGCAATGCATGCAAATTTTCTTTATAGATGCTTTGACTTTCATGGCGAGTTCCAATTTACAAATGATACGAATATCACAAATGACTACGAATAATTAGGCGCTTATTATTTGCAGTTATTTGTAGATTGGAATAAATTCGTAGATTGGCATTATACTCTGCGCGTTATTCGCGCGCGTCCTCCGTATGGGTCGAGACGAACTGACACTTTATCGCCGACAAGAACTTTAATTCTATGCAGTCGCATTTTACCGGCTAAGTACGCGAGAACGATTTCGCCAGTTCCAAGCTTCACTCGGAATAAAGTATTGGGAAGAGCCTCATCGACTATTCCTTCAACGACCTCTGGTTCCGCCATATCTAATATCTATATCTGCGCGAGTGAGAATATCAGTTAAGGGCCGCCGCGTCAACCCCTTTTCTCCCCCATGAAAAGGTTCCTGACACCTTATTCCCTTATTTCTCTCCTCCCTGCAAAGAAAATCGGCATCCGGGCGTTGGCGCAGTTTATGACATGATAGCAATAATTGCCGATATCGGTGCGAGTGGCGCGAGACATGCATTTAATATATCAGAAACAAAAGAAAAGGGTACCTGACCCCCTTTCCCTTTCCTGGTCCACTGCTTTCTCTCGTGATTGTAGTATCTCATATATTCATCGACTCGTG
>JBBUFE010000015.1:0-1409 GCA_038056635.1 Patescibacteria group bacterium
CCCTACCACCACGAAAGCGTCTTCTGAAACCATTCCATCACAGAGGAAGTTGTCTCAATGGGAAGGGACGCGGGCGGGTTAACAATGATAATTAAATTCTCACCGCTTTTGGCGAGACGATACCGTTCTCGCAGTGCCTCTTCCATTCCGCGCGGAGTTTTAAGTTTCTCAATATCCTCTTCTAATTGGACTCGTCTTGTTGAGAGGTCTTCAAGCTGTCTCTCGGCCTCCGCGCGGAGCGACATGGACTCGCGCTCCTTGCGATAGACTTTCCACACTCCAGAAACAGCCACGCCAACAAGAAGAAATAGCGAAATTAAAAACAAGCGCTTGCCAATGAGACGCAATGGGTCGCGCCTTTGATTAAACCTTTCCATGCCTTATACTCTACACCATACACGATACGCAATACACGATACTATCTGCTTATGTCTTTTCTATTTCACCGCAACACCAAAAAAGTCATGAAGTATTTGTGGGGCGTTGTAGCCGTCCTCGTTATTATTAGTATGGTGCTTTTTTTCGCTCCTGGGGTCGTTTCAATGATTACATCTTAATGTATGGATTTACCCGCGGAATTACTGCCGACGGGGCAGATGTTAGTTACTTTGTCTGACGATAAGACTGTGGCTCTTCCGGTCTGCAGTCCGACTTTCAGCAAATGGAAGGGGGCTTTGCCCGCGTTCAGTTTCGGAAATAAACAATTTCTTGATTATGAAGGAATGCCCGTTTTTGCCGAGATTGTGGTGCTAAATATTCTTCTTAAGAATGGGTGGCAAGGAGTGTGGGTAGAGACATACGGGGGCATCCATTTTCTTTGCAGTCAGCCGCAAGGTTCAAAGTTAAATAGCATAACTATACCCAAAGAAAAAGAAGATTTACTTGCGAGGATTTGGAGAGCCACGAATAACAAAGGAAAGGGGTGTTTCGACATATATGCGTGGAAAAATCATCGGGTTATGTTTTGCGAGACCAAACTGCGGGGAAAAGATAGACTCACTACCCCGCAGATTAGATTCATTGATGGTGCTCTGAAAAACGGCATCCCCAAAACATCGCTTTTGATTGCGGAATGGACAACAAATTGAAAGAGGTCATCCTTCGCGCATAACCTTGAGGAAGACATCATGCGAGATGTCCACCTTGCCTCTCGCAAGCATTTTCTTCTTTCCCCTCTTCTGTTTCTCAAGTAGCTTCATTTTCCGCGTTATATCTCCGCCGTAGAGATATCCTGTGACATCTTTGCGCAAGGCAGAGACGCGCCGAGCGGAAATAATATTTCCCATTGCTTTCGCCTGGATTTTCAGTACAAACTGCTGGCGGGGCAAAAGTTTCTCAAGTTTTTCAACCATCGCCTCGGCTTCCGCTCGCACGCGCCTTCGACTCACAATTCTAGAAAAAGCGGGCAC
>JBBUFE010000015.1:1509-20297 GCA_038056635.1 Patescibacteria group bacterium
AGAGCCGTAAAATCGGCATGAGCGGCAACGAGCCGAAGAACATCTCCATTTACGACCTTCCCTCCAAATATCCTGGCATAAACAATGACGCCGCGGTGGTCCGAGTATCCAAAGTCAAACACGAGTGCCTGCAATTTGCCGCCCGAAGATTGCGGAGGCGGAATGCGTTCAACTACTGCTTTAAGAATTTCTTCCACCCCCTCGCCCGTTTTTCCGGAAGCGGGCAACACTTCCGATTCGGGACATCCGAGCAACAATGAAAGCTCGCTTGTAATGTCGGCAACTCTCGCGTTCTGCGAATCTATTTTAGAAACCACAGGAATTATTGCGAGCCCCAAACTTTTAGCTACCGAAAGGACAGAGAGCGTCTGCGCCTCCACGCCCTGTGTCGCGTCTACAAGTAGAACAACGCCTTCAACGGCAGAAAGCGCGCGCGATACTTCGTAAGAAAAATCAACGTGGCCTGGAGTATCAATCAGATTAAGTACGTAGTCTGCGGACTGTAATCTGTAGTTCATCCTAACCGGCTGCATTTTGATAGTGATGCCTCGCTCTCGTTCCAATTCCATCCTGTCGAGAACCTGCTCCCGCATATCCCTTGGCTCTATGGTTCTCGTAATTTCGAGCATGCGGTCAGCCAAGGTAGACTTCCCATGGTCAATATGGGCAATAATGCTGAAGTTGCGTATGTTAGACGACATAGAGACTCATCGTTTTGTCAAGGATGTATTTCTGCATTCTATACTCCATACACGATACTCCATACACGATACGCGGTTCAAGATACTCTGTGCGCGATACACGATACACGGATACACGATACGTGCAATTTATTCCTACTTGAGCTCGGCCGCCTCCTCCGCGGATGCAACGATTGATGCTCTGCTCTCGGCTTTAATCGACCCGCGCCACAGCCTGCCGCGCACTTCTGCAACAGTCTCGGAGAATTCTCTATTTTTCAGAAGCGAGTACGCGAACCCTGCCACTATAATCCCCGAGGCGCCCGCCACAAACCCCCGAACTAAAACCGATGCCAGTGTGGACGACAGAGTTAACGGGCCTATAAGCGCAAGCGCCCAATAAGCAGAAACCCCTCCTGCAAATGACGCGACAATACCCTCTAGAAGCGACCGTTTGACTTGGGCAAAAAATCCTCTAAACCTGCGCTCAAAACAGATAGTAAGAACTATTGCTCCGATTAATGTCGCCCCTGCGTATGCAATTGGTAACGCTAGCATGTCGCTTCCTGGGATGTCCTCCACGCGCATAAGTGATTGTAGAAATGAAAGAGCGGACGCGTCCTCAAAGACGCGCATAAGCAACCCGCCAAGCCCGATTGTTCCCAGGGCAATGCCGAGAGATACAAAAAGAGGAGTAAATGTGCGGCCGGCTGCATAGTACCCTCGCACAAGAAGAAGCATTAAACCCTGACAGACTAATGACAGCGATAAAAGCGCAAACGACGCGGCTGTGAGCCGCGTGTCCGTCCAGTCAAAAGCGCCGCTTCCCAAAACCGCACGCACAATATGCGCCCGCAAAACAATTATAAGAGCGGTGGCCGGAAGAGACCAAAACAGAACGTGACGGGCGGCGGTTGCAATGTTTTCTATAAACTCATCTTGCCTGCCATTTGAGAGAGCGCGCACAAGCGTAGGAAATGCCGCGACTGAATATGATGCGCCGATTATCGCAAGCGGCACGCTATATAGATTGAAAGAAAGCATGAAAATGGAGATTGAGCCGATAGCCAAAGTTCCGGCCAATGCAGCGAGGCCGATAAATGTTATTTGGTTCATGGAAAGCGCAAGCGCGCGCGGTACGGAGACAGCAACTGTACTCAAAAGCGCGCGCGTCTCTCGAAAGCGAGGCAGCCTTCCGAAAAATCCGTCTCGAACTATAGACGGAATTTGTATGCCCGCATGAAATCCTGCCCCGATAACAACGCCCCACGCTAGGCCAGAGAGACCCCAGAGCGGATACAGAACTACAATTCCAAAAATAATCCCGAAATTGTAAAACAGCGGAGAAACGGCATATAGAGTATATCTGTACTTCGTTTGCGTAATGGCCGCAAAAATATTTGATAGGCCGAGCAAAATCGGCTGAAGCAGCATAATGCGCGTTAGCGAAACTAGCGCGGGAAGGAACCCCGCATCGACGAACTGCGGAAAAAGATATTTGAGTATGAGAGGCGAAAAAAATGCGGCAATTCCACCGGCGCAAACCGCGAGAATTGAGAAACCCAAGAATACAGTGTCTATATAGTTTTTTTGGCCTGCCGAATCACGCCGAGCGAGCTCAGGGATAAGAACGTAAACTGAAACTAGAGCTCCTAGAGCGACGAACAGAAAATCGGGAATTCTGAAAGCCGCATAATAAAGGTCCAGCTCTGCCCCCGCGCCGAATGCGTTCGCCAAGAGTCTGTCGCGCAGAAGCGCGAGCAAAGATGAAAGAAGCGCGAACACGGCCAGCACATACACAGCGCTGTTTATTCCGCGCACCTCGCCGGAGAGGAACTGAAGCGCCCGCCGCATCATATTTTTCGACCTGTTATGTGAAAAACCCTTATTTTAGTGGATTTTTCCCCGCTTTTATATTTGTAACCGCCTTCTTGGCCGTCGTGTCGCCGGGGTTAAGAATCGCGACCTGATTGAAAGCTGCAATTGCGTCGGCTTTCTGCCCAAGTTCGTAGTATGAAAGTCCAAGTATAAAAAGAGCGTTCGCATAATTACCTTGAAGTTGGACCGCGCGCAGAAGCGCGCCGACAGCATCCGCATATGATTTGCGCGTATGCAGAATGAGTCCGAGATTGTACCAAGCGAGCGGGTCTTGCGGCGAGAGTTGCGCAACTATCAACGCTTCGTCTTGCGCTTTTGCCAAATCATTACTTTTCGCACTTAGTTGAGAGAGGAGTAAATGTGCCACGGTAAAATCAGATTTCTTTGCAATCGCGGCATTTAAATGTTCGCGCGCGGACTTCGCGTCACCATCAGTCAAATCAAGCTGCGCTAAACCTAAAAGCGGCAGAGGACTCGTCGGATTTTCCAGGCGGGCGCGCTCATAGGCGTCCCTGGCGCTTTTGCTGGCGCCTTCTATCCCGCCGCTTGAAAGCTCGCCGTATAATTGCGCGAGAGAAAGCCAGTTCCGATAATTGTTGCTGTCTGCGGATACTGCCGAGATGCCGTGCTGCAGGGTGGCTTGCAAGATTTCTTGCAAGCGCGCGCGCAAATCATCAGTTATCTTTCCTTCCGCTAGCAATTGCTTGAGCTGCATGAGGCCTATCTCAACCGCGGTGCGATGCGCCCGACTGTTGTTTCCCAAAACAGAAAGTGCATATCCGTTATAGCGCGACGAAGCGTTGATATCGCTCGTTTTGCCGTAGGTTGCAACCGCGCGATTAACTTGCGTGTCCGACACAAGAGCTCGCAATGATTCTATTGCGCCGAAGAGAACAACGGCACCTAATGCAATAACTCCAATCACAAGAGATTTACCTTTTAGTTCCGCCCAATTAAGAGAAAAAGTCCACACGCCGATTTTCCCTTCAATAACAAGAAGGGCAACCAGAATCCCGAGAAGCGCGAACAATAGCGCCGAAAGCGCAACGCCGGGAATATAAACAATGTTGAAAACGAAAAGATATAGAACGCTCGCGAGTATCACTCCGGTAGCCGTTTTCATTGGGGTGCGAAAGCTTCGGTCGCGCGCGAAACGAACAACGCTCCATAGAAGGCAAAGAAATAGGGCGCCCCAGGACAAAAGCCCCAAGAGGCCGACTGATAAAAGAGAGGTGGGAATGAGACCGATGCCGGAATAAAAGTCCGTGTCCCAAAACTGCGTTGCGTTCACAGAAAGAGGCTTGTAAAGGCCCCATGTGCGCGTAAATGTGTTTGGACCAGAGCCGACTATAAGCTCGCGCGTACTTTTAAACGCCTGTTTGCCAACTGTAAATGTTCCCTGCCAGGAAGGACGAACCTCTACTTGCGCAAGTTGTAAACGCGCCGGGAGCTTAGCGGCGATTGTGGAGCCCCCATAACTCAATCCAAGCGCCAAAATTACAAGAATGATATAGGGAAGAACCGCGCGTAAAACATTACCGCGCGAAATATCTGCAGATTTCCTCAAGCCAAACCACAAATACGCGCCGTATAAAAACCCGATACCAGCAAGTCCCAACCACACATCTGGCGCATTGATAATCAGTAGAAGCGCGACAGAGCCGACAGCAGTCCATAGAAGCCTTCTCCGCCACAGAGGCGACACATCGCCCAATGAATTCCTAAGTGAAATTGAGAAAAATAAGAGAAGGCCGAGAAAAATCGCCATATCATGCAACCCGCCTATCGCGCTTGATACTGCGCTTGGGAGGGCGCCGCCAAATCCAGAATAATCTGGAAATGCAAGTTGCCACAATTGGATTAAAACAAGAACTGCGCCGCCGATAAATAACGCGCGAAGCGCCTGCGTTACTTCGCGCATCCCCCGCGAAAGAACAAGTGCGAAAAATAGAAACAGCGAGTATAACAATAGAATTGCAACAACCGTGTCCTGCTCAACGCCAGTGCCGACAAACGAGTTCCATCCTCGGCCGGCGCTAATCGCCGACACCAAATAGAAAACGGGAAGAAGCGCGCCAGCGCCAAGCAAAAAAGATTTTGGAATCTGCATTGCGCCATGTGCTATGCGCGCGGCTATCCATGCGATTGATATGACGATAATTGCTATTGCGACAAGAAACATCTTTGCCTGCGCAACAGTCACCCATGCATTGGGAATCAGGAAAAATGGCAGTGCGCCGAGAAATACGATTATTCCCCAGCGCGCCACAGAATCGGCAATTGTTTGGATTCTTAACATCTTTGACGCATCCAGCATACGAAAGTATTCTAGCACAGAAATCTGGAGGCAACCGCGCGGTCAAGTTGTGGATTTGTAAAATGAAAAGAGAGTCCTTTTGGGACCCCCTTTTCATTCCTGCGTTTTAAGCCGGATTCTGTCGAGGACAGCCATTTATCTGGGATGATTGTCGCCAATCACCTCAAGCGGTTCTTCGAACCGTACCAATGGCACGATTCGATACGACCTTGCACGCAAGTAGGAATTTTGCCGTTGCACCTCCTGTGTTGCCACAAGAATTCGCCCCGGTGAAATATGCTTTCGCGATTTCATGGGGCGGTTTTTTGCTCTCGCGAAAAACCGTCTCTGTTCGCATCCCTGGGATTACCCCGGCGGGCGTTACCCGCTACCTCCCCGATTTTGTCCACCGCAGGTGGCTACAAAATCGCGACCCTGAGCTTGCGAAGGGATCTGCCCCTCGAGCACTCGGGGCGCTCAATTTTCTAGCTGCCTATGGCAGACAAAATTGGCGCGTGTCCGGACTTTCCTACCGACACCTTTCGGCACCGATTAGCTGCCTAACGCAGGAAGCGATTATCGCTCAAAAGTAAAGGTTTGACAAGCGCGAAATTAGACACGATTCTTTGGCAGTCAGACTGCCAGACTTCTGCCAGATTTCCCTTGCACTACCTACACACTACTTTCTACTGACTAGTTCAAATTATCTCGGAACTTCTGGCAGTCAGACTACCAGAAGTTTATTTATTCAAATTCTGATTGCAACCACTTACTGCCCTCGATAACATCTCGGCAAAATGATTTGAAAGTACGCGGTGAGAATGTTTCATCGAGAATCCCGCGTTCAAGTATCGGTGATTTACGAACACCTGCATAATCGCCCAAACTGGAAAAAGAATACGCGGTCCCCCATTTCCATGCTTCTTCAAAATGTTCTATGGCGCCGCGCAGGCCGCCTCGAGGATAAAGTTCGAAAGTATTTTTTACCATTATATATGCGGCGACATAGCGCAGGTATTCGTCGCTCTCGACTGTTCTTCCGCGATATGAACCTTGAAAGATGCTTCCGTGCTGATTATATTTCTCGTTGTGATGATTGGACATGCTCTGTCCGATCTTTTTCATAAATTCGGATATTCCGCCATCGCGTATTTCTTTCAGAAGGAGATGTATATGGTTCGGCATAAGCGTGTAAGCAAGTATATCTACAATCCGCTTTCGCTTTGGCCAAGAATCAAGACGGGTATATAAAATGCTACTGCGCGTAGCTAATTCCCAATAAGGGTCGAGAAACTCATCATTCATGTAATAGAGTATCCTAAGGAAACGCCTCCTATCATCAATATTTTGAACTATTGGAAGGCCGCGCGCGCCGCGCTTTATTGCATGCATATATGAACCAACCGAGAAAGGTTCGACCCTCATCGCACCATCCTACCACTCTGGCAGTCAGACTGCCAGAATTCTGAATGTATGAACCGACCGAGAAAGGTTCGCCCTCATCGCACCATCCTACCACTCTGGCAGTCAGACTGCCAGAATTCCTGCCAGAATTCTGCTTGCATAAAAACAATTGACTCTCTCTCTGGTTTGCGATACTGCTGGCTGGCAACAACAGTCGCCCTCCTGCCCAAAGAGAGCTCATATAGGAGAAAGGTCATGAAGATAGGCTTCAAGAATCTCGGTAAACCCATGATTACCGTCGAAGTACCGGCGGAGGCACAGGATTTAACGCTCAGAGAGATAGTTGAAATAGTGTTGCTGAGCGTGTATGGGGACATGCCGTGTCCTCACCCAATCATGGTGGTGTGGGATGGTCGCGTGGCTGCAGGTCTGAATTTCGGAATGCGACCTGCGGGGTCCAGAATTGAAATCCTGGAGATACCCTAAGCATAAAGCCCGGGAGGAAACGAGAGAAAAAAGACTCGGTTCACCGGGCTTTCTCTTTTTGTATTTTTCCCTAGTCGCTAGAAGCTAGTCCCTAGAAGCTGTATCTTAAATTATCTCGCATGTCCCCCCTGCGCAAGCCAGCTCCTTCGCCTGTTCAGTCTCGTCAGTTCGCTCGTAGATAATAAGTTTGGAATAATCGATGACTGGGAATTTTGATGCAAGCGATTCGTATGTTTTCTTGTCAATAGTTTCGTACGGAGCAAGCCGATACACGTGATTCTCGCGCGGCAAGAATGACAAGCCGCCGATGATGTCCCAATTATCTGAAATCCACGCGACAACCGCCACCCATTCCTCATCCCCCACCGAAATAGTCGCCGACGGATTGTGCTCGGTGAAATTCAATTTCACCATCTTCCAATATTCCAATTGTTCGATTGCGGAAAGATCATTTTTGAAAACAGAACCGGTGGGAGCCCTAACCGGAAATTCCAATACAAATGTGGTCGCCTCATTAGCATTCTGTCCCACCTCTGGATGCGCCTTCACCCCTTGGTCGCGCATCATTTTGTAAAGCGAGTCGGTCGCAGAGATGCGAACACGGCGAATGTAATACTGCGAGTGGCGGGGATGAATCCCCGATGAGCAGTCGAAGGTTTGCGAAATGGTTCCCGACGGCTTCACGCACGTGACAGAGCTGGAAGCGTTGACACCGAAGCGCTTGGCGTACACGGCATTTGCCTTGACGGCGACCGCGCGCATCCTGCGCATAACTTTCGCATCACGCACTACGGGAGAATCCCATTGGCCTGTTATCGAAACACCTAGCAATCGTTCCGACTCGCAATTTTCCGTCCAATCTTTTGAAATGTAGTTGAACTTTGTGAGTGTTGACTGGTAAGTCCCGAGGAGTGTCGCCAATTTCGCTTTGCGAAGCAACGACTTCTCTGTATCTCCCGCGCGCGCAATCACTTCAGATAAATTGCAGAATTCATGAGATTGCAATAAAATTTCTCCGCACGGATTTGTGCCTAACTGCCCGATGAATCCGTTCTTCTTCCCATATTTCTTGCGCAACAATTTCAGACGGCGCTCCGGCATTGTTTCTGCAAGCGAGCCGCGATTGAATATTCCCCTCTCGCCTGTCCTGCTTTTCATCAATGCCACCCATTCGTCCATAAGTTCGGCGTTGGTGGGCTTGGTCTCGTATACGGCGGAATTATTGGCTACTGAACGGTACGAGTCTGTGAGGAAAAACTGGCCTTTTTTGGCATCGCGAATCTCCACATCGTCCAAATCAGAAAGGCTTATCATTGCGGTTCTGCGCACGCCGCCTGCAACAACACATTCGCCTATTTTGCAGATGACATCGTGCGCATCTATGTTGCGCAAGCGCCTTCCTTGGCGGCGCAAAATCCTTTCGCGAGCAAATGACAAGAGCGAATTAAGCGGCTCGGGACCAGAGGCCTTGCCTCCCATAGTCTTCAATCTCGAGCCTGCCGCGCGAACTTGCGAAAAATCAAAATCAATGTCCTTGCCCCCGTACCATGTTCGCAGTCCCAGAGTAAGCGCATCGCACCATCCTTCTTTGCTGTCGGCGACAACATGGATGCCCAGTTTTTCTCCGGTTTGCTTTTCTATCTGCGGCAGCTGCTGAACATTCTGGCTTTCAACGGAGTATCCGACACCGCAACCTTGCATAGATAGATACATTATTTCTGCAAAATCCTCGAGCTTCACCGGCGCCGTGAAAGAACAGTTGTAGAAACAAGTATTGCACTTGCGCGCAGGGTCCCCTGAAAATTGCATCGCGCGCATAGACGGCATAACTTCTTGCGTAAGAATCGCCTCGCGCACTTCCTTGTATTCTCTTGTCGTCAGCTTGTTGCCGAGACTTTCTTTCATGAAATTTACATATCGGTCTACAGTCTCAATCCATGTCTCGCGCCGCTGCTCGCTTTCAATCCAGCGCGCGTAGGTGCGCAGATACACAAATTCACCGAGCGGATTACTTTTGAAATATTTTTTGCTTTCGGCGGCAAGCGCGCGCACATGCTCTGGAACTTCTCCCTGTTCTTTGCGAATTTTCGCTCTATCAGCTCGGTACAAAATGTAAGCCTTCGCCGAGCCGGCGT
This sequence comes from Patescibacteria group bacterium, assembly GCA_038056635.1. GTDB lineage: Bacteria > Patescibacteriota > Minisyncoccia > Phycocordibacterales > UBA2100 > UBA10103. The sequence continues at coordinate 10,389 of JBBUFE010000015.1, forward strand.
AATCAGCGAGAATCAGCTGGCGTTCCACTTCATCCTGGCAACCCTCCACTGTAGGCAAGAAATTTTTATAGGTTTTAGCGATTCGCATCATTTCCCCAGCGACTTTGTGCGCCAACACCACCGCTTCATCCTCGGACCCCTCGTTTGCCGCAAGCATCGCCTTGTAAATTGCCTTCACTATTTTATCAAATTCAAACGTAACGATGCGCCCGTCTCGCTTTTGAACATTGGGAAGATATTTTTTATATACGCGAAGTGCCGAGCCGCCGACTGCCGACCCCGTTCTGGACATCAAGGAAATGCGGGCTGCATTTTTCGCAACCCCCACTCTTACATTTTGATTCGTCATGCGCATACCCGTACACTAAGTTTGCCGTAATTTCGTGCCGAAGTAATTTCAGATATATCAAGATTTTTATCCGTCTTTATCATATTGCGTGCAGTGATTTGGTTCATAAAAGAGGCGACGGCAAACTTAGTGTCTGGGCATAACTCATCCATTCCCTATGGACGTTTATTGTACCCCCGGCTTTTGCGGACTTTTGGAAGATTCACCTGTTGATAACTTTTACCCAGCACCATTTTGCGGTTTCTTGATCCGCAAAATGGTGCTGTGGCCGTCAGAGTCGCACAATTTCCCCGATTGACACTCCATTTTCCTTAGCAAAGCCCGCCGGGAGCTCCAAAACATACCTTGCCGGCGAATTTGGCGCAAATACGGCAGGATATGTCGCGGGAGAGGCGTTTTCTCTGATGTCCACCACCTCCCCTTTATCGGAAAGCCACAAAATATCGATTGGGAAACGCATGTCTTTCATCCAAAACTGATATTTCGCGTCGGAGTCGAAGACAAACAACATTCCCTCGTCAGGCGCAAGGCGAGTTTGTCCCCCAAGACCTTTTGCCCTGGCTTCAGGGGTGTCCGCGACAATTACTTTTATTGGCTGTCCAGCTACTTGCACCGTTCGTAAACTGGCATCTGGTAAATTAGTTGCAACTGGAATATCTTCGTTCAATATATTAAAGCTGATTGCACCGACGACAAAAACAAAGACTGCAAATAACGCGAGTCTAGATTTCCTGTTCATGAGGAGTGGTTCTGCGGCTATTTGTGTTTGGCCGATAGGGTTGGTATCCGATTTTACTAAATCGCCCGTAGACGGTCCGCGTAAATCCGCGCATCCTCATCTACATGATGAGGATGGCTGACATTGCGATAAGTGCGACGAGCCAGTAAAGCGCGTTTATCAGATAGTATGGAAGGGATTTTTGTTCCCATAAAACTGCCCCAAGAAGAACAGGAGCGACGAACCCAGCCCAAGATAATAACGCGAGTCCAATTGCACCGGAGATATCGAACACGCCTTGTGAAATTCCAAATCTGTTCAGCACGTACGCAGAAGGCATGCTCGCAAGAAGCGCGATGAGCGCTATCGCGGGCATTCTTTTTTTCCCGCGCTCGACAGTTTCTGGAGTGATTCCAGAGTGGCGCATCCAAAGCGTTCCTAGAACGCGCGGGTGATACCAAATGAAACCAATGGCAGCAGAAACTATTCCTGCAAAAAGTATTGGCAAAAAAGTTGATTCAGACATACGAGTCATCAATTACTAAGTAGAGTTATTAAATAGATTTATAAACTACCAGACTAATAATAGCAAAGACAACCGCCAGATAAAGCAAGTACGCCGCGATTGCAAGAAATGCAGGAATTTGGAAAATTGCGAATAGAAGTAAAAAGCCGATTCCGAGCGATTGCAAAACCATTTTCGCCTTGCCTGAAATTTCGGCTTCGATAGGAATTCCCTGCGTTCGCTTCCGATAAATAGCCCCGACAAAAAGAAAAAACTCCAGCCCGATAATAGTCGCTGTGAGATATATGTTTAAAAATTGAGAGACCAAAATAAAAACGGCAACGCCGATGAGAAGCTTATCAGCGAAGGGGTCATACGTTTGCCCCCATACGGTCACTTGATTTCTCGTGCGCGCAAGCGCTCCATCAATAGCGTCCGAGAATGAAGAAAAAAAGAATAGTATGAGTCCTGGAATATAGTTTCCGGTAGCCAGCAAATAGCCGACAAAAGGAATTGAAATAAACCGAAACCACGTGATTGAATTCGGCGTTACGGAACGAGGAATGAGCGGCAAAAGCGTCCGCGCCAAAATTTTATCTGTAAATGTGAGTTCGCTCGGCATAGCGGCATCCCTATACTAACTGACTTCGCCGCGCAACTTGCGCAGCGAACTTTCTTTGAGTTCACCTTCTCTCAAAATTGATGCTTCTATAATTAGTTACCAATCTTTCCCGCGACTCTCTATCCCCTACCATTCGCAACACTTCTGCAAATACCTGTTCGTCCTTTTCCAGTCTGCCGTGATATCTAGCTTGTAACTTTTTGTCTGTCCTCAAAATCAGATAGAGCAGTTTTCTTGCGTCGAATCCATTATTCAGAACAATTCCTGTTTCGTGCACCATTTGTATTAACCCCTTCTTCAAAGTGTCTAAGTCCTCTGTAACACCTGGTGTTTTCCCGGGCTGAAACAGCGCGCCGCCCCCTTTGGGTCTGGCTAGCGCGAGCAAATCCGTATAGTCGTGATTGTTAAGAATGCCCCCCGAATTCCTATACTCTTTAAAATTCGTCTTTGGAACTTCCGTAAAGTTAAAAGGCTTTGGTACCCTTTCGCTTCCTGCTGACGGTTGACCAGTGACCATGGCAATAAGTTTAGTTTCCAAGGCGCAGGAAGTCAACCCAAGCCTGGGGAATCTTTCATCACTTTAATTAATCTCAATATCTATGTGCTTGACCGCGGGGAAGCGTTCTTTAAGCTTAAGTTCTACCTCGTCTATTTTCTTGCCCATCAGGCGCGGAATGCGGTCGGCATAATCCACGCAGAATCGCTTGAATGTCTCGTAGTCATTTTTTACCTCTTCATATTGCTCCTTAAGATATTTGCGCTGATACGCCTCTTTGAAGAGGGCGGGGCCGTTGAATTCGATTTCGCACTTGATGCGGTACACGCCGATGCCCAAAACAGACGATTTGAAATCAATCACGCGCTCTATCGAGGGCTCGGCGAGCAAGGCGGAAATTATTTCCTCGCGTTCGTCTTCTGGAATGGAACGGCCGAGGAGATATGAGCGATTTTTTGTTATTAGTATGATTGCGGTTGCCGCCAGAAGAACACCGATGACAATCGACCCAAGCCCATCCCAGAAAACATTGCCAGTGTAGTAGGACGCGCCGATGCTGACAGTTGCAACGGCAACTCCAATTAGCGCGACGCTGTCTTCGAGATAGACAGCGAGCGTCGACGGGTCGGCGAGTACGAGCCGTTCGCGCCATGCCGCATCTGGATACGATTTTCTAAGTCCGCGCGCCGCAACCCATAATGTTAATGATTCGATGATGAAAGACACTCCGAGTACGACAAAAACTAGAGTGTGTATTTCGAGCGGTCTTGGATTGATGAGAGAGGAAACTCCATTGTAGAGCGTGATGCCCGCGCCGATGAAAAAAATCCCGCATGCCGAGATAAGCGCCCAGAAAAAACGCTCGTTCCCATATCCGTAACCGAAATCGTCGTCGGGCTTTTTATAAGAGCGCCTTACCCCTATTAGGATGAAAGCCTGATTTAATGTATCGGCAAGACTGTGCACGGCCTCGGAAAACATGACGCTCGAGCCGGATGTGATTGCGGCTCCCGCTTTTATCATGGTTACAAGAGCGTTCCCTAGGACCGCCGCCGCGACGGGTACAAAACCGACTGTCTGCCGCACTATCATCAGGCCACTTTAGCACGCCAGGGTGGCGAAAAGAAAAAAGGCGTCGCGCCTAAACCGTGAAAGATATTAAAAAATGGATTTCCAATGTTGGACGCGTGAGCATATTCTTTCGATTATAATATCTTGGCAATTAGTCCAACTGCCAGAATACCCAAAGAATTAAATACAAACGAGACTGGTATCAATATCGAGGTTTTGGTTTTTGAAAAACCCATCATTGCCAGACCGAGCTCGTCTGGCAATGGCGAAGCGATTACCAAAGCGCCCAAGAAGAATGTCAGCCATCGAAACACTTTCAGTCGCGCGAGAGACCGAAACCTGCCGTTTCCTGAATTTTTCATCAAGCGCATAATATCTTCTCCTAAGCTGTCTCGCATAAATCGAAAAATAATCAAATCTCCGCACATGGCGCCAAGGCCGCCAAAAATAGCTACGGGAAGCACCGATTGAGATGATTGGGCAATCTGGCCGAGTGCGGCAATGGCAGGAGCGGTAGTAAAAATAGAAGTAAAAAACATACCGGCAATAAAGCTACCTAGAAACCACAAATCCTGCGTCCGCTTTAAAAGTTCTTCAATTGCCCCCGTTTTTATTAAAAGAATTGCAACGATAATGCTAAAAACAATTATGCCCAAATCTCGCATTAAATTGTTCTGTTTATTTTCCATATTACTTCAACAAATCCTCAATAGAAACGCCGAGAGATTGAACCCTGTTAGAGATTTGCTTCCCGCGGGAGAGGCAGACGCAAGGCGGCGTCTATCTCTAACGGGGTTTAAGAATCTCCCCCAAACGCCTGATTGCCTCGCCGTAACGGGCCCAGTCGCCGTCTCTTTGCGCGCGGAGCGCCTCTTCATGCGCGGCCGCCGCTCTTCGTATGCGCTCCTCGTCATCTTTACTTTCCGGTAACTGCGATTTTATTACTGTACTTTCTTGGGGTTTCCCTCCCGCTCCGCCGCCGAAGATTCTTGACAAACCCTCCTCCAGAGTTTCCTCCATGGCAATTTTATTTTCATACGCCACAATGACGCGTTTTAACTCGGGAATTTTGCCAGTTTCAGCCTTGAGGTAGAGCGGACGCACATAAAGCAGCGACTCTTCAACGGGAATCACGAGAAGCGGTCCCTGAATCACTTGCGAGCCGCCCTGACTCCACAGCGAGATTTGTCGGCTAATCTCCGGGTCTTGGCTAATTCTGCCCATAATCTGCTTGGGTCCGAACACGAGCTTGTCTTTTGGAAAACTGTAAACCAATAGTTTTCCGTAGTTCTCTCCATCATTCCGAGCGACCATCCACGCGGATAAATTATCTTTGGCGCGAGGAGTAAAAGGCAGCATCAAAATGTACTCTTCTTTTTTCTCCCCCGGCAACTTCATAATGACATGCCGCGGCTGCATCGACGAGACCCTGCCTGCCGACATCCCTCCTCCTTCCGATGAAATGGCTGGAATATCCCACTGGTCTTCTTTGTTATAAAAGATTTGCGGGTCATCCATGTGATAGACCGAGTACACGGAGGTTTGCAGAGTGAAGATGTCTTCGGGATAGCGCAAGTGAGATACTAAGCTTTTTGGCATTTCCGACAGGGGCTTGAGCAATCCTGGGAAAATCTTGGCGTATGTCTCTATGATTGGGTCCTTCTCATCAGCCCGATAGAAAATCATACTGCCGTCGTACGCGTCAATCACGACTTTCACGGAGTTTCGAATGTAATTTATCTTTTCCCCATTGAGCCGCACCGGTTGGGAGTACGGGTAATTGCCGCTCGTGGTATAAGCGTCGATAATCCAATACACTTTGCCGTCGGCAATAATGATATAAGGGTCTCGGTCAAGTGTTAAGAATGGGGCGACCTTAGCAACTCTCTCGGCTACAGTGCGATGGTACATGATACGGCTCTCACGAGTTATGTCGTTGGACAAAAGCAGTTTAAGAGATTTGAATTTCACTGCATAAAAGACACGCCTGATAAAAGAATTCATCTCCACACCGCCCCTGCCTTCATATGTTGCATAGACATTTTCTTCACCCTTAGGATAGTCAAATTCGCGGGATTTTGTTTTTACGATGACATAGTCGTTTGAAAGTTCGCCGAAATATATTTCCGGGCGCGAAATTTCAAGCCCTTTCACGTCAGATTTGGGCGGCAAGTCTTTGACAAACAACACCGGCAATCCTTCTGGGGTAACTTGATTCACTGGCCCTGCCGCTACTCCATAGCCGTGCGTAAATGTGAGCCGCTCGTTAATCCAGTTTCTGTTCGGGAGACTCGCCGATGCCAACTCTCGCGGAGAAAGCATAATCTGGCGGATCTCTTCATCTATGATATAGCGGTCATTATCAACCTGGACAAACTCGTAATAGGTTCTGATTTCCTGTATTTGGGAGAATGTTGACAACAGGGGAGTCCTATCCCAAAGCCGCACATTCTTGACGGTAAGATTATTGGCCATGATATCAGCCGATGTGATGGGCTTATCCCCCGAGATTTCCCGCTCCTCTATTTTATCAAGCGCATAAGCCTCTCGAGTGGCGTTGATATTGTGCTCGATAAAGGGTGTCTCCTTCACAAGTTCGTTTGGGGCAACAATTAATTTTTGGACAAGCGATGGAACAGCCGTCGAGACCACTCCTAGAAGAAAATAAAGAATGACCGCCCAAATAAGCGGACGAAGTTTTTCCTTCCACATCCAATAAACAGCCGCGACAAGCATGAGAGAGGCGGCAGCCATTTTAATCCACAGCATCGGAATACCCACGCTTACATCTGTGAACACCGCGCCAAACACTGGACCGCTTTCTCTTATGAGCAATGTGAATAGAGAAACATAGATACTGGCAATCACAGAAGCCAAAAAGACAGCGAGCAAAATGCCGAGATGAATTCTCGCTGTGCGGTCTATCCCTCGGGAATACTCTGGACTTTCAGTCTGTAATTCTCTAAGCGAACGCAGGCTCGGGAAACGAAAGTTGCCTCGTAAAAAATATATGAGTCCGCAACCAGCCGATGTGAGCACGATGAGTATCTTCGCGAGGCCGAGCATCGCCTGCACAAACGGGAGTGAGAAAATATAAAAGCCGATGTCTCTGCTAAAAATTGGATCCGCCGCGCCAAAAGCCGCGCCTGAAATGAATTTCAATACCTCCTGCCAATTAGCCGAGGCCACGAGGCCGAAAAAAATCGCGGCGGCCAGTGTTGCGGCAATAACCAATTTCTTAACTACGCGATTATCCAGCGCCACGCGTTTGCCGAATAACGATTCCGGAACAACTATCATCAGCGGAATCTTGGAGCGGAGCGCTATAGAGAAGTTGGCGAACAAGAAAGCGGCGGCGAAAATACCGGCTATCAGGGCTAACGACAATTTAGCGCCCAGAGATTTCAAAAAGACCGAGCCATATCCAACTTCCAAAAACCACCACCAGTCGGTTACCAAAGCAACGACAGCGGGCAGAAATATAAAAACGACAAAAAGCGCAATGTAGAAAAAACTTTTGGGAAACTTTGAAACAGTCATAATGTTAAACAATCATAGCAATATTTCTTTGATAGGTCAAAAAATTTACCTCTTTATAGATTTTTATCAAAAAAACCTTCGATTCTTTTTTGATATTCGCTGTTAAATTGACCGTGAACAAGATTCTCTTGGAACCAAAAATCCGCCTTGGGATTATTTCTTAGCGCTTCTTGGAGTAGCTCGGCATGTCTCCACGGAATTACCTCGTCATTGGTTCCGTGAATTAAGAGGATTGGAATGTTAAGATTTTTTACCGATTCCATTGGCGAAACTTCTTTGATATCAATGCTTAAAAATATCTTTGCCCAAAAACCGGTGAGATATGCTAGAGGATATTTTAAAATCGGAATTCGGTAAAGCTCAAGGGCCATCAAATCTAGCGAGGCATAGCTTGATTCGGAAATAATTGCTTTGATTTCCGGTGCCTGCTTTGCGGTCATAAGCGCTACCGCTCCGCCCATAGAAAACCCCCATACGCCTATTTCGTTAATACCGCGCGTTTTTAGATATTGAATCGCGGCTGTCAGGTCTGCGGTTTCTTTTGCCCCAGCGGTAGAGTATCGCCCCTCGCTTTGTCCAAGATAACGAAAGTCGAATAACAAAAGATTGTATCTTTTGTTTAAAAAAGCGAGAGCGGGCAAGATGTCTCCTTTGTCTGCCGGATAGCCGTGGAGTAATACCAGCGTCTTTGCGGCCGGATTTTTGTTCGGCAACCACCAGCCAATCAATTTGATGCCGTCGCTTGTTATAAATGATACTTTCTCATAATCGAACTCTAAATCTTTTGGAGTAATGTCGGAAACAATTTTCGGCGGCTTTATAGAACTATAAAAACCCAAAAGCGAAGTGAGGGGTAGAAAAAGAATTAGAATAAGCAAGATATTCCAAAGCATTTTAAAATTCATATTTTCAATAACCGACCGCTAAAGGTACGGCGAAAGAAAATATGAGCAAGACAACAATTATAATAAGAATAATCTTTTTTGTTTTGTCTGGCATACCCCGTTAGAAATCAGTCCTATTTTTGTTGAGAGTGCAGCACATCATACAACCCTTCTATTTTTAGTTTTTGGTCCCGCAGAATTCGCAGAAAAATTTGCGTAAAATTTTTCTGCCGAGGATTTCTAACGGGGCATAGCTATATCAATAGCATAATTCTTTGTTGTCTTTATTGCGCATAGCGATACGTTTCATTGACCTTGGGGGCCCTTGCGAATCGTAGAATAAATCTCAAGGAGAGCGAAGAGCATGCTTAAGACGAGCGGCCCCAGTAAGAATCCGATAGGTCCGAAAAAGCCAATGCCGCCTAAAATAGAGAGAAGAATCAGAAACGGATGAATCTGCATTCCCAGTTCAGCGAGCTTTGGCCCCAAGAAGTTGTCAACGAGTCCAACCGCTGTTACCCCCCAAAGCAGAAGGCCGACCGCGGAAAATGTCTCTCCGCTAAAGTAAAGGAATAAAATGGCCGGGAGAAGCACTAAGGCCGTCCCGATGCCGGGGATTAGCGCGGTTATTGCCGCGACAGAGCCCCACAGCACCGCATTGGGAACTCCAAAAATAGCGAAACCGACAGCGGTTAATGCACCCTGAACCAGCGCTACTGCAAGATTCCCTCTGACTACTGAATTAATCGCCAATGCAAGCTTATTAAAGATTGTTTCATCATAAATATCTTGGAGGGGACTTAACGCGACAATGGCCCTCTTGAATTTGTGGCCATCCTTAAACAAATAATAAAGCGCAATAAGGAATACGAAGACACTCATCACTATTTTTGCAACATTTGAAAAAAGCGGGACAAGATGCTGAAGCAGCCAGTTTAATCCTTGGCCCAAGTATTGGCTGGCATCAATGGAGAATTCCGCCGGCACAGGAAGGAATTGTTTTAGGTTTTGCAGGATATTCCCTGCTCCGCGAGAAAAATCACCTGCGCCGCCAGCTTGTGCAAGAGAGGAGTAGAGCCCTACCGCTTCTTGAAAAATCTGCATGCCTAAAAAAGTAACCGGAACAACGGCGATAATAAAGACGGCGGTGGTGGTGAGTAGCGCTGATATGCCCCCTCTCTCTTTCGTTGCGGCTAGCACCTTTTTGTAGAGTGGCGCAAAGACAGTCGCAAAAACTACCGCTAATATAAGAGCGTAGAGAAAGGGTTTGAAAACGAAAAAGGCAAGGGAAAAAATCCCCGCGAGAAGAAGAAGCAAGAAATAAATCCCGTTAGTGGTATTCATAAAAGAGGATTGCTCACATCAGAAACTCTATTATATAACTGGATGCGTGGCAAACTATCTTTTCTTTTTGCTTCGCTTGCTTACCCGCACCGAGCGCAGAACCCATGCATTCATCTTTTCTTCATTTTCCATAATTTCTTTCCGGCACGAGCCAATATGACATGGCGACTGGCCTGCGGTTGTTTTTAGAATTACAACCACCGCCGCACTTTCGATTTATACCGAAGATACTCCTCGCCGAATTTCTTTGTGAGATACGCTTCTTCGCGCTTAATTACCCCAAACCTGATTACGAGGAGTACGGGAATGAGAGTGATGAGTATCCAGAGCATATTGAGCCAAGCCGCTATACCCAGAACGAAAAACGTCATGGAAAGATA
>JBBUFE010000016.1:0-11738 GCA_038056635.1 Patescibacteria group bacterium
GCCTCCGGTTCAGTTGCCGAAGCCAATATGGAAATTCCGCATTGGTTCAAAAAGGCAGACCTCATAAATTATAAAGTTACGCACGAGGACGTTCTTTACGGCAAAGAACTTGAAGGAATTCTTGAATGAGGGGACGCTCAAAGGCCTGGCAGGGAATACGGAATTCGAAGGGTTATACACACACCCACGACTTGCGTTACAAAGTGTCGGGGCTATACTTGAAACAGCGACAGGTATAACACCTGCTGGTATAACATAGGGAGCTCGAATTACTTCATGCCTTGGTGTGAACGTTGAGAGCACCCACCTGGTAACACCCAGGCTTGCCGTGCCTGCCGCGCCCCGTCGCCCCGCCAATTGCGGGGCGCTGGAGCGTAAGGGCAAATCTAAAGATTGAACGGCAAATTTAAAATCGTATTACAAAATGAGGGGGCGTTGGGGGCCGCACCAAGAACCCCGCTCCTAAGGCGGGGTTTTGGGCGTAAGAATCAGTTTCAAATGATAGAATGTCCCGATGAATTCTCTCCGACTTCTTTTTGCCCAACTAGGCGTGGTCGCTATTCTCGCTGGCTTGCACATCTACGGAATCATTCATTTTTACTACTGGCGTTTTCATTGGTTTGATTTAGTTTCGCATCTATTGGCCGGACTCTGGGCGGGACTTTTCGCTTACTGGCTCGCGCTAAAGCTTGATAAGGAGCCAAACATACTTTTTTGCGTCGGAGTCGCTTTTTCACTCGGCGTCATCTGGGAGTTATTTGAATTTCTGACAGGCGTTACCAATCTTCCAGCCGAAATACTGGACACACTCAAAGATCTTCTGATGGATACTCTAGGTGGACTTGCAGGAGTGCTCCTAGCAAGAAGGATTGATGGAAAATGAGTCCCGTTAGAAGTCTTGCTCCGTTAGAGGCTTTGCATATTAAACGCGATAGTAATATATGGATGGTGTACGACAGAGCGAACAGGCCTCTAACGGGGCGGGGACGACGAAATACAATATAATTTATGATTATCGGCATTATCAGATTTAATCAAGTAGAGACCGGAAATAATTTCGTTTCCGCGTCCTACTTCTAACGGGATGAGCGCACAACTGACATTTTATGGGGGGGCAGGAACTGTGACAGGGGCGAATTTCTTGCTTGAGGTCGGTTCAAAAAAGATTCTCATTGACTGCGGGATTCATGAGCGCGAGCAGATTTGCGACCCGCAGAACTACTCTGCATTTGCCTACGACCCGAAATCCATTGACGCGCTTTTTATAACGCATGCGCACGCGGACCATATCGGGCGAGTGCCGAAACTCGTGCGCGACGGGTTTTGTGGCGTCATTTATTCTACGCCTGCGACAAAAGAGCTTTCGGCAATTATGTTTGAGGACGCTCTTTCAATAATGAAAGAAAGCTCTGACGCGCAAAACTGCGGGATGTTGTACGAAGAGGCGGATGTTGCACGCGCGCTTTCTTTATGGCAAACGCGCGAATATCACGAGCCGTTTAACATAGGAGACGCTAAGGCGGAATTTCTTGATGCCGGGCACATTCTTGGCTCGGCGATGGTGAAATTTATTCGTAAAAATAGGATAATTCTTTTTACTGGCGACCTTGGAAATTCGCCGGAGCCTCTTTTGAATGATGCAGAGAGTCCTGCGGGAGCGAACTATTTAGTGATGGAAAGCGTTTATGGCGACCGCACTCATGAAGATAGGGCGATGCGCAAGGCGCGATTGCAGGAGGCGATTGAAGAAACTTGCGCGCGCAAAGGCGTCCTTCTCATCCCGTCTTTTTCCCTCGAGCGCACGCAAATACTGCTTTTTGAAATAAACAAGATTGCGGAGGGCATCTCTAGGCAGGGAATCCCGGTCTATCTGGACTCGCCGCTTGCCATCCGAATTACCGAAACCTTTCGCCGCCATGCAAACATAATGAATCCGAGAGCGCGAAAATATTTCAGGAAAGGCGATGACCCTTTCTCTTTTCCAGGGCTCATACTTATTCAAGATACGAGAGCCTCGAAGGCGATACATCTGGCGCCGAACCCCAAAATTATCATAGCTGGAGCCGGAATGTCGCATGGAGGACGAATTCAAGGGCACGAAAAACGCTACTTGGGAGATAAACACACGACAATTTTATTTGTCGGTTATCAAGCGCCAGGCTCTTTGGGGCGGAGAATTCAAGATGGAGAAAAAAGAGTCCAAATTGAAGGCGAACACATAACAGTGCGCGCTCGTATAGAAACAGTGACTGGATATTCGGGGCACAAAGATAGAGATGGGCTTCTGGATTTTGCGAGTAGCGCCGTAGAGACACTCGAAAAGGTCTTTGTAACAATGGGAGAACCCAAATCGTCTTTTTTTCTCGCACAGCGCTTGAAAGATTATTTAAATGTAGAAGCGATTGTTCCAGAAACAGGACAAACTTTTGAAATTGAGTGGTAGTGCGTTATACTTGTTCTCATCATGGCTCGCAATCAATTTATAAATCCAAAACACACGGCTCCGCCAGGGAATTTTTGCCGTGTGCCTTCCGGATATGGAGTGGTCAAGATTTGCGTATCAGGCGCGGCAGATACTGGACACTGCGGACTTGACGCTTTTGACAAGGCGAGAGAGACCGGGCGTGAAATTGCGAGACATGGCGCCATAATTACGACTGGTGCTACCACAGGTTTTCCACTCTATGCGGCGATGGGAGCCAAAGATGAAAGCGGTTTTTCGATTGGTTTTTCTCCCGCTTCAACTGAACGCGAGCATGTTGAAACATACAAACTTCCGCTTGAGTACATGGATGTAATCGTCTACACAGGATTCGGCTATGCCGGCAGAGATTTACTGCTTGTTCGCTCATCCGACGCTGTCGTCATAGGATGCGGCCGCATTGGCACGCTGAATGAATTCTCGATCGCCTTCGAGGACCGCCGTCCGCTCGGGATTCTCGAAGGGTCTTGGGATACAGACGAGCTTCTCAAGAATTTTATAGATTCCTCGCATCGTCCGAATAATAGGATGGTTTTTGAGTCAGACCCGAAAGCTCTGGTCGAACAGCTTGTTGAGATGGTTTTGAAAATCAAAAAGGAAACAAACCTCGTTTATAACAATTACGATGGATTTGGAGGGACTGGGAAAGGGGATGAGGTGATACTTTAAGAAATAGTATCGTGTATTTAGTATCTTGTATCTTGTATAAAATACGGGAAACAAAATGCGAAGACAGGGATGCAAGCGCTATTTTTTCAACTGTTCGGCAAGGCGCTCGAAGGCTGCAGGGTAATCTTTTGCTAGCGCGGATAGCGATTTGCGGTCAAGCGCGATTTTTTTCTTTTTAAGCGCGTCAATGAATCTTGAATATGAAAATCCGACGGTTCGGCTCGCCGCATTGATGCGCAGAGTCCACAGGTTTCTGAACTCGCGTTTCTTTGCTCGGCGATGTCTAAAAGCGTAAATTCCTGCGTGAGCGATGGCCTCTTTTGCGGCGCGTTCTTTCTTTGAACGGCCGAAACGATACCCCTTAACTTGAGAAAGGATATTTCGACGTCGCTTTAGTTTTGTCGTGCCGCGTTTAACTCTGGACATACAATGAAATAGGTTATAGGTGTTCGGTAATAGGCGATAATGCAGAAACGACTTAGCTCAGAAACCTGCTTCTGTTTTTCGCCGTCATTTCAAAGGAACCAGCGCGCCTGTGGTGCGTTCGCTCGGCACCGGTTCTCTTTGCATTGAAGTGGTTTTGTCCGGGGTTTCGCGCGACAATTTTGCCCTTGCGCGTAACTCGGAGTCTCTTTGAGTATGATTTATTGGTCTTCATATTGAATTTCTTGCATTGTTCCACCCCCCTTAGCAATTGCAGCGGATGCGGCGTCTTCTACAACTGCGGACTTCACTCCCTTAGCTTTTGTCGAGGAAGTCCCGGTTTTGCTATCAGGTTCGACCACGACAGAGAGCCCCTTCGGTCCCTTCCTAATCTCGTCGGCGATTTTATATGATTCTGGAATTATTGCAAGAAATCTCTCGAGCCGCTCTTTCAGGAAGCCGAACTCCATGTACTTGTATCTGCCCCACAGAAAGAGGTCTATTTTGGCGCGGTGTCCCTCGCGAAGCCATATCCCCACCTTTGAAGCTTTGATGTGCATGTCGCGCTCGGAAGTCCCTATCTTTACTTGCGTTACTTTCGTTTCCGTCACATGCGCCTTGGACTTCACTTCCTTCTCTTTTTTCTTCTGTTCGTACTTGAACTTGCCGTAATCGGTGATTTTGGCGACTGGCGGGACGGCGTTTGGCGATATTTCTATCAAATCAAGGCCCAATTCTGCCGCTTTGGCGAGGGCGTCTTTAATGGCCGTGATGCCGAAGTTTTCGCCCGCGGGTCCGAGCAAGCGCACCTCGCGCGCTCTAATACCGTCGTTCATTCGGACGCGCGCCTTTTCTTTTTGAGAAGTGTATTTTGTAAATCCCATCCCGTTAGAGGTAGGAAGCTTGCGCTTCCGAACCGAATATAAATTTTAGTAAAAATTCCATCTTTTGCAAATGTGTTACATGTATCACATACTACATGAAACTTCCGTAACCTCTAACGGGACACATTTATCATGGGAAACTATACTCTATTAAATAACTTTTGTCATGCTTCAATCCTACAGAAAAGAGGCATTTGATACAGTCTCCATTTTCTGTAATTCTGGTGGTTTCTCGTAATTTCGTGAGTCGCGAAAACAATAATATCGTGTCTTCTGTTTGATACCATGGTACAAATGAGGAGACACGAGTTCAGACCCGCTTTTCATGGCAGGCTCTCGCAGACTTTTTCATCCATATCGCGGTCTAATTTGTGGACATCGTTTTTGTCGCTCCCGCAGAGCTCGAAAACATATTGCGCCTCGGCTTGTGTTTTGAAACTGGAGCAGTTGTAAGCATTTCTGGAGCAGTCGTAACCGTCTGTGTTTAGCGCGGGTTGAGCGACAGGTGCTGGGGTTGAGAGTTTCCCTGTGTCCGGACTGGCGCATACTCCGGGAGCCCATAATCCGAGCTTGTTTTCACGGGCAGTTTTCTCCTCTTCTTTAAACTCTTTCTGATACCTGTACGGCAAATTGTATGTATATTCGTGTCCAAAACCCCGTTCAATCATCATCTGATTGAATAGGCTCCCGTCTTCCAAATATATATAAGCGAGCAATCTGCCGTACTTGTCGCGTTCTCCCTGCGATGGGTCCATCTCAATGCGCACGCGCTTTCCATCAAGTAGCTCGCGTGCCTTGTTACTCGCTTCTTTTCCAAAACACTGCACTGGCTTTCGCGGATCGACAGTTTCAGGAGTATCCAGTCCTATGAGGCGAATTATTGTGTTTTTTCCATTTATGTCTACTGCCATAGTGTCGCCGTCGACAACTTTTGTTACCGGGTAAAATGTTTCCGAACCGGCAGAAATTACGCGTTGGTCGCTAAGCGCGCCTTCAACTGTCGCCGATTGTGCGGGCGAGGCATTCTGTAAATGTTTGGGAAGCGAGCGATATGCAGAGAGCCCAAGAATAGTCGCAACAGCGACTGCGCCGACAATGACTTTTCTGCCCATGACCTCAATTGTATCTGATTTGACGATAGGGTAGGATACACCTATGGGCATCAAAATAACCGTTCTCAAGCGAGCAGATGCGCCAACGCTGCGGGACATAAGGGGGCTTTTGTCACAAGTACACACTGACTCCTCGGAGTCTAAGGGTACGATGTTGGAGTTGCGAAATTTGGTTAAAGATAAAAATATTGTTGCGGTCGTTGCAAAAGACGGCGTGCGCATAGTTGGAATGGCTTTGCTTTATATAATCGCGAATGTAGGCAGGCGGAAAGGACATGTTGAAGAAGTAGTGGTGGACGGCGGCTATCGCGGGAAAGGAATTGGAAGAAATCTCATGAAAAAACTCATTGCCGCCGCGCGTCAGAAAAAACTTAAAAATCTTTACTTAACGAGCCGTCCAACTCGCGTCGCCGCGAACGCTCTGTATAAGGATATCGGTTTTGAGAAGAAGGAGACGAATGTGTATTGTCTGAAAGTCTAGGTCGCAGCATTATTTTTAGCGTTAAACCCATGTCCCTTAATCATAACGACCGTTATAGATAAGGAACATGCCGTTAGCCCGAACATATTTTACTTCGTTAAATATGTTTTAGGGGGTAAACTGAAAAACATGCGATACATCTCAACCCGTGGCGGCGCGGAACCGCGGGGGTTCAAAGAAATCTTGCTCGAGGGTCTTGCTCCGGACGGCGGGCTTTACGTTCCGGAAAAATATCCGAAAATCACTGATAAAGAATTCGATGCGCTTCGCGGCAAGGATTACTATGAGGTTGCTTTGCACATTCTGCGCACTTTTATAGACGACATAAGTGAAAAAGATTTGAGCGAGCTAATTTCGCGCACATACACAAAGGAAATTTTCGGAACATCTGAAATCACACCGCTTAAAAATCTGGAACAAGGGCTTTCGCTTCTACAACTCTCAAACGGTCCGACCTTGGCGTTTAAGGATGTGCCTTTGCAATTGCTTGGAAACTTGATGGAGTATACTCTTGGGAAAGAGGGCAAGGAACTTAACATTCTTGGGGCGACTTCTGGCGACACCGGCTCCGCGGCAGCCTATGCGCTTAAGGGCAAGAAGGGCATTCGTCTCTTCATGCTCTCGCCCTATGGTCGAATGAGCCGTTTTCAACAGCGACAAATGTACACGCTAAATGAGCCGAATATTTTCAATCTGGTAGTGAACGGAACATTTGACGATTGCCAAACAATCGTGAAAGAAGCGAATGCGGACGCGGATTTCAAAAAGAAGTACAAACTCGGCGCGGTGAACTCTATCAATTGGGCGCGAATCTCTGCGCAGGTTGTTTACTATTTCTACTCGTATCTGCAGGTGGCCAAAAACAATTCAGAAAAAGTTGCATACGCCGTGCCAAGCGGTAATTTCGGCAACGCCCTTTCTGCGTACATCGCTTCGAAAATGGGTTTGAATATCGAGATAATAGTCTGCACAAATGAAAACGATGTACTCGACCAATTTTTTAAAAGCGGAATCTACCGCGTACGAAAAGGAAGCGATGTTAAAGTTACCTCGAGCCCTTCAATGGATATCGCATCGGCGTCAAACTTTGAGCGTTTCATATTTGATTATGTCGAGCGAGACCCCGCGAAAGTTCGTGCTCTGTGGAAAGAGTTGAATGAGAAAAGAGAATTCAACATCGGAAAATCAGAGCCAGGCATGGCCTTTGGTATCACTTCCGGAAGTGCGACTGACGCGGACGTACTCGAGACCATTCGCGGGATGTACGAAAAATACGAAGTTGTAATTGACCCGCATACCGCTGTTGCTATGAAAGCTGGTCTTGAAAAACGAGAAAGAGGAATCCCGCTTGTCGTAATTGAAACGGCGCAACCAGCGAAGTTTGCCGATACGATGCGAGAAGCGCTTGGCATTGAGGTTTCTGTTCCGAAGGGATACGAAAGTCTTGCAAATCTCCCGGAGCATACGACTCGAATCGAGCCCGATTCGGAAGCGGTCAAGCAGTTCATTGCCTCCCATGTAAATTGAAGGAAGAATGCAATCATTATGATGCTACGAAAATTTGTTATTCATCTTTCGGGAAAAAGTTGTTCAGGAAAGTCTTCTGTCGCGAAAATTCTGTCTGATAGATTGCCGAGTATTTATACAATAGCATATGATAAATTAAAGCGGCAGTTGGCAGGTTATCACAGAGACAAGCACGCACATCTTATAAAGAATCTGACTTTGGGATTCTTTGAAGTAGTCTGTAAAGAAAATATTTCGGTACTGCTTCTTTCAGGTTTTAAAAATAAAACCGAGTATCTTCAATATCGTGAAATTACAGAGAAATACGGGTACACTTTTGTTTTTATAGAGCTTACCGCTCCCATGGATATATTGTTACATCGCTTTCGTGAACGTGTCGAAAATGCAAAGCGTGAAGGCGGCAAGCTCTCTGTTACAGATGAAGGATTATTTCTCGAGAACGCATCTAAGGATTGGTTCGTGCCAAAAGGCGCCGTTTCCTTTGACACATCTAAAACAGCTCCTGAAATAATTGCAGATCAGATTATTGGCCTGCTTCAATCTAGCAAGAGTATTCAAGAGTAAAGTCCGGGAGCCCGCCCTTCATATAAAGCCATGTTGGATATGCAGTAAGATGCGTAAGGAAGTGGCGGAATTTAAGTTTCTGTGGAGGACTATTAAGTATGCCCGGTATGGAACTAAAGAAACCTCTTGCGCTTGAGGAATTAAAGAGGGCTCGAAAGCCGATCAGGAACGTAAACATTGAGCATAAAGAAGGCTTAAGCAAGCCCGAGCGTTTTGCCGTTTGGATTACGGACGACATCGGCACGATGGGCTTCCTTTTTCTTATTTTGGTGGAGGTGGGGAGAATCGAACTCCCGTGCAGAGAAAGATGCGTGAGTGTATCTACGAAGCGTAGGTCATCTTGTCAGAAAATAAATTCTGATTTCAGATGCATATGTATAAGATGAACAGAATCATATGCGCCCTAGTCCTTTGTCTTAGACAAACGAGAGGACACTGTTTGTCAGTACTTGGAAAAATTGACGCCCGGAGAGCTCTAACCAAGTATCAAGCTCACGGACGGTCGATTAGGCTTTCGCGTAAGCGAACTGCAAGTCTGCCATCTGAATAGGTGACAAAATTGCACGTGCTACTTTATTCGCACTTGGGTTTTTGAACGTTTTTAGGAATTCGTTCAATTCCGCAACGCGCAAACACACACCGATTTCTCTGTCGAAGCCAGTCACCCCCTCTTAGCGCGCTTCGCGCGCAATTTCCAAATACCAATTTTCAAAATAGAAATGCGCTAGGAGCGAATGACCGGCACAGCTATTTAGTTTTCAAAGTTCTATCAATTCTCCGCTTTTCTTCGCGAGCGCGTATAGAGTGGCGTTTATCCTCCTTTTTCTTTCCGCGCGCAATCGCGATTCCGAGCTTCAACTTGAAGCGTTTATTGTACACCGAAAGAGGCACTATTGTCAATCCCTTTTCGGATTCTGCGGAGGTAACGCGCGCGATTTCTTTTCGCGAAAGCAAAAGCCGTCGGGTTCTCTCCGGGTCGTACGATTTCGGTGCGTTAGCTGATTGCCAAGCGGGGATTGAAGCTCCGACAAGGTACGCCTCGCCCCCGCGCGCGACGACATGCGCTCCCTTGAGCGAGCCGTTCCCAGCCCGCAAAGATTTAACCTCAAATCCGAACAATTCCAATCCCGCCTCGAGCGTTTCCAGGATTGCATAGTCGAATCCGACTCTCTTGTTTTCAATCAGAGACATACAGGTACTATACCGCAAAGATTAATATAACGCGGCACTTTCATTCTATATTTTTCCGCAATCTAGAAGCTGGCTTCCCTGCCTGCCGGCAGGCAGGTAGCACCTAGAAGTCCCGACGCTTTGGTCGAGACCCCGACCACTCTTAGCGCGTCGGGGCTATTTATGTATAATTCGCTGACATGTCTGCAATGCCACAACAAAAAAACCAACGGCCGCGCCAGCTGCGCGGGCAGGGAATGGCCCCCAAAGGGCCGAGTATCTGGATGCAACTCGCCACCGCGATGCTGGTTTTCCTTCTGCTTTCCGCGCTGTACTCCTCGGTGAAGCAATACATAAGCACAGAAAAGGAGGCGGTTCCGCTCTCCCAAATAGCCAGCGACATCGGCGCGGGCAAAATTTCTTCTGTGACGATTGAGGGCGATGCCATAAAGGCGGCATACGCGGACAAGAAAGAAAAAACTTCGCGGAAGGAAACTGAAACGTCGTTTACGCAAACACTTGCCAATTACAACGTTTCCAAAGAAAGAATTGACGCGGTCAAGATAGACATCAAAGACGAAGGCGGAGTGCGCTTCTGGTTTTTGACACTGGCTCCGCTTCTCGTTCCTGTGCTTCTTCTTTTCGGAATTATCTGGTATCTGTCGCGGCAAGTTAAAGCTGGAGGGATGCAGGCGCTTACTTTCGGCAAATCAATGGCGCGTCTCGTCTCCCCGGAAGACGACGCGCAGAAGGTGACATTTGCCGATGTCGCGGGTGCGAAAGAGGCCAAGGCGGAGCTTTTGGAAATCGTTGATTTTCTCAAGAATCCGAAAAAGTTTTTAGACATTGGTGCGAGAATTCCGAAAGGCGTACTTTTGATGGGGGCAAGCGGAACGGGAAAGACCCTGCTTGCGAGAGCCGTTGCGGGCGAAGCCGGCGTTCCTTTCTTCTCCATCTCCGGCTCGGAATTCGTTGAGATGTTCGTAGGCGTCGGCGCTTCGAGAGTTCGGGACACTTTTCAAATAGCTAAAAAGGCAGCGCCCTCAATATTGTTCGTTGATGAGATTGATGCGATAGGACGAGTGCGCGGTTCGGGCGTGGGCGGTGGCAACGACGAGCGCGAGCAGACGCTTAACCAAATCCTAGTTGAAATGGATGGTTTTGAAGTTAATGAAAAAGTCATTGTGATGGCAGCGACAAATAGGCCGGACGTCCTTGACCCAGCGTTGGTGCGCCCGGGAAGATTTGACAGGCGAGTGACTATTGATTTGCCCGACCGCAAAGACCGAGAGGATATTCTGAAAGTTCACGCTCGCAAAAAGCCGTTGGGGCCCGATGTGAAATTAATCGTTATTGCCGAACGTACGCCGGGATTTTCTGGCGCTGACCTTGCCAATCTAATGAACGAAGCGGCGATTCTTGCCGCGCGCGAAGAGCGAAAAGAAGTCACGCAGTACGACCTTATTCGCTCCATAGAGAAGGTGATGCTCGGCCCCGAGAGGCGCAGTCATGTGTTGAACAAAAAAGAAAAAGAGATTACCGCGTATCACGAGGCTGGGCACGCGATTGTCGCTTCGGTTTTGCCGTATGCCGACCCGGTACACAAAATTTCAATCATCAGCCGCGGGCGCGCAGCCGGATACACGCTTAAACTTCCTCTCGATGAGCGGCGCATGCAATCGCGAAAAGAGTTTCTGGACGACATCGCCGTATCTCTCGGCGGTTATATTGCGGAGAAATTAATTTTCAAGGACATCACCACAGGCGCTTCCAATGATTTGCAAGTTTTGTCCGCGCTGGCTCGCGACATGGTTACGCGCTATGGAATGTCGGAAAAAATGGGCCCCGTTGCTTTTGATGCGGCAATAGGACGCACGATTTTCGGTCAGGGAGTGGATGGCGGAGAGCAATCAGAAGAAGTGTCAGCGCAGATTGACGCGGAAGTGAAAAAAATAATCACCGGCGCGCTAAGGAAAGCGGAGAGCGTCATCAAGAAACATCGCGCGGCGCTGGATGCGATTGCGCAAAAATTGATAGAGGTGGAGACGATAGAGCGCGATGATTTTGAAAAGATTTTGATTGCTCACGGAATCACACCCAAGAAGAAGGCAGATATAGAACACCAGCCGTTGGTTTAAGACATTACTATGTACATTTTTGCTAAAATAGTCCTAGTATTTGTTGCGATAGTCCTTACCGTATTCATGCTCGGGTATCTATTGGTGATGTCAGGTTTTTCCGCACCGGTTTATGCCGACCCCACAATTAAAGAATACGCGCAAATGATTGCATGGACCATTATAGTCACACTATCTTGGTATGCCGCTTTTAGACTTCCTAGAAAATAGAAGTTGGAAGACTACTTGATTTTCCAGTGGATTACCTCGTTCCCGAGGCCGTGTTCTTTGTGGCACAGGGGCCAAATT
>JBBUFE010000016.1:11838-19377 GCA_038056635.1 Patescibacteria group bacterium
CCAGTGGATTACCTCGTTCCCGAGGCCGTGTTCTTTGTGGCACAGGGGCCAAATTTTCACTCCTTCTTCCGTAACGACTGGTTCTGTAACTTGCCAGTCTTCTTTGATAAGCGTAATTGTGTTGATGTCTGGTTCTAAACCAAAAAAGCGAGGGCCGTTCAGAGAAAGAAATCCTTCCAATTTGTCGAGGCAACCAAGCTCATCAAAAACTTGCGTGTAAAGCTCAAGCGCCACCGGAGAATTGAATACGCCGAATGCACAGCACGAAGAGAATTTTTTTGACTCTGGGTGCGGTGCGCTATCGGTGCCGGCGGATACGAACGGCAGGCCTTTCCTCACCATGTTCCGCAGGCGCTCGCGGTCCTCTTTGGTTTTGACGGGCGGTTTGCAGTGCAGAAGCGCGCGGTACCCGCCAGAAAATGCTTGGCGGCGGTCGTACATAAGATGGTGCGGCGTTACGGTCGCAACAAGTTGCCCCTCTTTGCCGTTCTTTTCCATAAAATCAACTGCTTCGGCAGAGCCCATGTGCTCAAGAGAGACTTTCAGTTTTGGATATTTATCGAGCAAACGAGGGAGCACATCCGCGATAAACATTTTCTCGCCGTCATAGGGGTCTTCTTCTTCGCCATCTGCGTTAAGGTGCACCTCGCCGTGGAGAAGAAGCGGCATTCCGATATTTTCCATCTCTCGCAAAACTTCTGTGGCTTCAAGAATATTTCGATAACCCCAGTGCGAATTTGTCGTAGCGCCATAAGGGTACGACTTGACCGCGTATATTTTACATCCGCCGGCTGGCGGATCGCCCTGCGCGCCTTTCTCGATATCTTTCGGCGTCAACTTTTTAGTCAAATAAAAAGTCATCAGCGGTTCGAATTTCTCTTTCGCGAACATTCCAACATTCTGCAGAATGTTGGAATGTTCCGATGGCGTTGAGGAAGCGGCGGAGAGGATTTCGTTTTTGTAATCCAGCGCCTGCTCGACAGTATCTATTGGCGGCTCGGTATTTGGCATGATAATTCCACGCCCGAAGCGCTCGGCAGTGTATTTGGCCACGGCGCGGAGCACCGCTCCGCGCCGTAAATGGACATGCGAATCAAAGGGTTTTTTGATCGTGATAGCGCTATTCATGCCAATAGTATACAACAAATGATACGGTGCTATACTTTTCCGCGATGCACCATTTAATCAAGACGCAACAGTTCGACAGGAACTTATTGAAACGCCTATTTGCGCTCGCAAATAAACTAGAAAAAGAGCCGGATGATTCCCTAAAAGGGAAGATTTTAGCATCGTTGTTTTATGAGCCGAGCACGCGCACACGGTTTAGTTTTGAATCAGCGATGATGCGGCTCGGGGGCGATGTTCTTACGGCCGAAAACGCTAATGAGGTTTCCTCGGCTGTCAAAGGCGAAACATTGGAAGATTCAATCCGAGTGATGAATTATTACGCTGACATTATTGTAATACGACATCCGGAAATGGGCGCTTCGGCTCGCGCCGCCACTGTCTCTCAAATTCCGGTTATTAACGCCGGCGATGGCGCGGGACAGCATCCAACGCAGGCCCTTCTCGACTTGTATACGATAGAGCGCGAGTTTGGCGATGCCGACGGTATTCGCATCGCGTTCGTGGGGGATCTAAAGTACGGACGCGCGGCTCGTTCGCTTGTATATCTTCTTGGTAAATATAAGGATGTGAGGGTCACATTCGTATCACAACCAGAACTATGCATAGGGGATGACATCAAGGCGTATATGAAACGGCACGATATGGCATTCGAGGAAACTGAAGCCATGGAACCGGCTATGAAGAAGGCAGATGTTGTTTATCAGACACGCGTTCAAAGGGAGCGGTTCCCAAGCCAAGAAGAATATCTGCGCTTCAAGGGGCGCTATGTGATAAATCGATCACACGCTGATTCGATGAAAAAGGGAGCTATCATCATCCATCCGCTTCCGCGCGTTGGGGAAATTGCGCAGGAAGTAGACGACTCCCCGCATGCCGTGTATTTTAAGCAGGTTGGATACGGACACTCGGTGCGCATGGCGCTTTTGAAGACGATTTTGAATGGCAGGAAAAAAGCAACTCGTCCGCGGACTCCGGCCAAGAAAAGAAAGTAGTCTATATTTCTACATGGCAAAAGATTTGTCGAAACAGGCGATAGCGCTTCATAAAAAA
Organism: Patescibacteria group bacterium; assembly: GCA_038056635.1. Lineage (GTDB taxonomy): Bacteria > Patescibacteriota > Minisyncoccia > Phycocordibacterales > UBA2100 > UBA10103. The sequence goes on from JBBUFE010000016.1 coordinate 14,017, forward strand.
CTTGGAGGCAAAATCCGAATTATGCCGGCAACGCCTGTGCGCAACCGCGCTGATTTGTCGCTCGTATACACTCCCGGTGTTGCGGCGGTTTCTCTTCTTGTTGCGAGAAATCCGAAATTAGCTCGCGAGTACACAATGAAGGGTCGCATGATCGCCGTTATTTCCGACGGCTCGGCTGTCTTGGGGCTCGGAAATATCGGCGCATTGGGCGCGCTCCCAGTCATGGAAGGGAAATGTGCGCTTTTTAAAACATTTGCGGGAGTAGATGCGGTGCCTTTGGTTTTAGATACGCAGGATGCAGACGAAATTGTAAAAACAGTCCTTGCGGTCGCTCCTGCGTTTGGTGGAATCAATCTGGAAGATATTTCTGCGCCTAGATGTTTTGAGATAGAACGGCGGGTCGTCGAGGCGCTCGACATTCCAGTAATGCACGACGACCAGCATGGGACCGCGATTGTTGTTTTAGCGGGACTTCTGAATGCGTTCAAGGTAGTCGGCAAGAAAATCGCGAAAGTACGGATTGTAATTTCGGGCGCGGGCGCGGCAGGAACAGCGACGGCAAATATTCTCTGTGCAGCTGGGGCAAAAAATATAATCATGCTTGACCGCAAAGGAATTATCGACGAAACGCGCCCAGAGTTGCATAAGCAAGAGCTTGCGAAATTCACGAATCCAGGCCGCGTTAAAGGGGGGCTCCGCGAGGCGCTCACGGGCGCGGATGTGTTGATAGGGGTTTCGGGTCCGGGTCTGGCGCATGCAGAAGACATTAAACTGATGGCTAAGAAGTCAATCGTGTTTGTGATGGCGAATCCGACGCCGGAAATAATGCCCGACGAGGCGAAGCGAGGCGGGGCGATGGTCATTGGTACCGGCCGTTCGGACTTCCCGAATCAGATAAATAACTCGCTCGCTTTCCCCGGGATTTTTCGCGGAGCGTTGGACAATGGGGTACGAAAAATCACGCAAGAAATAAAACTAAAAGCGGCGCATGCGCTCGCGGAGCTCGTGAAATATCCGACAGCCGGAAAGGTGCTACCAGATATGTTTGATAAGCGGGTAGCGAAAGCAGTCGCCAAAGCGATTCGCTAGTTTTCCACAGTGCTTTTTTGCGTTTAGAACCTCTGGATAGGATAATAGAGTTATCCTAGTTGCAGGTTCAATATGGCTCGAGTTGCTGACAAGGAAAGAGCGCGACGACTGCGTGCAGAAGGTAAAAGCTATTCAGAAATAAAGGATGTTTTGAATGTTGGGAAAGGAACACTGAGCGCATGGCTCAATGATATGCCACTTTCCCGCGAACAGATTCGGCTTCTTAGGGACATTAATCCGAGGCGTATAGAGAATTATCGCGAAACGATGAGAAAGAAACGCGAATTGCGTTTAGACGATGCATACGAACGCGTTCGCAAAGACATGGGGAAATTGTCTCGGCGAGATTTGTTTATCGGTGGTTTTTATTTGTATTGGGGAGAGGGTAACAAATCTTCTCGCGGGCTGGTCGGTATTTCAAATACGAATCCCGAAGTGATTCTCTCCTTTATAAATTGGGTAAAGTTGTTGGGTATTTCTAAATCAAAACTATCTGTGAAGCTACATCTCTATCACGATATGAGCATAAAAAAAGAGAACATCTACTGGTCAACAACGCTATCTATACCACAAAACCAGTTTCGTAAGCCGTACATCAAAACATCGTCACTTTCTGGTCTGACATACAAAAATGGTTACGGACATGGCACATGCAACGTTCTCTTTGAAGATATCGCATTATGGGAGTACATTACTATGGCACTCAAGTATATTGGCGAGCAACACATACGCCCATAGCTCAATGGTAGAGCAATCGTCTTATACACGATGTATCCAGGTTCGATCCCTGGTGGGCGTACTAACTGGAACGAAGAATATTTATGGCACCACACATCCACGAAAAGGTAGATTTAACTGCGGAAGTTTTTGTCGTGTATCGCGATAAGGTTCTTTTGCGCATGCACGACAAGTACCATTTCTGGATGTCGGTCGGCGGACACATCGAGATCGATGAAGATCCGAACCAAGCCGCGGTGCGCGAGGTAAAAGAGGAAGTCGGACTAGATGTTATTTTGTGGAGCGGAAATAAGAAGCTTGTGCCGGAGAGTGATAAGTATATAGAATTAATTCCTCCTGTCGGGATAAATCGTCACCGTGTTTCTCTGACACACGAACATATAACAATGATATATTTTGCCACTTCGGCTACAGACAAAGTTGTTCCGGAGTTCGATGACGACCGAAGCGATGAGTGGAAGTGGTGTACGAAAGAGGACTTAAAGAAAATGGACCTTTTACCGAATATAAAATTTTATGCCGAGCTTGCGTTGGACACACTGGGCGCACAGATGTGAATTAAATGAGTTGCGCGGACTTCTAGGCATGCCACAATAACCGTATGCTCATCAAGACCCTCTCTGTCTTAACTGCTTTCGTTATCAGTATTCCTCTGCTCGCAAGTGCGGCAACGGCTGCCGAGCTTCAACAGCAGGCGCAGGACTTGCAAAAGCGCACAGAACAGTTTCAGCAAAAACTAGGAACTTCCGCGGCGGGGACCGCCTCAAATATTCAGGCGTGTCCGCTTTTCGGTAAAGGATTAAAACGCGGCTCAAGCGGGGACGATGTGCGGCGACTCCAGCAGTTTTTGGCGCGCGACCCGGGAGTTTATCCGGAGGGAATTGTCAACGGCTCTTATGGCCCGCTTACCGAGGTGGCTGTTAAGAGATGGCAAGTGAAATTCAGCATCGTAACCTCGGGCACGCCTGCAAGCACCGGATTTGGCGTGGTGGGACCGGGGACAACTGCCGCAATGATTGCGCAATGCCAGGGCTCTACTCGAGCTCCGGCCAATGCCGCGCCAGCGCTAGGCGGCTTCATGACCGTATCTCCAATCGCCGGCAACGCGCCGCTTTCAGTTACGGCGCAAATCACTGTAAACACCGCGAATGTTTGCGGAGGGGGAATTTACACAATTGATTACGGGGATGGCACTATTCCATATCAGATTTCAGTCCCTGCAAATCAATGTCAGCAAGTAACGCAGAATGTATTGCATACGTATCAGAGCGTCGGTAATTTTCAGCTCTCGCTCTCAACTGGACTGCACAACACATTTGTTACTGTAAATGCGCTAAGACGCTGATATTTATTTTGTTGCTAATCGCAAACTCATTCGAAGTGGAGTTCTCTTGAAACATTCTTAATACGTTCCGCAAGCGACGGATATTTAGCGAGTGTTCTACCTTCGCGCACTAGCCTGTGAGCCTCTTCCCGCGCCGCTTGAATTAAGCGCGGGTTCTTCAATGCTTCCATGCCGATGTCCGAGATGCCCCACTGACGGCGCCCGAACAAGTCTCCTGCTCCGCGCGCTTCGAGGTCGGCTTCCGCGAGCGCGAATCCGTCGTCGCTTTTCTCGAGCGCTTTAAGCCGTTTTGAAGAAATCTGTCCGGAGGCAAAAGGCAGTAAGAAACAATATGGCGGGTGCGATGAACGCATAATTCTTCCCCGAAGCTGGTGGAGCTGTGCCAGGCCGAATCGCTCCGCCCCCTCGACCATCATTACGGTTGCGTTCGGAACATTTATGCCGACTTCTACTACGGAAGTGGCGACGAGAATCTGAATTTTGCCGGAGGCGAAGTCTCGCATAACACCTTCTTTTTCCTTGGGCACCATAGCTCCGTGCAAAAGCCCGATTTTGTATTCTGGAAACACATCTTTTTGCAGCCGTTTCGCTTCTGCCTTAGCCGACTTCGCCTGCAAAGCATTCATTTTCGCTGGGTCTGGTTCTTCGATACGCGGACAAACGACAAATGCCTGCCGACCCGCTCTAAGTTCTCGCCGCACTATTTCGTACGCCGATTCGCGGCTTTTATCGGTCACTATTTGCGTTTTCACTTTTGCGCGCCCCGGCGGCAATTCGTCCAGAACCGACAAGTCTAGGTCGCCGTAGAGAGTGAGCGCAAATGTGCGGGGAATTGGTGTTGCCGTCATGCTAAGAAAGTGCGGAACCGCTTCCGACTCTCTGCGAATCAGCGCTTTGCGCTGATTAATTCCGAAGCGGTGCTGCTCGTCGACGATTGCGTACGCAAGATGCTTGAAGCGAACAGATTTTTGTATAAGCGCGTGGGTTCCTACTACCATGGCAATCTCGCCATTCTCCACCCATTTCAATAACTGCGCGCGCGAAATAGCCGTCGCCTGACTGCGTGTCCGCCAGCCGGCGGATTTGGAAGGGAATTTCCAACAACCGCTTCCAGTAATGAGAGCAATATTTATTGGCAAATCCGCGAAGTATTCAATAAAGGACTGGAAATGTTGTGATGCGAGAATTTCTGTCGGCGCCATGTATGCGACTTGAAGCGTGCCAAATTCTCGTCCTTGTGGACGACTGTTGACGACTGCGTATGCAGTCGCGGCGGCGACCAGAGTCTTCCCAGAGCCCACATCGCCCTCGAGAAGCCGAGCCATTGGGTGGAGCTTCTCGAAATCGTTGAGAATTTCGGAAGTTGCGCGCTCCTGGGCATATGTGGGAGGAAAATCAAGCGACGAAAAAAACCTGCGAGCGAGCGCCGGAGCGTCTTGGATTGGAAAAGAAATTTGAGTGTCGTTTAATGCGCGCTCCTGCGCCTTCGCCGCTTGAATCGTAAATATTTCCTCAAACGCGAAGCGCTTGCGCGCGGCCTCGGCATGACTTTGCTTTTCTGGCGCGTGAATCCACACAAGCGCTGCCGCCAGCTCGGGCAAATGGTATCGTTCGCGAATATCTTTTGGAATCGGGTCTTCTATTCTCGAGAATATGCCGCTAGCGAACACTCTTTGAAGCGCGTGGTAAAACCACTTGCTTGATATACCGCGACTCTCCGGATAAACAGGGAAAAGCGAGCTTCTACCTTGCCCGCCGGCAGGCAGGGTTTCTGGCTTCGAGCTTCTAGCTTTCTCAAATAATCCTGCTGGCAGAGCAGATGCGACTTCAATTTCGGGATTCGTAATGTATGGCTTATCTTTTCCCGCGACTGTTCCCGTAAGTTTGACGAGCGTATCTTGCGGAGCCATTTTTGCGATATACGGCTGATTGAACCAAAGAATTTTTACTCGCCCCTCTCCGTCCTCGAACCATCCCTCTGTCGCAGGACGACGGCTTTTCCATAATTTTTTTGCTTTTAGATTAGAAAGTTTTCCGTACAGAGTTACTTTTGTTCCGGAAACAAGTTTGTCTGATTGCGCCGCGACGCCTTCCGCTTCGTAGCGCGCTGGGAAGTGGTAAAGAATATCGCTTATCGTAAGAACTCCAAGCCGCCGCAAGGCCGAAGTTTGGACAGGCGTTAGGCGGAA
>JBBUFE010000016.1:19477-28429 GCA_038056635.1 Patescibacteria group bacterium
TGCAGGTTGCAATCTTGCGCGGGAATATATGCTCGCTAGTATTGTGGGGTTAATAGGCGAGCTAGGTCTTAGTTATCTATGGGTTACAGAGATTTTCAAGATGAAGAAAGGGAGGACGGGCTTTTAGAGGGCGCGCTCGGGGGAGTTTTAGATGAGAGTATTGATGATGACGAAGATGAGCCAAAATCTGGAGTTGACGCAGAGGAAGAAAAGGAGTGGGAATAGGTGATAGAGAAATAAGAAGCGAAGCGACTATATTTCTCATCATGCCGCAGTACTTTGCGGCGCTTAAGTTGGAAAAATGCAAGTGAGATGCCGCGGCAACCTTCTAGCTTGACTTTACACTTGCTAAGTAATAAAGTAAGGAAGTAAGGAATATATACATTATGGAAACGGCGCAAAAAATCCAAAAAGTGACCAGCAAAGGGCAGATAACCCTCCCTGTTGCTTGGCGAAAGGCAACTGGGACAAATACGATTACTCTTACAGTCAAAGGCAGCCGCATTCTGATTGCGCCCGCCCGGCTCCAAGAGGAAAATGAGTACACCGTATTTGATGCCATTCGCGACAATAAAGGAAAGGGAATTAGGGCGATTGACCTAATAAAAATCTTGAAAAAGATTGATCGGTAATTCACCGGTGGATTTTCTCATGGACAACATAGAGAAGCTTTTCCGGAAGATTACTGCCAAAGAACGCGCATTGCTTTCCGAAATATCTGAAAAACTTATCAACGGGGAAACTGACGGTCTGAATATAAAAAAGTTATCGTGTTCTGATTTCTACCGCCTGCGCAAGGGAGTCTTTCGAATTATTTTTCACCGAGAGAATGGAGTTCCAGTCATAGACTCAATCAGGTTGAAAAACGAGAAAACATACAGAGATTTTTAATCAAAAAACCAATTTTAAGTTATGACAGGGTACATTCTCGCGCTGATAAGTTCATTTTTCTTCGGCCTCTATGTTGTGCCAAGGAAACTCACAAATATCAACCCACTCCATTTTAGTCTTCTGATGTCGGCTGGTTTTTTCATTGGTTCAGCTGCGCTTTATCTGCTACAACCAATAATTCAATTCCACGAAACAATTAACAAATCATTGAATTGGTCCCTTATCGCCGGAATTATTTGGGCGGCATCGTTTCTTTTGCTTATACACTCGATTGATCGAATCGGCCTATCACGCTCGAATCAATGGAAAAATCTTCAAGGTCCAATCGGTGTCATATTAAGTCTGATTATCTTGTCTGAGTATTTGACTACAAACGCACTCTTTGCGGTACTAGCAGGGATTGCCGTTTTTGTCTCCGCGGTGTTTTTTAGTGCAACAACTGAAAATCAAAAAAGTAATCAAACGGGAATACTCTTTGCTGTCCTCTCTGCCATCGGGTTTGGCATCGTAACTGTGATTAACAAATATGTCACAGACAATGTCGGTGTTTATTCTCAGCAGGTTGTGTGGAGTTTATCCATCTTTATATCAATGTTTGTGTACGCGATTGTTAAAGGCGGACTCTTTCGTGATATTTGGCAAATCTCACGAAGAGATGTTGCCCTAGGAATCATGGCCGGGCTTCTCTATTTGGGCGCAAGTTTCTTCATGCTTGAGTCATATCGATACATCGATGCTTCAGTGGGCTTCACGATTATTCAACTAAATGCATTATGGACCATCGGTATCGGCATCCTGGTCTTTAAGGAGATTAGTATCAGACGAGAAATGGTTAAAATCATGGGAGGTATATTTTTTGCAGTAACTGGGATATTTCTTCTGTTTTTAACCAAAATATAAACATTCTAATTACTGATTTGCAGTTTAGAGGGCACAGGATATAGAATGCACTAGAAGCTAGAACCTAGTCCCTAGCGCCTAATTCATATGCGCCCTCTCCTTAAGTACCTAGGAACAGTTGCCGCCGTTGTATTGACAGCAAATTTAGTTCCTGGAATTTCGTACGCTGGCGGTTGGATCACAATTCTTCTCATCGCGCTTGTCTGGTCGATTATTGTGATAGTGATTAGGCCGATTTTGCGCGTTCTTACGCTTCCTATAACAATCATCACCTTCGGGTCGTTCTCTCTCATCCTGAACGCGTTTCTTTTTTATGCGATGGCGTGGATTGTTCCGGGATTTGTCGTCGCGGGATTTTGGCCTGCGCTTTTGGGCGCCTTTGTACTTTCAATATTGACTTGGCTGATACACAAGATATTCTAAGAGTTTGAGGTTAAATCTTAAACCACCATTCTCTTTATCAATGGATTAAGGCGGGTGACAATTTCGTAGTTAATAGTGTCGCTCAAATATGCCACATCGTCGGCAGAAATTTCTGATTTTCCGCTCTTCCCGATTATAACTGCCTCGTCTCCAACTTTTACATTTTTAACATCCGTAACATCAACGCTAACCATATCCATAGAAACCCGACCAAGAACTTTTGCCCCCTTACCGTTAATTAACACCTTGCCAATACTTGAAAGCGATCGGGGAAATCCGTGCCAGTAGCCAATCGGCAAGACGGCAACCTTTGAAGGGCGGCTAAGCGTTTCCGTCAAATCATAGCCGAGCTTACTTCCTTTGGGTAAATTTCTAATTTGGCCCACAACCGTTTTCCACGATAGAATCGGCTCAAGTTTTATTTTTCCCTCAAAGGCCGCTTTGGTCTCTTTCGACGGCCAAAGGCCGTAGAGCCCAATTCCAATTCTGACTAAATTAAAGTGGCTTTGAGGAAAAATAATTGCACCAGATGTTGCCGCCGCATGTTTTATGAGTGTCTCAAACCCGGCAGATTCCAACAGACCGACAGCTTTTTTAAATTCTTCAATCTGATTAACCGTAATGGAAGGAAATGTCGGATTTTTAGCCGAAGAAAAATGAGTATAAACACCCTCAAGAATTATCGGCAAAGTTTCTGATTTTAGTATTTTTATTACAGCGGGAATTTCCGAGACAACAAATCCCTGACGCTGCATTCCCGTATCAACTTTTAGATGAATTTTTAATTTGCCGCCGTCCCTATTTATAGTTTTTAGATTTTTAAGAGCCGGGAAATCAGCAATTGTTAAAGAAATATTATTCTTGATGGCATTTTCTATTCCATTCTGCAAGGTGTAGCCTAAAACCAGAATCGGTTTTTTCAGGCCAGCTTTTCTTAAGCTCTCGGCTTCAACAATTGAGTCAACGCCAAGCCAATCAACTCCTAAATTTTCTACAGCAAGAGAAAAATCAATCAAATTATGGCCATAGGCATTTGATTTAACCACTGCCATCAAAAGACATTTTGGGCCGATAAGGCTGGTATCCGATTTTACTAAATCGCCTGTAGGCGGACCAATCAAGCGTCTGAATACGCTGTAATTATTCTTTAAAGCCTGTTGATTAATCTCAATCCATGTTCGCCATGTTTCTTTTGGGACTTTCTTGTTTTTCATAGTTTCAAGACCTCATTAAAAACTCTTTAGATAGCGGCTATAATACGTCCACAAGGCCAAACGTCCAAGAGCGGCATCTTGCAACAAATGAATACATGGGGTATAGTCCAAATATGCAGATAAGCATAACAAACACTCAAAACCGACGACGAACACCTTCTCTGGGCCTGTTTTAGAGCGTTTGTGCAATTACATTACAAACCTACCAAGACGGCCCCACGGCCGTTATTTAGTAGTGTAAAATAAGAGAATATGGACAAACAATACAAGTATCAAAAAGTAGCTTCATACGAGGGGAAAATCGGCGAAGTAAAGCATGTTCTTCTACTGTACTCCGGCGGACTAGATACATCGGTCATGTTGAAGTGGATGCAGGACAAATACGGCGTGAAGATTACGACCTTGACCCTGGATATCGGCCAGCAGAAAGACGACCTCGACGCAATTCGCAAGAAAGCTCTGCGCCTTGGAGCAGTGGAGGCAATCGTTCTGGACGCGAAAAAAGAATTTGCTGAAGATGTGATTGCGAAAGGAATAAAAGCCAACGCCTCATACCAGGGCGAGTATCATCTCTCGACTCCTATGGGCAGAGCCATTACCGCAAAGTATGGAGTGAAGGTGGCTATCGAAAAGGGAATTGATTGCATCGCGCACGGAAGCACTGGCAAGGGAAACGACCAGGTTCGTTTCGAGGGGTACATTTTGGCGCTTGCTCCAGAGATGAAAATTCTCGCACCGGTTCGCGAATGGAATATGGACCGTAACGAAGAAATTGCTTATGCAAAAAAGCACGGCATCAAAGTGCCAGTCAAAAAAGATTTCCCGTACTCTGTCGACGACAACATGTGGGGCATGACTTGGGAGGGGGGAGAGATTGAAGACCCTGCATCTATTCCGCACGCGGAGAAGTTTCTCACCGCTTACACCAGCCCAGAGAAAGCTCCGAATAAGCCCGAAACGGTAAAGCTTGAATTCAAAAACGGCTTGCCGTGCGGATTGAACGGAAAAAAGATGCAACTTGCGGAGCTAATCATCGCATTAAACAAAATCGGCGGAGCGCATGGCGTCGGAATTGTTTACATGATTGAGGACCGTTTGATTGGCTTGAAAGACAGAGGAGTATATGAACAGCCGGGCGGGCACATAATCATCGAAGCCCACAGGGCGCTTGAGCGTTATGTTTCGACTCGCGAATTAAACGAAATTAAATCTGGTCTCGACATCAAGTGGGGATACTTGTGCTACGGCGCGAAATGGTACGACCCCGCGATGGATGCAATAAACGCGCTGAATGACGAGGTAAACAAAGATGTAGAAGGCACGGTCACTCTGAAATTGTTCAAGGGAGTCGTAACTGTTGCCGCGCTTAAATCTCCATACGGGCTTGGACATGTGTCGTTCAATGTTGCGGAAGGATATGATTTCAATGTAAATGCCAGCGCCGGATTTACGGAAATCTACACGCTTCAGATGAAAATAGCGAATGAGATTAAGCGGAAGAAGAAAGAATAATGAATAAAGAATAAAATACTACCATGGCAAAACTTTGGAAAAAATCAGAATCGAAACTGCATCCAGCAGTCGAAAAATACACGGTCGCGACGGACCCCATTTTTGACGCGCAATTAATGCCGTTTGATATTCAGGCAAGTCGCGCGCACGCAAAGGGACTTCAGAAAATTGGGATACTTTCATCTCTGGAGCTCAAGGAAATACTCAACGGGCTTGATTCGCTCGAGAAAGATTTTGAAGCAGGGAAGATAAGAATTACGCCAGAAGATGAAGACTGCCACACCGTCATAGAAAACTATCTTGTAGAAAAAGTTGGGGACGCGGGCAGGAAATTGCACACGGGTAGAAGCAGAAACGACCAGGTTAATACTGCCGTAAGACTGTACATGAAGCACAGCCTTGCGGAGTTGCGCACTTCCTGCATCTCTCTTGCGGAGAAATTTCTAAAGCTCGCAGAAAAACACAAGAACGTTCCGATGCCAGGATATTCGCATACACAGCAGGCGATGCTTTCTAGTTTGGGACATTATTTTTCGGCTTTTACCGAAAGCTTGTTGGATGATGCGGATTTTATTGCATTAATTGAAAAACAAATAGACAAAAATCCGCTTGGCTCTGCCGCTGGTTTCGGCACGTCTATTCCCGTGGACAGGGAATTCACGACAAAAGAACTTGGATTTGCCGGCGCACAAGTGAACTCCTTGTATTGCCAGAATTCGCGCGGGAAATTTGAGAGCGTTTACATGGAAACGCAGGCACAGGTGATGCTGACGCTAGGGAAATTTGCTAACGACATGCTGATTTTTACATCTCAAGAATTTGATTTCTTCGCCGTAGATGAATCGCTTACAACTGGCTCGAGTCTCATGCCGCAGAAACACAATCTCGATGTGATGGAGATTTTGCGCGGTAATGTGAGCGTTGTAATTGCGAATCAACTGATGGTGAAAAATATCTCAAAGAATCTTATCTCCGGCTACAACAGGGATGGACAGCTAATAAAAAAACCGCTCTTCGAGAGCACAAAAATTGTTTCAGACAGTTTGGAGGTTGTCGGCCTGGTTTTAGAAAGGCTGACTCCTAAGAAAAAAAACCTCGAGTCAAAAATAACCCCAGGAATATTCACAGCAGACATTGCAAATAAATTAGTGACCGAAAAAGGCGTCCCATTCCGCGACGCTTACAAACAAGCCGCAGGAATGGTGTCTCAAAAGCCGATGGGTTTAACATCGGCAGGCCAAGCCACGAAATCTGTTGATTCGCCTGTAGACAGGCCGGCAGACTTGGCAGAAAATATTGCCTCGAAGGTAAGTCTTGGCGCGCCCGGAAACCTCAATCTGAAAGGATATACGGAGAAGATAAAGAAGTTCAGGAATAAGTAAGCGAGGTTTCTCTTATGCCAACATGTTACACTTTTGAAGAGGTTTTAATACCCAGCCTTGCAAACACCAAATTTAATTCTTGAAAGTCAGAAAATATAACGCCTTTCATTCCGACAGATTGCGCCCCTTCAATATTAATAGGACTATCGTCAATAAAAATAGAATTCTCGGCTTGCACAGCAAGTTTTTCAAGCACCAGTTTATATATTCTTTCGTCAGGTTTAATGACTCCGCATTCGCTTGAAATTACTACGACATCAAAAATATCCCCCAACCTCTGACTTTTAAGGATTGACCGTATAAAACTGCTAGAACTATTTGAACAAAGTCCCAGTTTGTAAAACGGCCTCAATCTTTTTATGAGCTCAATAACTTCGCTGTTTAGTTTTACGAAACTTTGGAATTCGTCGCTGACTTCTATCGGCGTTTTGTGCGCAAGCGCAGCTAGATTACTAAATAACTCATCCCCTGAAACCTCGCCCAAATCAGCAAGTTGAGCGTAAAAGTCTTTCAGCCTTCTCGCTTCTTTTTCTGGAAAATATTTTTGGAACCAAAAAGGGCCTACTTCTGAACAAATTACCCCAAAGAAATCAAAAACAATCGCTTTGATTTCAGTGCGATTTTTCATATGCGCGGACGTTGCATTTTATCCTTAAATCTCTTCTTTCAAGAGAAGATTGAAGTCGCGCACCAGAAACCACTCCGGAACAAATGGAATAATAAAATTCAACAGCTTTCTAACAACACTCGATTTTATAAGAGAAAACAGCCGCATTTTCTGGCTTACGCGCTCTGCTATCGCTGTCCTTTTCCGGCGTTTTTTCTCGTACGAAAGAAGCGCATCCGCCAATGTGCGATTCTTATTGATTTGCATCAGCTCTCCTGCGAGAACGTACGCATCTTCCATCGCCATGGAAGCGCTAAGAACGGCATGCGGTCCGAAACCGTGGCCAGCATCTCCCAAAAGCGCGACGCGCCCCCGCACCCATTTTTTCAAATGCACCTCAAGCAAATCTGTGGGCATAATGTCCTCTCCTTTAATGTTTTCCAATATTTCCGGTATTAATACGGTGTCGCTCTTGAATAATGATTTAAGCCTCTCCATTCTAGTTTCTTTTACATCCCATACTTTATGGTCGGCGGGCGCGCATAGCGAGATAAGGGTTTTTTCTCCGGCCTGAACAGTCATCGCAAATACGCCGGGTTCCAGATATTCATTTACCGTCCCCGGCGGATTGTACTTGTTGTCTATCCATGTGAACCATGTGCGCCAATTTTCATATCTCTCCACGTCTCCTTTGAACACGAGTGCGCGGATAGAGGAGTGCGCGCCGTCCGCGCCGACCACAAGGTCGTAAGTTTTAATCTCGCCATTTGAAAGCGTTACCGTTACGCCTGTTTCGCTCTCTGCCATTTTGTTTATCGTGATGCCGAGTCTTATGTTGCCACTGTTAATTCTTGTGAGAAGCATTTCATGAAGCTCCGGTCTTTTGAAAAATGAGAGGGCAGTTCCGTAATCTCTATATAATTTTCCGAGCTCGTATGCGCGGAGAAGACGCCCCTTGCCGTCGCGGATGAGATATCTGCGGACACGCGCCCCTATCTTGTCGGATTCTTCTGCAAGTCCGAGCTTTTGCAAGATGTCCCGGCCGTTGTCCCAAAGTCCGATGAGATAGCCCTGCTGTTTCCAGTCCCGGGCTTTTTCCGCAAGCTCGTACTCAATATTTGACTGCTCGAGAAAAGCGCCAAGCGTGAGTCCAGCAATCCCGCCACCGACAATAAGAACGCGCATCCCGACATTATAGCGGATACTTAGTTGCAAGAATGCCTATTATCGCGTTCATATCTTTCTCAACTTGGCGGCAAATTCTTTCAACTTTTCAAAATTGAAAATATCAACCTCAACGCCTAACCGTTTAGCAAGCTGCCGGGCTTTCTTTTCTCTGCCGACATAGCCAAAAACTTTCTTTACATTCCTTTCAAATCGCCATTTTTCCAATCTAGGCAATTGTTTTAAAAGTAATGCCACACCTTCTTTATCTGGAGGCGTAAATCCGATAGACATAAATCGCAAGCATGAAAAGAGATTTCCGGGGTGCCCCTTGTATCCAGAGATGTTTAACCGCAGACGATGGTTCTTTAGGTCGCTCACTGCTTCGGGGAGAGCTATTAGAAACTTTTTAATATTTTGAGAAAGGTAATTGCGCAGCGGAATTGCAAAACCGTTAATTGTAAAAGCAGAGTTTGATTTTAGATTTTTCAAAACACTAGACTCATGGCTTCTGTGAATATCTAAAACTATATAATCAGTAATTGATTGTGGATCAGGAATCAATTTTTTCTTCAGTACGACGTCATTTTTTCTACGAATTTTTCCGTAGATAAACCCATGTCTCCGGACGTTCTTAATGAATCTGTTGAAATCACCGACAATCAGAATGTCGTAATCCCTTTGCGGGAGCGATTTTTTGAACAACTCTTGATAAACAGCATTTCTAGCCGCCCCGCCAACAACGTAAACTTTCGCCTTCGGAGGAATGGAGGCAATGACATACTTTAAAATTTCCGCCGTCTTGCCCTCTCTGGTAAAAATCCTTGTGCCGTGATTTTTCATGGCGGTGTTTGTTAGA